>NZ_RJVI01000002.1:300000-590527 GCF_003751635.1 Inmirania thermothiophila
CCTGTGCCGGGCCGACCGCGCGCTGCCGGCGGAGGAGCGGCGCAAGATCGCGCTCTTCACCAACGTCGAGGAGCGCGCCGTCATCTCCGCCCGCGACGTGGACAACATCTACAAGATCCCGCGCCTGCTCCACGAGCAGGGCCTCGACCGCATCGTCTGCGAGAAGCTGCGCATCGACGCCCCCGAGGCGGACCTGTCCGAGTGGGACCGGGTGGTGGAGGCCATGGAGCACCCGGAGGGCACCGTCCAGGTGGCCCTGGTGGGCAAGTACGTGGAGCTGGTGGATTCCTACAAGTCCCTCAACGAGGCCCTCGTGCACGCCGGCATCCACACCCGCACCCGGGTGGACATCCGCTACGTCGACTCCGAGCGGCTCGAGACGGAGGGCACGGGGCTGCTCGCCGGCGCCGACGCCATCCTCGTCCCCGGCGGCTTCGGCGAGCGCGGGGTCGAGGGCAAGATCGCCGCCGCCCGCTATGCGCGCGAGAACGGCATCCCCTATCTCGGCATCTGCCTCGGCATGCAGGTGGCGGTGATCGAGTTCGCACGCCACGTGGCGGGCCTCGCCGGGGCCCACAGCACGGAGTTCGATCCGGCCTGCGAGCACCCGGTCATCGCCCTCATCACGGAGTGGCAGAACCGCGACGGGCGGCTCGAGCGGCGCGACAAGGACTCCGACCTCGGCGGCACCATGCGCCTGGGCGGCCAGCCCTGCCGCCTGGTGCCGGGGACCCTGGCCCACGACCTCTACGGGCGCGACGTCATCGTCGAGCGCCACCGCCACCGCTACGAGTTCAACAACAACTACCTCGAGCGCCTGCAGGGGGCGGGGCTGGTGGTGTCCGGACGCTCCCACGACGGGCGCCTGGTGGAGGTGGTGGAGCTGCCGGATCACCCGTGGTTCCTGGCCTGCCAGTTCCACCCCGAGTTCACCTCCACCCCGCGCGACGGCCACCCGCTCTTCGCCGGCTTCATCCGCGCCGCGCGGATGCACCGCGAGCGCGAGCTGCCGGGGGCGGCGAGCGCATGAGGCTGTGCGGGTTCGAGGTCGGACCCGGCGCCCCCCTGCTCCTGATCGCCGGCCCCTGCGTCATCGAGAGCGAGGCGTTGGTGCTGGAGGTGGCCGAGCGGCTGCGCGGGATCACCGCCCGCCTGGGCGTCCCGTTCGTCTTCAAGGCCTCCTTCGACAAGGCCAACCGCAGCTCCCACGAGAGCTTCCGCGGCCCGGGGCTGGAGCGGGGGCTGGCGGCGCTGGAGCGGGTGCGGCGGGAGGTGGGCGTGCCGGTGCTCACCGACGTCCACGAGCACACGCCCCTGGCCGAGGTGGCGGCGGTGGTGGACGTGCTGCAGACGCCGGCCTTCCTCTGCCGCCAGACCGACTTCATCCAGGCGGTGGCCCGCCAGGGGCGCCCCGTCAACCTCAAGAAGGGCCAGTTCCTCTCCCCCTGGGAGATGGTCCACGTGGTGGCCAAGGCGCGCGCTGCGGGCAACGACGCCCTCCTCGTGTGCGAGCGCGGCTACAGCTTCGGCTACCAGAACCTGGTGGCGGACATGCGCTCGCTGGCGGTGCTGCGCACCACCGGCTGCCCGGTGGTCTTCGACGCCACCCACTCGGTGCAGCAGCCGGGCGGGCTCGGGGGGCGCTCCGGAGGCGACCGCCGCTTCGTGCCGGTGCTGGCGCGGGCGGCGGTGGCGGCCGGCGCCGACGGCATCTTCATGGAGACCCACCCGGATCCGGACCGGGCCCTCAGCGACGGGCCCAACTCCTGGCCCCTGGACCGGGTGGAGGCCCTGCTGGAGACCCTCGTGGCCCTGCGGGGCTGCGTCCGAGGGCTGCCGCAGGATCTCGACAGACCATGAGAAAGGCAACGTAACATCCCGGAAGGAAAGGAACGTTCATGTCGGAGATCGTCGACCTCAAGGCCCTGGAGATCCTCGATTCGCGCGGCAACCCCACGGTGGCGGTGGAGGCGCACCTGGCCTCGGGGGCGCGGGGCTGGGCCGCGGTGCCATCCGGGGCGTCCACCGGCACGCGGGAGGCGGTGGAGCTGCGCGACGGCGACGCCCGCTACGGCGGCAAGGGGGTGCGCCGGGCGGTGGCCCATGTCGAGGGGGAGATCCTCGCCGCGGTGCGGGGCATGGAGGCCGCGGAGCAGGAGGCCCTGGACCGGCGCCTGATCGAGCTCGACGGCACCCCCAACAAGGCCCGCCTCGGCGCCAACGCCATCCTCGGGGTGTCGCTGGCGGTGGCCAGGGCGGCCGCGGCCGAGGCCGGCGAGCCCCTCTACCGCCGGCTCGGGGGCGGCGCCGAGGCCTTCACCATGCCGGTGCCGATGATGAACGTCCTCAACGGCGGCGCCCACGCCGACAACAGCGTCGACGTGCAGGAGTTCATGATCCTGCCCACGGGCGCGCCGGACATGGCCGAGGCGATCCGCTACGGGGCCGAGATCTTCCACGCCCTCAAGGCGGTGCTGCGTGGGCGCGGGCTCGCCACCGGGGTGGGCGACGAGGGGGGCTTCGCCCCCGACCTGCCCTCCAACGAGGCGGCGCTGGAGGTCCTCATGGAGGCCATCGGGCGCGCCGGCTTCACCGCCGGGCGCGACATCCACCTGGGCCTCGATGTGGCCGCCAGCGAGCTGCGCGAGGGCGGGCGCTACCGCCTCGCCTCCGAGGGACGCGAGCTCGACGCCGGCGGCATGATCGATCTGCTCGCGGCGTGGGTCGAGCGCTACCCCATCGTCACCATCGAGGACGGCCTCGCCGAGGACGACTGGGCCGGCTGGCAGGAGCTGACGCGCCGTCTCGGCGGGCGGGTCCAGCTCGTGGGCGACGACGTCTTCGTCACCAACCCGGCCATCCTCCGGCGCGGCATCGACGAGGGCGTAGCCAACGCGATCCTGATCAAGCTCAACCAGATCGGCACCCTGACCGAGACCCTGGAGGCGATCCGCCTCGCCACCGAGGCCGGCTACGCCAGCATCGTCTCGCACCGCTCCGGCGAGACCGAGGACACCACCATCGCCGATCTCGCGGTGGGCTCGGCCGCGACCCAGATCAAGACCGGGTCGCTCTGCCGCACCGACCGCGTCGCCAAGTACAACCGGCTCCTCGCCATCGCCCGCGAGCTGGGGGATGCGGGCCGCTACCCGGGGCTTGCCGCCTTCCCGCGCGCGGAGGGCTGAGCGCGGGTGCGCTGGCTGCTGCTCCTCCTCGCCGTCCTGCTGGCGGTGCTGCAGTACCGCCTGTGGCTGGGGGAGGGCGGGCTGCGCAGCGTGGCCGCGCTGCAGCGGGCGATCGCCGCGCAGGCGGAGGAGAACGCGCGCCTGGCCGAGCGCAACCGCCGCCTCGCCGCCGAGGTCATGGATCTCAAGGAGGGGGTGGAGGCGATCGAGGAGCGGGCGCGCAGCGAGCTGGGCATGATCGGGCCCGGCGAGACCTTCTTCCAGGTGGTGGCGCCGGAGGCGGAGGATGGCCGCTGAGCGGCTGTGGGTGGTGGTGCCGGCGGCGGGGCGCGGCACCCGCATGGGGGCGGACCGGCCCAAGCAGTACCTGCGCCTGGCGGGGCGGCCCGTGCTCGAGCACGCGCTGCATCGGGCCTGCGCCCACCCGGCGGCGGCGGGCGCGGTGGTGGCGCTGGCCGCGGACGACGGCGGCTGGGGCGAGGTGCGGCCGCCGGAGGGGGTCGCGGTGGCCACCGTGACCGGCGGTGCCGAGCGCTGCGATTCCGTGCGGGCGGCGCTCGCCGCCCTCGCGGGACGGGCCCGGGCGGAGGACCTCGTGGCGGTGCACGACGCGGCGCGCCCGTGCCTGCCGCGGCGGGACCTGGAGGCGGTGGTGGCGGCGGCCGCCGCCGACGCGGACGGCGCGCTGCTCGCGCTGCCGGTGGGCGACACCCTCAAGCGCGAGGCCGAGGGCCGGGTCGCGGAGACGGTGCCGCGGGAGGGGCTGTGGCGCGCGCTCACGCCGCAGGTCTTCCGCTACGGGCTCCTGCGCGAGGCCCTCGAGGGCGCCGCCGGGGCGCCGGTCACCGACGAGGCGGCGGCGGTGGAGCGGCTCGGGCGGCGGCCGCGGCTGGTGGCGGGCAGCCCCCTCAATCTCAAGATCACCCATCCGGGCGACCTGGCGCTGGCGGCGGCGGCCCTGCGCCTGCTGGAGGAGGAGGGGGCATGATCCCGCGCATCGGCCACGGCTTCGACGTCCACCGCTTCGGGCCCGGCGACGGCGTGGTGCTGGGCGGCGTGCGCATCCCGCACACCCACGGGCTCATCGCCCACTCCGACGGCGACGTCGTCATCCACGCCCTCTGCGACGCCCTCCTCGGGGCCGCCGCCCTCGGCGACATCGGCCGCCACTTCCCCGACCGCGATCCGGCGTGGGCGGGGGCCGACAGCCGCGTGCTCCTGCGCGAGGTGGTGGCGAGGGTGGCGGCGGCGGGGCTGAGGCCCGGCAACGCCGACGTCACCGTCATCGCCCAGGCCCCGCGGCTCGCCCCCCACGTCGAGGTCATGCGCGCCCGCCTCGCCGCCGACCTCGGCGTCGAGGTGGGGGCGGTGAGCATCAAGGCCACCACCTCCGAGGGGCTCGGTGCCGTGGGCCGCGGGGAGGGCATCGCCGCCCACGCCGTGGTCCTGCTCCTGCCCCGTGGCTGAGGAGGGCGTGGCGCCGGGCGCCGTGGGGGATCCCCTGGCGGCGATCCCTTTCGCCCACGGGGGGCCGGTGGGGCGCGGGCGGCTGCGGGTGCGGCCCGAGGACTTCGTGGTCGAGGAGGTCCTGCGCTTCGCCCCAGAAGGCCGCGGCGAGCACGTCTACCTGCAGGTGGAGAAGGTGGATGCGGACACCGCGTGGGTGGCGCAGCGGCTCGCGCGGGCCGCCGGCATGGGCGCGGCGCGGGTGGCCTGGGCCGGCCTCAAGGACCGCCGCGCCGTCGCCCGCCAGTGGTTCTCCGTCCACCTGCCGCGTGCGCTGCCGGTGGACTGGGAACGGCACGCCGAGGGCCGTTTCCGCGTCCTCGCCGAGACCCGGCACCGGCGCGCGCTGCGCCGGGGCGGGCTCGCCGGCAACCGCTTCCGCCTCGTGGTGCGGGAGCTGAGCGCCGATCCGCGGGCGCTCGCCGCGCGTCTCGGGCGCATCGCCGAGGCGGGGGTGCCGAACCTCTTCGGGCCGCAGCGCTTCGGGCAGGGGGGGAGCAACCTGGAGGCCGCCGCGGTCTGGTTCGGCGGCGGCCCCGCCCCCACCGGGCGCTTCCGGCGCGGCATGGTGCTCTCGGCCGCCCGCGCCCACCTCTTCAACCGGGTGGCGGCGGCGCGCATCGCCGACGGCTCCTGGGCGCGGCTGCTGCCGGGGGAGGCGGTGGCGCTCGCCGGCTCGCGCTCGGTCTTCGCCGCGCCGCAGGCGGACGAGGCCCTGGCGCGGCGCTGCCGGCGCGGCGACCTCCACCCGAGCGGCCCCCTCTGGGGTGCCGGGCCGTCGCTGGCCTGCGGCGCCTGCGCCGCCCTCGAGGCGGCGGTGCTGGCGCCGTGGGCGGCCTGGTGCCGGGGCCTCGAGGCGGCAGGGCTCGCCCACGAGCGGCGGGCGCTGCGGGTGCTGCCACAGGGGCTGCGCTGGCGCCTGGAGGGCGACGCGCTGGTGCTGCGCTTCGCCCTGCCGTCCGGGGCCTATGCCACCGCCCTGGTACGCGAGCTGCTGGCATGCCCGCAGGACGCATGTGGTTAACGTGGCATTAACCCCGCATGGGCTACGCTTCGCGCTGGAGGCCCGGCGGCGAGGAGGCGGGGCAGAGGGAACACGGCGATGCGGGTGCTGCTGGTGGAGGACGATCATCCGCTGGGGGAGGGCGTGGCCGAGGGGCTCCGCCTGCAGGGCTACGTGGTGGACTGGGTCACGGGCGGCCGCGAGGCGCGGGGCATGCTGGAGGCCGGCGGCTACGACGCCGTCGTCCTCGACCTCCTGCTGCCGCCGCCGGACGGGTGGACGCTGCTGCGGGAGATGCGCCGGCGCGGGGACGACACGCCGGTGCTGGTGCTGACGGCGTGCGACGCGGTGGAGGCGCGGGTGCGGGGGCTCGACGAGGGGGCCGACGACTACCTCGTCAAGCCCTTCGACCTCGACGAGCTGTGCGCGCGCCTGCGGGCGATCCGGCGGCGGCGGGCGGGGCAGGTGGGGGCGCTCCTGCGCCACGGGGAGATCGCGGTGGACACGGCGGCGCACCGGGTCTGGCGGGACGGCGAGCCGGTACCGCTCACCCCGCGGGAGTTCGAGATCCTGGTCCTGCTCCTGGAGCATCGCGGGCGCGTGCTCTCGCGCAGCCGGCTCGAGCGCAGCCTCTACGACGACGCCGACCGGATCGAGAGCAACGCCGTCGAGGTCCACATCCATCACCTGCGGCGCAAGCTCGGCAGCGGGCTCATCCGCACCGTGCGCGGCGTCGGCTACGTCATCGACGCGCCGGCATGAAGGGTTCGCTGCGGGCGCGGCTGCTGCTGCCCCTGCTCGGCGGCACGCTGCTGCTGTGGGGTGTCGGGGCTGCGTTCAGCTACTGGCGCGCCACCCGCGAGGTGGCGGCCTTCCACGACGCGCAACTGGCGCAGACGGCGCGGGTGCTGCTCTCGTTGAGTCACCACGAGCTGGGCGAGGAGCTCGCCTTCCAGTCCGGGGCGGCGCCGTCGCCGGACTCGCTCCTGGCGCACCCGCGCGTCCTCGACTTGCCCATGGTGCACGACTACGAGGCCCCCGTGGCCTTCCAGGTCTGGGTCCTCGGCGACCGTCTCGTGCTGCGCTCGCCCAACGCGCCGGCGGGCGCACGGCTGGCGGAGGTGGCCGGCTTCTCGGAGCGGGAGATCGGCGGCGCGCGCTGGCGCGTCTACGCGGTGGTCCATCCGGCGGGCGAGATCGAGGCCCAGGTGGCCGAGCGGCTGGACCTGCGCGGCGGCCTGGCGCGCCAGGTGGCCTGGGGCATGCTGGCGCCCAGCATTGTGCTGGTGCCGGTGCTGGGGCTCTTCATCTGGTGGTGGGTGGGGGTCGGGCTCCGCCCCCTCAGGGCGCTGCAGGGTCAGCTCGCCCGGCGTGCCCCGGACCGGCTCGATGCGCTGGAGCCCGAGGGCCTGCCGGCGGAGGTCCGGCCGCTGGTGGAGGCCCTCAACGCCCTGCTGGTGCGGCTGCGTCTGGCGCTCGAGCGCGAGCGGCGCTTCACCGCCGACGCGGCCCACGAGCTGCGCACGCCGCTGGCGGCGCTGCGCACGCAGGCGCAGGTGGCGATGCGGGCCCGGGAGGGCGGCGACCGCCAGCGTGCGCTGCGGCGGGTGGTGGAGGGGGTCGACCGCATGACCCACCTGGTGGGCCAGCTCCTGACCCTGGCGCGCATGGAGCCGGGGCAGACCGCGGGGGGCGGCCGCGCCGACCTCGCGCAGGTGGTGGAGGAGGTGACGGCGCAGCTCGCCCCGCTCGCCATCGCCCGCGGCATCGACCTCTCCTTGGAGGCGGTGCCGGCGCCGGTGGAGGCGGGCGAGGAGACCCTCGCCGTCCTCACCCGCAACCTCGTCGACAACGCCGTGCGGTACACGCCCGCGGGCGGGCGGGTGGCGGTGCGGGTGGCGGTGGCGGAGCGGGGGGCTGCGGTGCTCACGGTGGAGGACAGCGGCCCGGGGATCCCGCCGGAGGAGCGGCAGCGCGTCTTCGAGCGCTTCTACCGCCGGCCGGGCAGCGCCGGCGCGGGCTGCGGCCTGGGCCTTTCCATCGTGCGGCGCATCGCCGAGCTGCACGGCGCCCGCATCCGGCTCGAGGAGTCCCGCTATAATGGCCTGCGCGTCGAGGTCCGCTGGCCGGCACCGGAGCCGGCGCCGCCGGCGCGCGGGGTGGCGGACCACGCCTGAGATCCTGCATCTTCCGGGAAATCCGTTGTCGAGAGAGATCCTCGTCACCTACGAGCTCGCCGCCGGGGACGCGGAGGAGGCGGCGGCGCGGGCGGACGCCATCGCCCACGAGCAGACCGTGGAGCTCTCGCCGCGGGTGCTGGGGCGCTTCCCCGCGGCGCGCGGGATGGTGGGCGGCCGCGTCGACGGGCCGCATGCGGCGGGCCCGGGGCGCTGGCGGGTCACCGTCGCCTACCCGGCGGAGGTGGTGGGCTCGGATCCGCCCCAGCTCCTCAACCTCCTGTGGGGCAACGTCTCGCTCCTGGAGGGCGTGGTGCTGGCGGGGCTCGCGCTGCCGGAGGGGGTTCTGCGGGGGCTCGGCGGGCCCCGCTACGGCATCGAGGGGCTGCGCCAGCTCACCGGCGTGTACGGCCGCCCCCTCGCCGCCACCGCCCTCAAGCCCGTGGGGCTCGACGCGGTGTCGCTGGCGGCGATCGCCGAGGCCTTCGTGGAGGGCGGTGGCGACCTGGTCAAGGACGACCACGGCCTGGCCGACCAGGCCACGGCGCCCTTCGAGGAGCGCGTGGCGCGCTGCCAGGAGGCGGTGGAGCGGGCGGCGGCCCGCACCGGCCGGCGCGCCCTCTACCTTCCGGCCATCAACGCCGCGGGGACGCGCTTGGAGGCACAGCTGGAGTACGCGGTGCGGGCCGGGGTGCGCGGCGTCCTGGTCTCGCCCGCGATCCTGGGGCTCGAGCGCATGCGCTGGATCGCCGCCAGCTTCCCCCTCGTGGTCCTGGCCCATCCGGCCATGACCGGGGGCTGGCTGGCGCGGGCGGGGCACGGCATCGAGCACGGTCTCCTCCTCGGGACGCTGTTCCGGCTCTTCGGCGCCGATGCCGCCGTCTTCCCCGACGCCGGGGGGCGCTTCGGGTTCACGCCGGCCCAGTGCGAGCGCATCGCCGGGGCCCTGCGCGAGCCGCTGGGTCCGGTGCGTGCGGCGATGCCGGTGCCGGCCGGGGGCATGGCGCTGGAGGACGTGCCGGCGCTCGTGCGGCGCTACGGCGAGGACGCGATCCTGCTCATCGGCGGTGCGGTGCTGGGGAGCCCGGACGAGGTGCGCCGCAGCGCCGCCCGCTTCGCCGAGGCCCTGGGGGCGCAGGCGGCGGCGGGCGGCGCCCGGACCCCGTCACCGGCGCCTTCCCGCGGCGGTGCGGCGCCGGCGGGGGCGTTCCTCGCCCAGGAGGCGCCCTTCCGCTGGGCGGCGCGGCGCGCACGCCGCTACAAGGAGGACGGCCAGGGGCGCTTCCGCGACGTGCAGCGTTTCGAGCTCGTGGGCCAGCACGGCGAGTCCACCGCCTTCGAGCTGCGCTACTTCGAGATCGGTCCCGGTGGCTACACGACCCTGGAGGCGCACGTGCACGAGCATGCCATCATCGGCGCCCGCGGCCGGGGCCGGGTGCGCATCGGGGAGGAGGAGTTCGAGATCGGGCCCCACGACGTGGCCTACGTGGCCCCGCTGGGGGCGCACCAGCTGCGCAACGAGGGCGGCGAGCCCTTCGGCTTCTACTGCATCGTCGACCGCCGGCGGGACCGGCCGCGCCCGCTGGATCCCGCCGCTCAGCCGCCGCGCAGGAGGACGTAGAGGGCGCCGAGGCCGCCGTCGGCGGGCGGCGCCGAACAGAAGGCCAGGACCTCGTCGCGGCGGGCGAGCCAGCGCGGGACGGCGCGGCGAAGCACCGGCTCGCCGCCGGGCGAGCGCAGCCCCTTGCCGTGGATCACCCGCACGCAGCGCACGCCGCGTCCGAGCGAGCGGCGGAGGAAGGCGGCGAGGGCCTCGCGGGCCTCGTCCGCGCGCAGCCCGTGGAGGTCGATCTGGTCGCCCACGGCGTAGTGGCCGCGGCGCAGGCGGCGCAGGATGCGCCGGTCGAGCCCCGGCCGCAGGAAGACCACCTCCTCGCCGGTCTCCACCTCGAGGGCGAGGGGCGAGTGCGAGAGCGAGGCGCGCAGCACCGCCTCGCGCTCGGCGGCGCTCTGCAGGGCGCGCGGCGGCGGGCGCGGTCCGCGCACCTCCGCCCGCTCGGGGGTGAGGCGGCGGGCGCCGCGGACGGCGCGGCGGAACAGCGCACGGTCCTCGTCGTCGACGGGCATGGCGGCCCCCGGGATCTCGCGCCGCCAGTATAGCCCGGGGGCGGTGGCGCCTTCGGGTATAGTTACGCGGCAACGCTGCCGGAGGACCCATGCGCATCCTCGTGACCAACGACGACGGCTACCGCGCGCCCGGGCTGCAGGTGCTCGCCGATGCGCTGGCGACGCTCGGCGAGGTGACGGTGGTCGCCCCCGAGCGCAACCGCAGCGGCGCCAGCAACTCGCTCACCCTCGACCGTCCGTTGCGCGCGCACCGCGCCGACAACGGCTACATCTACGTGGACGGCACCCCCACCGACTGCGTCCATCTCGCCATCACGGGGCTGCTGGAGCGGGAGCCCGACATGGTGGTCTCGGGCATCAACGCCGGCGCCAACCTCGGCGACGACGTCCTCTACTCGGGGACGGTGGCGGCGGCGATGGAAGGGCGCTTCCTCGGCTACCCGGCGGTGGCGGTGTCGCTGGCCGCCCACGACCCGCAGCACTTCCCCACCGCGGCGCGGGTGGCACGGGCCATCGTCGAGCGGCTGCTGAGCGACCCCCTGCCGCCGGACACCATCCTCAACGTCAACGTCCCCGACCTGCCCATGGAGGCCGTGGCGGGGATCGAGGTCACCCGCCTCGGGCACCGCCACCGCGCCGAGCCGGTGGTGCGCACCACCGATCCCCGCGGGCGCCCCATCTACTGGATCGGGCCGGCGGGGCCGGAGGAGGACGCCGGCCCCGGCACCGACTTCCACGCCGTCGCCGCGGGGCGGGTGGCGCTGACGCCGATCCACGTCGACCTCACCCACCACGAGGCGCTGGGTCGGCTGCGGGCGTGGGCGGAGGCGCTGCGCCCGTGATGGACCTGCGGCTTCGGCGTGGTGTCGGCATGACCTCGCCGCGGGTGCGCGAGCGCATGGTGGAGCGGCTGCGCGCGGCGGGGATCCGGGCGCCGGCGGTGCTCGCGGCGATGCGCGAGGTGCCGCGCCATCTCTTCGTGGACGAGGCCCTCGCGAGCCGGGCCTACGAGGACACGGCCCTGCCCATCGGCTTCGGCCAGACCATCTCGCAGCCCTGGGTGGTGGCGCGGCTCGCGGAGGCGGTGCTGGAGGTGGTCGCGCGCCCGCAGCGGGTGCTCGAGATCGGCACCGGATCGGGCTACCAGGCGGCGGTGCTGGCGGCGGTCGCGGGGCAGGTCTTCTCGGTGGAGCGGATCGGCGCCCTGGCCGCCCGCGCCCGCCAGCGCCTGCGCGAGGCGGGGGTCGGCAACGTCGTCGTCCGCCACGGCGACGGCGCCCACGGCTGGCCCGACCGCGCCCCCTTCGACGCCATCGTGCTCACCGCGGCGCCCGAGGAGATCCCGCCGGCGCTGCCGGGCCAGCTCGCCGCCGCCGGCTGCATCGTCGGGCCGGTGGGGCCGCCGGGGGGCGGGCAGGTGCTGGTGCGGCTGCGGCGCGAGGGCGGCGGCTGGGTGCGCGAGGCCCTGGCCGAGGTCAGCTTCGTGCCCTTCCAGGCGGGGCGGGGCTGAGGATGCGCCCCTTCCGCCGGCTCTACGCCCGCGTCATGGCCTGGTCGCGCCACCCGCGCGCGCCGTGGCTGCTGGGGCTGCTGAGCTTCGCCGAATCGTCCTTCTTCCCGGTGCCGCCGGACGTGATGCTGGCGCCGATGGCGCTGGCGCGCCCGCAGCGGGCCTGGCGGCTTGCGGCGCTCACCACCGCGGCCTCGGTCGCCGGCGGGATCGCGGGCTACGCCATCGGTGCGCTCGCCTTCGACCTCGTGGCGCCGTGGCTCGAGCGGGCCGGCTACTGGGAGGCCTACCTGCAGGCGCGGACCTGGTTCGCGCGCCACGGCCTGTGGGTGATCCTGCTGGCCGGGTTCTCCCCCATCCCGTACAAGGTCTTCACCATCGCCGCGGGCGTGGCCGGGATGCCGCTGGTGCCCTTCGTCGCCGGCTCCGTCGCCGGTCGCGGCGGCCGCTTCTTCCTCGTCGCCGGCCTCATGCGCCTCGGCGGGGCGCGCATGGAGGCGGCGCTGCATCGCTGGGTCGACGGGCTGGGCTGGGGCATGGTGGCGGCGGCGGCGGTGCTCTGGCTGGTGCTGCGGGGGGGATGATGGGGCAGGCGGGCAGGGCGGCGGCCGCCGTGCTCGCCGCGATCCTGCTCGCGGCGTGCAGCCCCCGCGCCTGGCTCAACCACCCGCCGCCGGATCCCCCCGGCGTGCACGTGGTGCGCCGGGGAGAGACGCTCTACGCCATCGCCTGGCGGCACGGCCTCGACTACCGCCGCCTCGCGGCCTGGAACGGGATTGCGCCGCCCTACCGCATCCACCCGGGCCAGCGGATCCGGCTGCGGCCGCCGCAGGCCGCGACCGCGCGGGCCGGCGCGCCGAAAGCCACGGCTTCGCCCGGGCGGCGGCCGCCGGCGCCGAGGGCGCAGCCCACGCCCGAGGCGGAGCGGCCGGCGGTGCCGGCAGCGCGGGAGGCGCCGCCCGCCGCCGCCGGCCCCGCGGGGCGCCCGGTCTTTTCCTGGCCCACGGAGGGCCCGCTCCTTGCCGGCTTCCGGGACGGCGCCAAGCGGGGCATCGACATCGGCGGCAGGCCGGGTCAGCCGGTGCGCGCCGCGGCCGCCGGGCGGGTGGTCTACGCCGGAAGTGGACTCGTCGGATACGGCCGCCTTATCATCGTCAAGCACAATGCGGAATGGCTCAGCGCCTACGGCCACAACCGGCGGCTGTTGGTCAGGGAAGGGGAGCACGTGCGCGCTGGGCAGGTCATCGCCGAGCTCGGGGCGAGCGGGGCCGACCGGCCGAAGCTGCACTTCGAGATCCGCCGCTTCGGCGAGCCCGTCGATCCGCTGACCCTGCTGCCGCGGCGCTGACCGGGGAGGGGCCTCATCGGCGGCAATGGAGGAGTCGGAGCATGGCCGAGGAGCCCGAGATCGAGGCCGACGACGGGATCGAAGGAGAGGAGGAGGCGGCCAACGAGCCGCTTCCCGAGGACGAGGCGGAGGAGGAACCGGCGGCGCGGGGTGTGCCCCGGCGCTTCGCGCCCGGGGAGATGCGCTCCAGCGAGCTAGACGCCACCCGCATGTACCTCAGCGAGATCGGCGCCTCGCCGCTCCTGACCGCGGAGGAGGAGGTCTACTACGCGCGGCGGGCGCAGCGCGGCGACGAGGCCGCGCGCCGGCGGATGATCGAGAGCAACCTCCGCCTCGTGGTCAAGATCGCGCGCCGCTACATGAACCGCGGCCTGCCTCTGCTGGACCTCATCGAGGAGGGCAACCTCGGGCTGATCCGGGCGGTGGACAAGTTCGACCCGGAGCTCGGGTTCCGCTTCTCCACCTACGCCACGTGGTGGATCCGCCAGACCATCGAGCGCGCGATCATGAACCAGACGCGCACCATCCGGCTGCCGATCCACGTGGTCAAGGAGATCAACAGCTACCTGCGCGCGGCGCGCAAGCTGGCGCAGGAGCTGGATCACGAGCCCACCGCCGACGAGATCGCCGAGATGCTCGACCGCCCGGCCGAGGAGGTCAAGCGCATGCTGGGCCTCAACGAGCGCATCGCCTCGGTGGACACCCCCATCGGCCACGACGACGACAAGGTCCTGCTCGACGCGATCCCGGACGAGAGCAATCCCGACCCCGCCGACCAGCTCCAGGAGGCCGACCTCTACGCCTGCATCGAGCGCTGGCTCGCCGAGCTCAGCGACAAGCAGCGCGCGGTGGTGGAGCGCCGCTTCGGGCTGCACGGCCACGAGAAGGCGACCCTGGAGCAGGTGGGGGCGGAGATCGGCGTCACCCGCGAGCGGGTGCGCCAGATCCAGATGGACGCCCTGCGCAGGCTGCGCGAGATCCTGCGCCGGCAGGGGCTGTCGGAGGACAGCATCTGAACCGCGACCCGCTGCGCCTGGCCGCCCGTGCCGAGGCCATCGAGCCCTTCCGCGTCATGGACGTGCTGGCGCGCGCCCGGGCGCTGGAGGCGGCCGGCGCCGACGTCATCCACATGGAGGTGGGCGAGCCGGACTTCCCCACCCCGCGGCCCATCGTCGAGGCCGGGCGGCGGGCGCTCGCCGAGGGGCGCACCGGCTACACCCCGGCGCTGGGGATTCCGGAGCTGCGCGAGGCCATCGCCCGCCACTACCGGGAACGGCACGGCCTCGCCGTGGCGCCGCAGCGCATCGTCGTGACGCCCGGGGCCTCGGGCGCGCTGCTCCTGGTGCTGGCGGCGCTGCTCGGACGCGACGAGACCGTGGCCCTCGCCGATCCCGGCTATCCCTGCAACCGCCATTTCGCCCGCGCCGTGGAGGGGCGCGCGGTGGCGCTGCCGGGGGCGGCGGAGCACGGCTACCAGCCCACCGCCGCGGCCCTCGCCGCCCTCGATCCGCCGCCGCGCCTGGTCCTCGTGGCGAGCCCCGCCAACCCCACGGGGACGCTCATCGCGCCGGCGGAGCTCGCCGCCATCCATGCCTGGTGCCGCCGCACCGGGGCCGCCCTGGTGGTGGACGAGATCTACCACGGCCTCGTCTACGAGGGCGAGGCGCCCACCGCGCTCGCCCTCGGCGAGGACGTCCTCGTCATCAACAGCTTCTCCAAGTACTTCGGGATGACCGGCTGGCGCCTGGGCTGGCTGGTGGCCCCCGAGGGGCTGGTGCGCGCCCTCGAGCGGCTGGCCCAGAACCTCTTCATCGCCGCCCCCACCCCGGCCCAGCACGCCGCCCTCGCCGCCTTCACGCCCGCCACCCTCGAGATCGCCGAGGAGCGGCGGGCCGCCTTCCGCGCGCGGCGCGAGTTCCTGGTTCCGGCCCTGCGCGGGCTCGGCTTCTCGGTCCCGGTCACGCCGCAGGGCGCCTTCTACGTCTACGCCGACTCCCGGGCCTTCGACGACGACTGCGAGCGCCTGTGCCGGCGCCTGCTGGAGGAGGCCCACGTCGCCGTCACCCCCGGCACCGACTTCGGGCGCCACGAGGCCCGAGGCCACGTCCGCTTCGCCTACACCACCGGGATCGACCGCCTGGAGCGCGCCGTCGAGCGCATCCGGCGCCTCCTCGCTCAGGGCTGAGGGGGGCCGCCGAGGGCGAGCCGCGCCGCCCCCAGGGCCGGTTCGGCCTCGGGCACGGCGCTCACGGCAACGCCGAGGATGCGCCGCCGCATCCGCGTCCAGACCACGTTGGCGGCGCCGCCCCCGGTGGTGAGGACGCGGCGCGGGAAGGGCGCGCCGAGCTCGGCGAGGCGGCGGTAGCCTGCGGCCTCGATGCGGGCGATGCCCTCCAGCAGCCCGTGCAGGAAGCGGACGGGATCGGCGGGGCGGGGCGCGAGGCGCGGCGCCAGCGCGGGGTCGGCGACGGGAAAGCGCTCGCCCGGGCGGGCGAGCGGGTAGTAGTCGAGGCCGCTGTCGCGCTCGGGATCGATCTCGCGGCACAGGGCCTCGATGCGCGCCGGGGTGAACCAGCGGGCGAGGACCGCGCCGCCGGTGTTGGAGGCGCCGCCCGCGAGCCACAGCCGGCCCAGGGGATGGCTGTAGACGCCGTGGCGGGCGTCCGCCACCGGGCGCGCCGAGACCACCTTGACCACCAGGGTGGAGCCGAGGCTGGTGACGGCGTCCCCCGGGGCGCGGGCGCCGGCCGCGACCACCGCGGCGGTGCTGTCGGTGGTCCCGGCGACCACCACCAGGTCCGGGGGCAGGCCGAGCGCCGCGGCGGCGTCGGCGGCGATGGTGCCGAGGGGCGTCCCGGGCACCACCACGGCGGGCATCGCGGCGGGATCGAGTCCCAGCCCGGCGAGCCACGCCGGCCACCGCCCCGCGCCGGGGTCGTAGCCGGTCTTGAGGGCGTTGTTGGCGTCGGTGGGCGGCGGGCGGCCGAGGAGGCGGGCGTTGATCCAGTCCGCCTGGTGGAGGACGAGGGGGGCGCCGCGGCGGTGCAGGTGCAGCCACTTGGCGAGCCCCGAGGCGGCGCCGCGGGCGGGGCTTTCGGGCGGGGCCGCGGCGGCGATGCAGGCGGCCTCCTCGGCGCAGCGGGCGTCGTCGTAGAGGAGGGCGGGGCCGAGCGGGCACAGGGCCTCGTCGCAGGCGAGCACCGTGCCCGAGGTGGCCGCCACCGCGAGCCGGCGCGGCCGCGTCCCCGCCGGGAGCGTGCGGCGCAGCCGCGCCAGCGCCGCCGCGATCCCCCGCCACCACGCCCGCGGGTCCTGCTCGCTGGCGGTGCCGAGGCGCCGCGGCGGGGGCAGGGGCACGCCGGCGCGGGCGAGGAGCCGGCCCCGGGCGTCGACGGCACAGGCGCGCACCCCCGAGGTGCCGAGATCGAGGCCGAGGAAGGCCTCCATCGGGGCGGCTCAGCCGGGCAGCGTCACGGGCTCGGGGGGGCGCCAGCCCTCGGCGCGGTGCTCGGCCACCACCGTGGTCCAGATGCCGCCGCGGACGTTGAACTCGGCGGTCAGGCGCATGAAGCGCGGCTGCACCGCGGCCACGAGGTCGTCGAGGATGCGGTTGGTGACCGCCTCGTGGAAGTGGCCCTCGTCGCGGTAGGACCAGATGTAGAGCTTGAGGGACTTGAGCTCGACGCAGAGGCGGTCGGGGACGTACTCGATGAGCAGGGTGGCGAAGTCCGGCTGGCCCGTCTTGGGGCACAGGCAGGTGAACTCGGGCGCCCGGATCCGGATGGTATAATCGCGGCCCGGCTCGGGGTTGGGGAAGGTCTCCAGGTTCTTGCTCGGTCGCGTGCTCACGGGCCTCCTCCTCGCCGCCGCGGCGCGGCGCTTCACACCCCAACGGGAGGCGCGGCACCATACCACAGGCGCCCCGGGGCGGGAACGGCCGCTGCGGGGCAGGGATCGCGGACGCTGACTCCCCAGCGGGGGACAGGGGAACGCCCGTGCGGCTCAAGCGCATCCGGCTCGCCGGCTTCAAGTCCTTCGTCGACCCCACCACCATCCAGCTGCCCGGCCGGCTGATCGGCATCGTCGGCCCCAACGGCTGCGGCAAGTCCAACGTCATCGACGCCGTGCGCTGGGTCATGGGCGAGAGCTCGGCCAAGACCCTGCGCGGCGACTCCATGGCCGACGTCATCTTCAACGGCTCCACCTCCCGCAAGCCGGTAGGGCAGGCCTCGGTGGAGCTGGTCTTCGACAACGCCGACGGCGGCCTCGGCGGGCAGTACGCGCGCTTCGCCGAGATCTCCATCCGCCGCACCGTCACCCGCGACGGCCAGTCCGCCTACTACCTCAACGGCACCCGCTGCCGGCGGCGCGACATCATGGACGTCTTCCTCGGCACCGGGCTCGGGCCGCGCAGCTACTCCATCATCGAGCAGGGCATGATCTCGCGCCTGATCGAGGCCCGCCCGGAGGAGCTGCGCGCCTACCTCGAGGAGGCCGCGGGGATCTCCCGCTACAAGGAGCGGCGGCGCGAGACCGAGACGCGCATCCGCCAGACCCGCGAGAACCTCGAGCGGCTCCAGGACCTGCGCGAGGAGATCGGGCGCCGGCTCGAGCAGCTGCAGCGCCAGGCCCGGGCGGCCGAACGCTACCGCGCGCTGCGGGCGGAGGCGCGGCGGCTGGAGGCGCGGCTGTGGCTGGTGCGGCGGCGCCGCCTGCAGGAGGCACTGGGCGCGCTGGAGGCCCGCATCGGCGCCGCCGAGACCGCGGTGGAGGCGGCGGCGGCCGACCTGCGCGGGATCGAGGCCCGCCTCGACCGCGCCCGCGAGGCCCGCGAGGGCGCGGCGGAGCGCTTCGGCGCCGAGCAGGGCCGCTACTACGCCCACGGGGCCGAGGTGGCCCGCCTCGAGCAGGGGCTCGCCCACCAGCGCGAACTCGCGGCGCGGCTTGCACGCGAGCTGGAGGAGGCGCGGTCCGCGCTCGCCGAGGCGCGCGGCCACATGGAGGCCGACCGCGCCCGCCTCGAGGCCCTGGGGGGCGAGATCGAGGCCGCGGTGCCTGCGGTGGAGGCCGCGCGGGCGCGGGCGGAGCAGGCCGCCGAGCGGCTGCGGGAGGCGGAGGCGCGGCTCGCCGCCTGGCGGCGGCGGCGGGAGGAGCAGCAGCAGGCCCTCCACGAGGCGCGGCGCGCCGCCGAGGTGGAGCGCACCCGGATCCAGCACCTGGACCGCGACCTGGAGCGGCTGGCCCGCCGCCAGGCCGCGGCCGAGGAGGAGCGCGCCGCCCTCGACGGCGGCCCGCTGCAGGCGGAGATCGCGCGGCTGACGGAGGAGGGGGCGAGGCTGCGGGAGGTGCTGGCGACGGCCGAGGCCCGCCTCGAGGAGAGCGGGCGCGGGCTTGCCGCGGCGCGGCGGCGCGGGGACGAGGCCGCCGAGGCGCTGCACCGGGCCCGCAGCGAGCTGCAGCGGCTGCGCGGCCGGCTGGCCTCGCTGGAGGCGCTGCAGCAGGCGGCGCTGGGTCGCGGGGACGGCGCCGTGCGGGGCTGGGTGGAGCGGGCGGGGCTCGCCGAGGCGCCGCGCCTGGCCGAGGCCCTGGAGGTGGATCCGGGCTGGGAGCAGGCGGTGGAGACGGTCCTCGGCCCCGCGCTGGAGGCGGTCTGCGTCGAGGCGGTGGAGCGCTTCGCCGAGGCCGCGGCGGCCCTCGAGGGGGGGCACCTGACCCTCGTGGAGCCGGCGGAGGCCGCAGCGGGTGGGGCGCGCGCGGGCCTCGAGCCCCTCGCCGCGCGCGTGCGCGGCGGGCATGCCGCGGAGCTCCTCGCGGGGATCCTCGCCGCCCCGGATCTTGCGACCGCGCTCGCCGCCCGGGCCGCGCTGGCGCCCGGCGAGTCGGTGGTCACCGCGGACGGGATCTGGCTCGGGCGCGGCTGGCTGCGGGTGGCGCGGGCGCGCGACGAGCGCAGCGGCGTGCTCGCCCGCGAGCGCGAGATCCGGAGCCTGCGCGCGGAGGTCTCGCAGGCCGAGGCGCGGGTGGCGGCGCTCGAGGGCGAGGTGGCCGAGGCCGCCGCTGCGGTGCGGACCCTGGAGGAGGCGCGCGAGGAGGCGGCGCGGGCGCGGCACGAGGCCCAGCGCGCGCTGGCGCGGGTGGAGGCGGAGCTCGGCGGGCGGCGGGCGCGGCTCGAGCACGTGGAGGGGCGCCGGGCGCGGCTGGAGGCGGAGCTCGCCGAGCTTGCGGCCCAGCGCGAGCGCGACGAGGTCGCGGTGCGCGAGGCCCGCGGGCGCCTGGAGGCGGCGCTGGGCCATCTCGCGACCCTGGAGGCGCAGCAGCGGGAGATCGAGGCGCAGCGGCGCGGGCTCGAGGAGGCCGTGGCAGAGGCGCGGGAGCGGGCGCGGGGCGAGCGCGAGCAGGCCCACGGCCTGGAGGTGCGGCTCGAGGCGCAGCGAGCCGAGGAGGCCTCGACCCGGCGCAACCTCGAGCGCGCCGAGGCGCGGGCGGGGCAGCTCGGGCAGCGCCAGGAGGCGCTGGAGGCGGCGCTGCGCGAGGCCGAGGCGCCCATCGAGGACCTGGCGCGGCGGCTGGAGGCGGCGCTCGCGGCGCGGGTCGAGGTGGAGCAGGCGCTGGGGCAGGCCCGGCAGGCCCTCGAGGCGGTGGAGGCGGAGATCCGCGAGCTGGAGTCGGCACGCGGCGAGGCGGAGCGGCGCCTGCAGGCGCGGCGCGACGCCGTCGCCGCGCTGCGGGCCGAGCGCGAGGGGCTGGCGGCGCGCCTGCAGGGGGTGGACGAGCAGCTCGCGCGGCTCGACGGCGTGGACCTGGAGGCGGAGGCCGCGGCGCTCGCGCCGCAGGAGGACGAGGCCGCCTGCGCCGAGGCCCTGACGGCGGTGGAGGAGCGCATCCGCCGCCTCGGCCCGGTCAACCTCGCCGCCATCGAGGAGCACGCCCAGCAGGAGGAGCGCAAGCGCTACCTCGACGCCCAGCACGAGGACCTCACCACCTCGCTGCAGACCCTGGAGGCGGCCATCCGCCGCATCGACCGCGAGACGCGGGAGCGCTTCCGCGACACCTTCGACCGCGTCAACGCCAGCCTCCAGGCCCTCTTCCCGCGGCTGTTCGGCGGCGGCCACGCCTACCTGCAGATGACCGGCGAGGACCTCCTGGACACGGGAGTGACGGTGATGGCGCGCCCGCCCGGCAAGCGCATCAGCAACATCCATCTCCTCTCCGGCGGGGAGAAGGCGCTCACCGCGGTGGCGCTGGTGTTCGCCATCTTCGAGCTCAACCCCTCGCCCTTCTGCATGCTCGACGAGGTGGACGCGCCCCTGGACGAGGCCAACGTCGGGCGCTACTGCGAGCTGGTGCGGGAGATGAGCGAGCGGGTCCAGTTCATCATCATCACCCACAACAAGACCACCATGGAGATCGCCGAGCAGCTCATCGGCGTGACCATGAACGAGCCCGGGGTGTCGCGGCTGGTGGCCGTGGACGTGGAGGACGCGGTCCAGATGGCGGCGGGGTGAGGCCATGGACGAGCTGCGCCTGGCCCTGCTGGTGGCGGGGATCGCCGTGATCGGCGGGGTCTATCTGCGCGAGTGGCTGGCGCGGCGCCGGGCGGCGGCGGCGCGCCCGCGCAGCGAGCCGGTGCTGGCGGTCGAGGCGCCGCCCGCGGAGGGCGGGGAGGCGCCGGCGGATGCCGGGCCGGCCGGCGGGGACGGCCCCGGTGCGGGCGCGGCGCAGGCCGAGGCGGGGCCGCGTCCGGCGGGCTGGGCCGACCTCGTGGTGGTGCACGTGCGCGCGCGCGAGGGCGCCTTCGAGGGGCCGGAGCTTGCCCGCGCCTTCGACGAGCTGGGCCTCGCCTGGGGCGCGATGGAGATCTTCCACCACCGCGACGCCGAGGGGCGGCTGCTCTACAGCGTCGCCAACGCCCGCGAGCCCGGCACCTTCCCCGAGGCGCTCACGGAGGGCTTCCGCACCCCGGCGCTGACGCTGTTCCTGACCCTGCCCGGGCACCCGGACGCGGCGGCAGGCGTGGAGGCCCTGCTCGCGGCGGCGGACCGGCTCGCGGCGCGGCTCGGGGGGGAGCTTCGCGACCGCGACCGCCGGCCGCTGGACGAGGCGGGGCGGGCGCTGCTGCGGGCGCGGGCCGCGGAGGCGGGCTGATGGCGGTGCCGGAGGCGGTGCGCGCGCGGGCCGAGGCCCTGCGGCGCGAGATCGAGTATCACAACTACCGCTACTACGTCCTCGACGATCCGGTGATCCCGGACGCCGAGTACGACCGCCTGTTGCGGGAGCTGCAGCAGATCGAGGCCATGCACCCGGAGCTGGTGACCCCCGACTCGCCCACGCAGCGGGTGGGGGCGCCGCCGCGCGCGGACTTCGGCGAGGTCCCCCACGCCGTCCCCATGCTGTCGCTGGACAACGCCTTCGACGAGGGCGAGGTGGCAGAGTTCGACCGCCGCGTGCGCGAGCGCCTGGGGGTGGCGCGGGTGGCCTACGCCTGCGAGCCCAAGTTCGACGGCGCCTCGGTGAGCCTGCGCTACGAGGACGGAGTCCTGGTGCGGGCGGCGACCCGCGGCGACGGCCGGCGGGGCGAGGACGTCACCCCCAACGCCCGCACCATCCGCACCGTGCCGCTGCGCCTGCTGGGTGCGGGCTGGCCGCGGGTGCTGGAGGTGCGGGGCGAGGTGGTGATCCCGCGCGAGGCCTTCGCCCGCCTCAACGAGGCGAGGCGCGCCGCGGGCGAGCCGCCCTTCGCCAACCCGCGCAACGCCGCCGCTGGGAGCCTGCGCCAGCTCGACCCCGGGGTCACCGCCGCCCGCCCCCTGGTCTTCGTCCCCTGGGGCTTCGGCGAGCTGTCGGAGCCGCTGGCGCCGACGCACTCGGCGTCGCTGCGGCGGCTTGCAGCGTGGGGCTTCCGCCTCAGCGGGCAGCTCGAGACCGCGGAGGGGGTCGAGGGCTGCCTCGCCTACTACCGGCGCATCCTGGCGCAGCGCGCGGCCTTCCCCTTCGAGATGGACGGCGTGGTCTACAAGGTGGACGACCTCGCCGCCTGCGAGGCCCTCGGCGCCACCGCGCGCGCCCCGCGCTGGGCGGTGGCGCACAAGTTCCCGGCGGAGGAGGCCGCCACCGTGGTGGAGGCGATCGAGCCCTCGGTGGGGCGCACCGGGGTCATCACGCCGGTGGCGGTCCTGCGCCCGGTGCAGGTGGGCGGGGTCACGGTCAGCCGTGCCAGCCTCCACAACCAGGACGAGGTGGAGCGCAAGGACGTGCGCGTCGGCGACACCGTGATCGTGCGCCGCGCCGGTGAGGTGATCCCGGAGGTGGTGGCGGTGGTCCGCGACCGCCGCCCGCCCGGGACGCGGCCCTGGCGGATGCCCGAGCGCTGCCCGGTGTGCGGCTCGCGCGTCGAGCGCCTGCCGGGCGAGGCCGCCCACCGCTGCATGGGCGGACTCTACTGCCCGGCCCAGCGCAAGGGGGCGATCCTGCACTTCGCCTCGCGCCGGGCCATGGACATCGACGGCCTCGGCGAGAAGCTGGTGGAGCAGCTGGTGGGCCGCGGGCTGGTGCGCAGCCCGGCCGACCTCTACCGGCTGCGCCGGGAGGACCTGGTGGGTCTCGAGCGCATGGGGGAGAAGTCGGCGCAGAACCTGCTGCGGGCCATCGAGGCGAGCAAGGAGACGACCCTCGCCCGTTTCCTCTACGCCCTCGGCATCCCGCAGGTGGGCGAGGCCACGGCGGCGGCGCTGGCGCGCCACTTCGGCGACCTCGACGCGGTCATGGCGGCCGACGTGGAGGCGCTGCAGCAGGTCCCGGACGTGGGGCCGGTGGTGGCGACGGCGATCCACGACTTCTTCCGCGAGGCGCACAACCGCGAGGTCATCGAGGCCCTGCGGCGGGCCGGGGTCCGCTGGCCGCGGGAGGCGCCGGCCGCGCGCCGCGAGGCCCCCCTCGCCGGCCGGACCTTCGTCCTCACCGGGACCCTGACCTCCATGACCCGGGAGGAGGCGAAGGCGCGGCTCGAGGCCCTCGGGGCGAGGGTCAGCGGCAGCGTCTCGCGCCGCACCGACGCCTTGGTGGTCGGCGCCGAGCCCGGCTCGAAGCTCGCGCGCGCCCGCGAGCTCGGGATCGAGATCCTCGACGAGGCGGCCTTCCTCGACCTGCTGGCGCGGCTCGAGGGCGGCTGAGGCGGGCGGCGCTCAGCGCCCGGCGCCGCGCTCCTCGATCCGCGCCTTGCTGCGCAGCTCCGCGACGTGGGCCTTGAGGCGCTCGGTCTGAAGCTCGGCGGCGAGCCGGCTGCGCACGGCCTCGAAGGGGGGCGGGGGGGCCGTGCGGCGTCCCTCGAGCCGGACGATGTGGAGGCCGAAGCGGGTGCGCACGGGTTCGGTGGTGCGGCCCCCCGGCGCCAGCCGCTCCACCGCGGCACGCAGCGCCGGCTCGAGGGCGGCGGGCGAGAGCCAGCCGAGGTCGCCGCCCTGCTCGCCGCTGGGATCCAGGGAGAGGGCGCGCGCCACCGCGGCGAAGTCCTCCCCCGCGTCGAGCCGGCGCAGGGCCTCGCGGGCCCGCGCCTCGTCGGCGACGAGGATGTGGCGCAGGCGGTACTCGGTCTCGCCGCGCCCGGCGAAGCGCTCCTCGTAGGCGCGGCGCAGCGCCTCCTCGCTCACGGGCGAGGCGGCGATCACCCGCGCGAGCATGGCGCGGGCGAGGGTGTCGGCCTCGCGCACGAAGAGCCGCGCCGCGGTCCCGGGGGCGCGGTCGAGCCCCTGGGCGCGCGCCTCCGCGGCGAGGAGCACGAGGTTGACGAGGTCGTCGAGGGCCTGGCGGCGCTGCGCCGGAGGGAGCTGGGCGTAGCCCGCGCGGCCCTGGGTGCGCTCGCGCACGTAGGCGTCGAGCATGGGGACGGTGATCTCGGTGCCGTCGACGCGGGCGACCGCCTCGGCGTCCTCGGCCGCGGGGGCGGCGGCGGGCGCGGCGAGGGCGGCGGCGAGGAGGAGGGCGGCCGGCCTCATGCGCCGGTCTCCCCGGGGGCGAGGGCGCGGATGGAGAGGGCGTGGATGTCGGTCTGCATCAGCGTCCCGAGGGCGTCGTAGACCATGCGGTGGCGCTCCAGCAGGCCGCGCCCGGCGAAGGCCGGCGCGATCACGGTGACGGCGAAGTGGCCGCGCCCGTCGCGGGCGCCGGCGTGGCCCGCGTGGCGATGGCTCTCGTCCACCACCTCCACGTGCTCGGCGCCCAGGGCCTCGCGCAGGCGGGCCTCGATCCGCTCGGCCCGGCTCATCGCGGCAGCACCTTGAGGAAGGGCCGCACGGTCACACGGGCGTAGACCCCTGCGGCCTGGTAGGGATCCTCGGCCGCCCACCGCTCGGCCGCCTCCTGGGATTCGAACTCGGCGACGATGAGGCTGCCCGAGAAGCCCGCAGGACCCGGGTCCGGGGCGTCGATGGCGGGGAAGGGCCCGGCCAGCACCAGCCGGCCCTCGGCCTGCAGCGCCTCGAGGCGGGCGAGATGCGCGGGCCGCGCGCTGCGGCGCCGCGCGAGGCTTTCCGGGTGGTCCTCGGCGATGATGGCGTAGAGCATCAGCGGCTGCCCTCCTCGTGCTGCTCGGGGGCGATGTGGCGGGCGAGATAGAGGCCCTGGACGAGGACGAAGACCAGGGTCAGCCCCAGCATCCCGAAGAGCTTGAAGTCGACCCAGACGTCGGTGGAGAAGCGGTAGGCGACGAAGAGGTTGATCACCCCCATGGCGGCGAAGAAGGCGATCCACATCCAGCTCAGGCGCCGCCACACCGGTGGCGGAAGCTCGATGTTGGCGGCCAGCAGCCGCTGGATCAGCGGGCGGCGGCCGACGAAGTGGCTGGCGAGGAACCCGGCGGCGAAGAGCCAGTTGACCAGCGTCGGCTTCCACTTGATGAAGCGCTCGTCGTGCAGGAGCAGGGTGGCGCCGCCGAAGAGGACCAGCACCGCGAGGGTGACCAGCGGCATGGGCTCGACGCGGCCATGGCGCAGCCACGCCCACGCCACCTGGAGGGCGCCGGCGACGATGGCGGCGGCGGTGGCGACGTAGATGTCCCAGAGCTGGTAGGCGGCGAAGAAGAGGAGGACGGGCAGGAAGTCGACGAGCAGCTTCATTCGGGGCGTCTTCGAGGCCGGGATGAGGCCCATTCTGGCACAGCCCGCCGCGGTTGTCCCGGGCGCGCGCGGAAAGGATCCCGGTTAGAATGCACCGATGCCTGCCGTGCGCGTCGATCTCCACACCCACACCACCGCCTCCGACGGCACCCTGCCGCCGGCGGCCGTGGTGACGCTTGCCCGCAGCAGCGGGGTCGGGCTGCTGGCGGTGACCGACCACGACACCGTGGCCGGCCTCGCCGAGGCGCGCGCGGCGGCGCAGGCGGGTCCCGTCCTGGTGACGGGGGTGGAGCTCTCGGCCACCTGGGCGGGGCGGACGGTGCACGTGGTGGGGCTCGGCATCGACCCCGCCGAGGCGACCCTGCAGGGGGCGCTGGCGGCCCTTCGCGAGGCGCGCGAGGCCCGCGCCGAGCGGATGGCGGGGCGCCTTGCCCGGCTCGGCGAGACCGGCACCCTGGAGGAGGCGAGGGGGCTTGCGGCGGGGGCGGTGCTGACGCGCACCCACTTCGCCCGGGTCCTGATCCGCCGCGGCCGTGCCCGCGACGTCGGGCAGGCGCTGCGGCGCTTCCTCGGGCGCGGGCGGCCGGGCTACGTCGCCTGGCGCTGGCCGGATCTGGCCGAGACCGTGGCCGTGATCCGCGCCGCGGGCGGGCGCGCGGTGCTGGCCCATCCGCTGCGCTACCGGCTCTCGCGCCCGCTCCTGGAGGCGCTCCTGCGGGAGTTCGCGGCCGCCGGCGGCGAGGCGGCGGAGATCGTGCCGGGACCGCGCAAGGGGGCGGATCTCGCCGACCTTGCCGCCATCGTGCGCCGCCTCGGGCTCGCGGGCTCGGTGGGCAGCGACTTCCACGAGCCGGGCATGACCCCCCTCCTCGGCGGCACGCCGCCCCTGCCCGAGGGCATCCCGCCGGTGTGGGCGGCCTGGCGGGCGATGTCAGGGGCGGCATGAGCCAGTACTTCGAGGTCCATCCGCGCAACCCGCAGCCGCGGCTCATCCGCCAGGCGGCGGAGATCCTGCGCCGCGGGGGCGTCATCGCCTATCCAACCGACGCCACCTACGCCCTCGGCTGCCGGGTCGCGGACAAGGCGGCGGTGGAGCGGATCCGCGCCATCCGCCGCCTCGACAGCCATCACGAGCTGACCCTGGTGTGCCGTGATCTCGGCCACCTCGCCACCTACGCCAAGGTGGACAACACCGCCTTCCGGATCCTGCGCGCGCTGACCCCCGGCCCCTACACGTTCATCCTCAGGGGCACGCGCGAGGTGCCGCGCCGCCTCCTCGATCCGCGCCGGCGCACCGTCGGGCTGCGGGTGCCGGACCACCCCGTGGTGCAGGCGCTCGTGGAGGCCCTCGGCGAGCCCCTCATGAGCACCACGGCGCAGCTTCCAGGCGAGGACCGCCCCCTCACCGAGCCGTGCGAGATCCGCGAGCGCCTCGGCCACGCCCTCGACCTCGTCCTCGACGCCGGCGCCGGCGGCATCGAGCCCACCACGGTGGTGGACATGACCGGGCCGGTGCCGGAGGTGGTCCGCGTGGGCGCGGGCGACCCCGCGCCGCTGCTGGCGTGACGGGACGGGTATAATCGCGCGATGGAAGAACTCACCCTGGCGCAGCGCGTGGCGGTCTGGGCGCTGCCGATCCTCTTCGCCATCACCGTCCACGAGGTCGCCCACGGCTGGGTGGCGCGGCGGCTCGGCGACCCCACCGCCATGATGATGGGGCGGCTGACCCTGAACCCGCTGCGCCACATCGACCCCGTGGGGACGGTGCTGGTGCCGCTGCTGCTGCTGTTCCTCGGCGGCTTCGTCTTCGGCTGGGCGCGGCCCGTGCCGGTGACCTGGGAGAACCTGCGCCACCCGAAGCGGGACATGGCCCTGGTGGCGGCCGCGGGGCCGGCGGCCAACTTCCTCATGGCCCTCGGCTGGGCGCTGGTGATGCGCCTCGCCATCGCCCTCGGCGACGACCTCGCCTGGGCGGCGGTGCCGCTCATCTACATGGGCGGGGCGGGCATCGCCATCAACGTCCTGCTGATGGTGCTCAACCTGCTGCCGCTGCCGCCCCTCGACGGCGGCCGCATCGCCACCGGGGTGCTGCCGGGGCCGTGGGCCTGGCGGCTCGCGCGCGTCGAGCCCTACGGCTTCTTCATCCTCCTGGGGCTCATCGCCACCGGGCTGCTGGGACGCATCCTGGGACCGCCGGTGCACGCCCTGCAGGGGGCGATCTTCGCGCTCGCCGGGGTCTGAGCGGGCCTCTGCTATGATGCCCCCGCCCCGCCCGGGGGTGCCGACGGGAGGGAGGAGCCTTGAACGCCATCGACGCCCAGGAACGTCGGGTGCTGTCGGGGATGCGCCCGACCGGCCGGCTGCATCTCGGCCACTATCACGGCGTGCTCAAGAACTGGGTGCGGCTGCAGGAGGAGTACGACTGCTACTTCTTCGTCGCCGACTGGCACGCCCTCACCACCCACTACGAGGAGCCGCAGGTGGTGGCGGAGAACGTCTGGGACATGGTCGTGGACTGGCTCGCCGCCGGGGTCAATCCGGGCATGGCGCGGCTGTTCATCCAGTCGCGGGTGCCCGAGCACGCCGAGCTCCACCTGCTGCTGTCCATGATCACGCCGCTGGGCTGGCTCGAGCGCGTGCCGAGCTACAAGGACCAGCAGGAGAACCTGCGTGAGAAGGACCTCGCAACTTACGGATTTCTCGGGTATCCGCTCCTGCAGGCGGCGGACATCCTGATCTACAAGGCGGGTCTCGTGCCGGTGGGCGAGGACCAGGTGGCGCACGTGGAGCTGACGCGCGAGGTGGCCCGCCGCTTCAATCACATCTACGGCCGCGAGCCCGGCTTCGCCGAGAAGGCCGAGGCCGCCGTCGAGCGCATGGGCAAGAAGCAGGCGCGCCTCTACCGCGAGCTGCGCCGCCGCTACCAGGAGCAGGGCGACGAGGAGGCGCTGGGGGTGGCGCGGGCGCTGGTGCAGGAGCAGCAGAACCTGACCCTGGCCGACCGCGAGCGGCTGCTGGGCTACCTGGAAGGCGGCGGCAAGCGCATCCTGCCCGAGCCGCGGGCCCTGCTCACGGAGGCGCCGCGCATGCCCGGCCTCGACGGGCGGAAGATGTCCAAGAGCTACGGCAACACCATCGCCCTGCGCGAGGACCCGGCCGAGGTGGAGCGCAAGCTGCGGACCATGCCTACGGATCCGGCCCGGGTGCGCCGCACCGACCCCGGGGACCCCGACAAGTGCCCGGTCTGGCAGTTCCACCTCGTCTACTCCGACGACGAGACCCGCGCCTGGGTGCGCGACGGCTGTGCCAGCGCCGGGATCGGCTGCATCGACTGCAAGCGGCGGGTGACCGAGGCGCTGCTCGCCGAGCTGGAGCCGATCCGGGCGCGGGCGCGGGAGTACGAGGCGGACCCGGACCTCGTGCGCAGCATCGTCGCCGAGGGCTGCGAGGCGGCGCGGGAGGTGGCGCGGGAGACGCTGGACGAGGTGCGGCGCGCGATGGGGCTCGGCTACCGCTGAGATGACCGCGCAGCGGCGGCAGGGGGAGCAGGCGGGCCGCCAGGGCGAGATGCCCTTCGCGGTGGTGCTGGGCGAGCCGCTGACGGCGCTGCCCCAGGACCTCTACATCCCGCCCGATGCGCTGCGGGTCTTCCTCGAGGCCTTCGAGGGGCCGCTGGACCTGCTGCTCTACCTCATCCGGCGCCAGAACATCGACATCCTCGACATCCCCATCGCCGAGATCACCCGCCAGTACATGGAGTACATCGACATGATGCGGGGGCTGCGCCTGGAGCTGGCGGGGGAGTACCTGGTGATGGCGGCGACGCTGGCGGAGATCAAGTCGCGCATGCTGCTGCCGCGGCCGGCGGCCGACGAGGAGGGCGAGGAGGAGGACCCGCGCGCGGAGCTGGTGCGGCGGCTGCAGGAGTACGAGCGCTACCGGCGCGCGGCCGAGGATCTCGACGCCCTCCCCCGGGTGGGGCGCGACGTCTTCCCGGCGTGCGCCGACGCCGGGGGGCGGCAGGTGGTGCAGGTGCCGCCGCGGGTGACCCTGCAGGAGCTGCTGCTGGCCCTGCGGGACGTGCTGCGGCGCGCCGAGATGTTCTCGCATCATCAGGTGCGGCGCGAGCCGCTCTCGGTGCGCGAGCGCATGGCGGCGGTGCTCGCCCGCCTCGGCGAGGGCCGCTTCGTGGACTTCACCGCCCTCTTCCGTCCCGAGGAGGGGCGGCTGGGGGTGGTGGTAACGCTGCTCGCGCTCCTCGAGCTGGTGCGCGAGAGCCTGGTGGAGCTGGTGCAGGCCGAGCCCTACGGGCCGATCCACGTGCGCCGCGCCGGCGCCGGCACCGGGGCCGCGGCGGAGGGGGGCTGAGGCGTGGACGCGGCGCGGCTTCGCAACATCCTCGAGGCGGCTCTGCTCGCGGCGGGGCGGCCGCTGTCGCTGGACGCCCTCGCGGCGCTCTTCGCCGAACACGAGCGGCCGCCGCGCGGGCAGCTTCGGGCCTGCCTCGAGGCCCTGGCCGAGGAGTATGCCGGACGTGCGGTCGAGCTCAAGGAGGTGGCGAGCGGCTGGCGGGTGCAGGTGCGCGCCGACTACGCCCCGTGGGTGCAGCGGCTGTGGGAGGAGCGCCCGGCGCGCTACTCGCGGGCCCTGCTCGAGACCCTGGCCCTCATCGCCTACCGCCAGCCCATCACCCGCGGCGAGATCGAGGCCATCCGCGGGGTCGCGGTGAGCTCGAACATCATCCGCACCCTGCTCGATCGCGGCTGGATCCGCGTCGTCGGCCACCGCGACGCCCCCGGCCGGCCGGCCCTGTTCGGCACCACCCGGGCCTTCCTGGACCACTTCAACCTGCGCAGCCTCGACGAGCTGCCGACCCTGGCGGAGCTGCGGGACCTCGATGCCGTGGAGCCCGAGCTGCCGCTCGCGGGGCCGGCCCCCGCCGACCATGACGGCGGCTAGGCAGGGCGGCGGCGGGGGCGAGCGGCTGCAGAAGGTCCTCGCCCGCGCCGGCCTCGGTTCGCGGCGCGAGATCGACCGCCTCATTGCCGAGGGCCGGGTCACCGTGGACGGCGTGCCGGCGGTGCCCGGCACCCGCGTGCGCGGGCGCGAGCGCATCGTCGTCGACGGGCGGCCGGTGCCGCGCAGCCGGCTGCGCGCGGCGCCGCCGCCGCGGGTGCTCGCCTACCACAAGCCCGCCGGGCAGGTGGTGGCGCGGCGCGACCCCGAGGGCCGCGACACCGTGTTCCGCCACCTGCCGCGCCTGCGCGAGGGGCGCTGGATCGCGGTGGGCCGGCTCGATGTGGCCACCTCGGGGCTGCTCCTGGTGACCACCCACGGCGAGCTCGCCCACCGCCTCATGCACCCGTCGCGCAGGATCGAGCGCGAGTACGCGGTGCGCGTCTTCGGGGAGGTGGACGGCCTCGTCCTCGAGCGCCTCCAGCGCGGGGTGCGGCTCGAGGACGGCCCCGCCCGCTTCGAGCGCATCGAGTACGCAGGCGGCGGCGGGGCCAACCAGTGGTACCACGTCACCCTGCGCGAGGGCCGCAACCGCGAGGTGCGCAGGCTGTGGGCCTCGCAGGGGGTCCAGGTCAGCCGTCTCATCCGCGTCCGCTACGGCCCGGTCGTGCTGCCGCCGGGCCTGCCCGCGGGGCGCTGGCGCGAGCTCACCCCCGGCGAGGTGGCGCACCTGTGCGAGCTCGTGGGGCTGCCGCGGCCGTGAGGGCGCCGCACGCCGCCGCCGTGCGGGCGGTCTACGCCCGCCTCCTCGAGGGCTACGGGCCGCAGGGCTGGTGGCCCGCGGAGACCCCCTTCGAGGTCATGGTGGGGGCGATCCTGACCCAGAACGCGGCCTGGGCGAACGTGGAGCGGGCCATCGCCCGGCTGCGCGCGGCGGGGCTGCTCGCCCCCGAGGCCCTCGCCGCGCTGCCGCCGGAGGCCATCGCGCCCCACATCCGCCCCGCCGGCTACTTCAACGTCAAGGCGCGCCGGCTCGCCGCCTACTGCCGGTGGTACCTGGCCGCGGGGGGGCTGGAGGGGCTGGCGCGGCGGCCCACGGAGGCGCTGCGGCGGGCGCTCCTCGCGGTCCACGGCGTCGGTCCCGAGACCGCCGACGACATCCTCCTCTACGCCTTCGGGCGGCCGGTGTTCGTGATCGACGCTTACACGCGGCGCATCTTCTCCCGCCTGGGGCTGGCGGAGGCGGGGTGGGGCTACGAGCGGCTGCGGGCCTGGTTCGAGGCCGCCCTCGAACCCGATCCCGACCTCTTCGGCGAGTACCACGCCCTCATCGTGCGCCACGCCAAGGCGGCGTGCCGCAAGCGGCCGGCCTGCGCCGGCTGCGTCCTGCGCGGCGACTGCTCCACGGGAGCGGGAGCCTAGCGGTCACGCACCCGCCGGCGGATGCACCTCGACGCGGTTGCGCCCGGCGCGCTTGGCCGCGTAGAGGGCGCGGTCGGCGCGCTCGAGCAGCGCCGCCTGCGGCTCGCCCGGGCGGTGGCAGGCGATGCCCACGCTCACCGTCACGCGCACCGTCTCCTCGCGCAGGCGGAAGGGGCGCGCGGAGACGGCGCGGCGGATGCGCTCGGCCAGCGCCACGGCGGCCTCGCAGCCGGCGTCGGGCAGCAGGATCACGAACTCCTCGCCGCCGTAGCGGAAGAGGAGATCGCTGCGCCGCATCGCCCCGCGGATGCGGGCCGCGCACTCGCGCAGCACCTCGTCGCCGGCGGCGTGGCCGAGGCGGTCGTTGATCTCCTTGAAGTGATCGAGATCGAGCATGAGCAGCCCGAGGCTGTGTCCACCGCGGCGGGCGAGATCCATCTGGCGGCGCAGCTCCTCGTCGAGGGCGGCGCGGTTGCCGGCGCCGGTGAGGGCGTCGAGACGGGCGCAGCGCTCGAGGCGGCGGAAGCGCAACGCGTTGCGCAGCGGGTAGACCAGCGCCGCGAGCAGGGTCTCGATCCCCTCCAGCTCCGCCGGCTCGTAGCGGCGCCGGCACATCAGGGTCACCTCGCCGAGGTCCTCGTCGTCCACCACCAGGCGGTAGGCGACACGGTGCGCGGCGCGGGTGCCGTGCAGCAGGGTGCGGTCCTCCTCCGGGTCCCGGTAGGCGATGCCGTCGGCCTCGCCGTGCTCGAGCAGATCCGCCGCGAAGCGCTGGATCACCCGCCCCGGATCGAGCCAGACCTGCAGCGTCGAGGCGAGCTGCAGCGCCCGCAGGGCGTCGGGGCCGGGGGCCGGCCGCTCCGGGCGGCGGGCGGCGGAGGAGGCGGGATCGAACTGGAGGATCGACGCCATGGGTCTCGTTCCTGTCCGTCCTGTCCCCTTCCTTATGCGAAATACGTGCCATCCGCTGTAGGATCCGTGAAACAAGGACTTGCGCGCCCATCCGAAGTTCCTGCGCCGGCGGGCGCCGGCAGGCCGACGCCGCCGCGGCGGCAAGCCGTCGCCGGGCGGCCGCAGGGCTCAGAGGGCGAGGGCGCGGCCGTGGGCCTCCGCCCCGGCAGGGCCCAGGAGGCGGACGATGGCCGGCGCCACCTCCTGCGGCGGACGCAGCGCGGCCGGGTCCTCGAAGGGGAAGACCTGCTGGCGCAGGCCGCTGCGGAAGACGCCGGGATCGATGCTGGCCACCCGCACGGTGCTGTTCTCGAGCTCGTCGGCGAGCACCTGCATGAGCCCCTCGAGGCCGGCCTTGCTCACGGCGTAGGCCCCCCAGTAGGCCTTGCCGTGGCGTCCGGTGGCGTCGCCGACGAAGAGCAGGCGCCCCTCCGGGGCCCGGCGCAGCAGCGGCAGGCACGCCCGCGTGAGGAGGAAGGGGCCGTTGAGGTTGACCTGCATCACCCGGTGCCAGAGCTCGACGTTGAAATGCTCCACCGGGCAGATGGCGCCGAGGAGGGCGGCGATGTGGACGAGGGCGTCGAGCCGGCCCAGGTTCTCCGCGACGGCGGCGGCGAAGCCCGTGTAGTCGTCGGGGCCGGCGCCCTCGAGGTCGAAGCCGTGGATCACGGGCTCGGGGTGGCCGGCGGCGGTGATCTCGTCGTAGACCCGCTCGAGGGGGCGGATGCGCCGGTCGGTGAGGATCACGGTGGCGCCGCAGGCCGCCGCGCAGCGGGCGACGGCGCCGCCCAGGGCGCCGCCGGCGCCGGTGACGAGGACGACGCGACCGGCGAGCAGGTCGGGCGGCAGGTCGCTGTGAGCGGTGGCGTCCATGGGGCGGCCGATTCTAGCACGCCCCCGCGGGGGGCCGCCTCAGCGCCCGTCGCGGCCGCCCCGCTCGGCGGCCTCGCCTGCGGCCTGGCGGCGGCGGGCGAGCTCCAGCAGGCGGTCCTCCACGCGGCGGTTGATGCTGCCCTCCGGGAAGCGGCCGTTGCGCCGGCGGCGCCCGGCGCGCACGCCGGTGAGGAGCTCCATGGCGTCGTCCACGGTCTCCACCGCATGGACGTGGAAGCGCCCCGCCGCCACCGCCTCGGCCACCTCCCGGCGCAGCACCAGGTGGGCGGCGTTGGCGGCCGGCAGCACCACGCCCTGGCCGCCGCTGAGCCCGCGCAGGGCGCAGACCTCGAAGAAGGCCTCCACCTTGTCGTTGACGCCGCCCACCGCCTGGACCCAGCCGAGCTGGTCGACGGCGCCGGTGACCGCGAGGTCCTGGCGCAGGGGCAGGTCGGCGAGCGCCGAGAGCAGGGCGCAGAGCTCGGCGAGCGAGGCCGAGTCGCCGTCGATCCAGGCGTGGCTCTGCTCCGAGGCGATGCTGGCGTGCAGCGACAGGGGCCGCTCGGTCGCATAGCGCTGGGCGAGGAAGTGGGCGAGGATGAGCACGCCCTTGGTGTGGCCGGGGCCGCCGAGGTCGGCCTCGCGCTCGATGTCGATGACCTCGCCCTCGCCGACGCGGGCGGTGGCGGTGATGCGGACCGGCTGGGCGAAGCCGAAGGGGCCGAGCTCCACCACGGTGAGCCCGTTGACCTGGCCGACGCGTCTGCCCTCGGTCTCGATGCGCACCACGCCGCTGGCGATGTCGTCGCGGACCTCCTCGGCGTAGCGGGCGGTGCGCGCGCGGCGCGCCGCGAGCGCCGCCTCCACGTCGCCGGCCTCGACGCGCGGCGCGCCGCGGCCGATGGCGGCATGGCCCGCCTCGGCGGCGAGCTGGGCGAGGGCCGCGGCCTCGAGCCAGACGCGGCCGGCGTCCTCCGCCGCCCGCAGGCCCTCCTCGAGGATGCGCGCCACGGCGCCGCGGTGCAGCGGCGGCATGCCGCGGCTGCGGGCGATGTGGGCGAGATGGCGGGCCGCCGGCAGCGCCGCCTCGGCCAGGGGCAGCCGCTCCCGGATGTCGGCGACGATACCGAAGAGGCGCGCGAACACGGGGTCCGACGCGGCGAGCTCGTGGTAGAGGTCCCGCTCGGCCACCAGGATCACCCGCAGCGCCAGCGGAACCGGCTCGGCGGCCACGGGCGGCGCCCCCGGGGTCTGCGGCGGCAGGGGGCGCACGGCGCCGTCGTCGAGGGCCGCGAGCAGCGCCTCCCAGGCGCCGGCCGCGCGGACGCGGCCGGCGTCGACGACCAGGCAGCCGCCGTTGGCGCGATGGAGCGCGCCCGGGCGCACCAGCGCGGGGCCGGCGACGAGGCTGCCGCCGAGCAGCGTGCAGCGCAGCTCGCCGAGGAGGGCGCCGGGCGCGGGGTCGGGCTCCAGCACCACCGGTGCGGCGGTGCCGCTGGCGAGCACCGCCGGACGCAGCAGCCGCGCGGGCTCCTCGGCCGTGCGCGCGGCGCGGGCGAGCGCCGCGAGATGACGGGCGAGGGGCTCATCGCCCCCGTGGGCGAGGCCGATGCGCGCGGCCTCGGCGGCGGCGTCGGCGCCGAGCTCGTCGAGGCGGGCGGCGAGGGCGGCGAGGTCGGCCGCGAGCGCCGGGGCGCGGCCCGGGGCGAGGGTGAAGGCGCGCAGCTGCCAGGGGTCCTCGGGATCGGCGAGGTAGATGCGGTCGGGGGGCGCCGGGCGGGCCTGAGCCCAGGCCCGCGCCCGGGCGAGGGCGAGGGCGCGGCGGCCGCTGCCGGGCGCGCCGAGGACGACGGCGTGGCCGCCGCCGGGCAGGGCGAGGGCGAGGTCGAGGGCGGCCGCGGCCCGCTCCACCCCGGGCGGGTGGGGCTGCGGCGCGAGCTCGCCGGTGTCCTCGAAGGGGAGGAGGTGCTCCGGGACCTCGGGCCGCACCTCCTCCCGGCGCAGGCGTCTGGCGCCCATGGGGCCTGGGACCTCCCGATCGACGCGAAGGCGCAAGCCTACCCGAGGGCGGGGCCGCTGTCAGCGCGGCGGGGCCGCATCTGCGGTTTCCATCAGCCGTTTCTATGGGGGGGCTTGCGCATCGGTATGGGGAACGCGTTGATCGGCAAGGGGCTTGTCGCTAGGCTTTGGGGCCGCCGGGACGCGGGGGCCGGCACGGGTTTGCGAAGGAGGCGGGCATGAGAAGGATGCTGGTGGCGGGCAACTGGAAGATGCACGGCAGCCGCGAGCTGGTGCGCACCCTCTGCACCGGGGTGCGCGAGGGGGCGGCGGCGGTGGGGCCGGTGGAGCTCGCGGTCTGCCCGCCCTACGTCTACCTGGAGCAGGCGCACACCCTGCTCGCCGGCGGCGGGGTCGCCCTCGGCGCCCAGGACGTCTGCGACCAGGACGAGGGCGCCTTCACCGGCGAGGTCTCGGGGGCGATGCTCGCGGAGGTGGGCTGCCGCTACGTCATCGTCGGCCACTCGGAGCGGCGCCACATCTACGGCGAGGACGACGCCCTCACCGCGCGCAAGTTCGCCGCCGCCCGCCGCCACGGTCTCGTGCCGGTGCTGTGCGTGGGCGAGACCCTGGAGGAGCGCGAGCGCGGCGAGACCGAGGCGGTGGTGGCGCGGCAGCTGGATGCGGTCCTTGCCCTGGAGGGGGTGCAGGGGCTGGCCGGGGCGGTCATCGCCTACGAGCCGGTGTGGGCCATCGGCACCGGGCACACCGCCACCCCCGGGCAGGCCCAGGAGGTGCACGCCTTCCTGCGCGCGCGCATCGCCCAACAGGATGCTACAATCGCCGCCGCCCTGCGCATCCTCTACGGCGGCAGCGTCAAGCCGGGCAACGCGGCGGAGCTCTTCGCCCAGCCCGACATCGACGGCGGCCTCATCGGCGGGGCCTCGCTCAAGGTGGACGACTTCCTCGCGATCGCGCGGGCGGCCGCGGAGGCCGCCGCGGCCAAGGTGGAGCGCTGATGCTGCAGACCATCCTCCTCGTCGCCCAGGTGCTGCTCTCGATCGGGATCATCGCGCTGGTGCTGCTCCAGCACGGTCGGGGGGCGGACGCGGGCGCGGCCTTCGGCGCCGGCGCGTCGGCCACGGTCTTCGGGGCGCGGGGCTCGGCCTCGTTCCTGACCCGCACCACGGCGGTGCTGGCGACGCTCTTCTTCATCAACAGCCTCGCCCTCGCCTACCTCTCCTCGGGGCAGCGGGCACCGGCGAGTGTGGTGGAGCGGGTGCAGCCGGCGCCGCAGGCGCCCGCCGCGCCCGGGCAGCCGCAGCTGCCGCCGGCGGAGTGACCGAAGGTGCCCATGCCGGGACTTGCGATCGGCGCCGGCTCGGGTAACATACGCGCCCGTTGCTGCCGAAGTGGTGGAATTGGTAGACACGCCGTCTTGAGGGGGCGGTGGCGCAAGCCGTGCCGGTTCGAGTCCGGCCTTCGGCACCATCTTCCGGAACGCGAGAGGGCGGCGCCGCGCGAGGCGGTGCCGCCCTCTTGCTTTTGCGCGCCAGGCGGCGGACGCGGGCGGCGGGCTGGATAACCAGATTTTAGAAGCCTATAACCGCGGCCGCCTTCGCGCCGGGAACAGGGGGGGACGATGCTGCAAGAGTACCTGCCGGTCCTGATCTTCGTCCTCGTGGGCATCGCCGTGGGCGTGGTGCCCCTGGCCATGGGCGCCATGCTCGGCCCCCACCGCCCGGATCCCGAGAAGCTCTCCCCCTACGAGTGCGGCTTCGAGGCCTTCGAGGACTCGCGCATGAGGTTCGACGTGCGCTACTACCTCGTGGCCATCCTCTTCATCATCTTCGACCTGGAGATCGCCTTCCTCTTCCCGTGGGCGGTGGTGCTCCAGAAGATCGGCATGTTCGGCTTCCTCGCCATGATGGTCTTCCTCGGCGTCCTCGTGATCGGCTTCCTCTACGAGTGGAGGAAGGGGGCGCTGGAGTGGGAGTGAGCGGGCGCGGCGTGCGGCCGCAGAGAGGCTGAGGCAATGGGCATCGAAGGCATCCTCGAGCGCGGGGTGATCACCACCACCGCGGACAAGGTCATCAACTGGGCGCGCACCGGGTCGCTCTGGCCCATGACCTTCGGGCTCGCCTGCTGCGCGGTGGAGATGATGCACGCCGGCGCCTCGCGCTACGACCTCGACCGCTTCGGCGTCATCTTCCGGCCGAGCCCGCGCCAGTCGGACGTGATGATCGTCGCCGGCACCCTGACCAACAAGATGGCCCCGGCGCTGCGCAAGGTCTACGACCAGATGGCGGAGCCGCGCTGGGTGATCTCCATGGGCTCGTGCGCCAACGGCGGCGGCTACTACCACTACTCCTACGCGGTGGTGCGGGGCTGCGACCGCATCGTGCCGGTGGACATCTACGTGCCGGGCTGCCCGCCGACGGCCGAGGCGCTGCTCTACGGGATCATCCAGCTCCAGAACAAGATCCGCAACACCAACACCATCGCGAGGTGAGGGCGCGACCGATGGCGGAGAGGGCAGAGGCATTGGCGGCGGAGCTTCGCGAGGTGCTGGGCGAGGCCATCGAGGGCTGCACGGTGCGCCTCGGCGAGGTCACCCTCGAGGTCGCCCCGGAGCGGGTGCCGGAGACGGGGCGGCGGCTGCGCGAGGCCCTGGGCTTTCACCAGCTGGTGGATCTGTGCGGCGTGGACTACGGCGCCTACGGGCGGGCGGAATGGGATGCGCACACCGAGCGGCGGGGCGGCTTCAGCCGCGGCGCGCGCCGCGACGGCGCCGGCTTCGCCGAGCGGCAGGCGCGGTTTCCCGGGCGCTTCGCGGTGGTCTATCACCTGCTCTCCCACGAGCACAACCGCAGGCTGCGCATGCGCGCCTTCTGCCGCGACGACGACTTCCCGCGCATGCCCTCGGTGGTGGACGTCTGGCCCTCGGCCAACTGGTACGAGCGCGAGGCCTTCGACCTCTACGGCATCGTCTTCGAGGGCCATCCGGACCTGCGGCGCATCCTCACCGACTACGGCTTCGTGGGGCATCCCTTCCGCAAGGACTTCCCGCTGTGGGGGCACGTGGAGATGCGCTACGACGCCGAGAAGGGGCGCGTGGTCTACGAGCCGGTGAGCATCGAGCCCCGCATCCTGGTGCCGCGGGTGATCCGGCACGACGCCCGCTACGTCGGGCGCGGGCGGGCCGCGGGCGAGGGCGGCGAGGGCTGAGGGCGCGGAGAGGGCGATGGCAGAGATCCGCAACTACACGGTGAACTTCGGCCCGCAGCACCCGGCCGCGCACGGCGTGCTGCGCCTGGTGCTGGAGATGGACGGCGAGGTGGTGCAGCGCGCCGATCCCCACATCGGGCTGCTGCACCGCGCCACCGAGAAGCTGGCCGAGACGAAGGTCTACAACCAGAGCATCGGCTACATGGACCGGCTCGACTACGTCTCGATGATGTGCAACGAGCACGCCTACGTGCTCGCCATCGAGAAGCTGCTGGGGATCGAGCCGCCCATCCGCGCCCAGTACATCCGCGTGATGTTCGCGGAGATCACGCGCATCCTCAACCACCTGCTGTGGCTCGGGGCGCACGCGCTGGACATCGGCGCGATGACCGTCTTCCTCTACTGCTTCCGCGAGCGCGAGGATCTCGTCGACGCCTACGAGGCGGTCTCGGGCGCGCGCATGCACGCCACCTACTTCCGCCCGGGCGGCGTCTACCGCGACCTGCCCGACCGCATGCCGCAGTACCGGCCCTCCAAGTGGCACGACGAGAAGGATTGCGAGCGGCTCAACCGCAACCGCCAGGGCTCGCTCCTGGACTTCATCGAGGACTTCACCGAGCGCTTCCCGAAGCACGTCGACGAGTACGAGACGCTGCTCACCGACAACCGCATCTGGAAGCAGCGCACGGTGGGCATCGGCGTGGTGGAGCCCGAGCGCGCCATCGAGCTCGGCTTCTCGGGGCCGATGCTGCGCGGCTCGGGGGTGGCCTGGGACCTGCGCAAGAAGCAGCCCTACGAGGTCTACGACCGGCTCGAGTTCGACGTCCCGGTGGGGGTCAACGGCGACTGCTACGACCGCTACCTGGTGCGCGTCGAGGAGATGCGCCAGTCCAACCGCATCATCCGCCAGTGCGTGGACTGGCTGCGCCGCAATCCCGGCCCGGTGATGCTGCACGACCACAAGGTGGCGCCGCCGCCGCGGGCGGAGATGAAAACCAGCATGGAGGCCCTGATCCACCACTTCAAGCTCGCCACCGAGGGCTACTGCGTGCCCGAGGGCGAGGCCTATGCCGCGGTGGAGCACCCCAAGGGCGAGTTCGGGATCTACCTCGTCTCCGACGGCGCCAACAAGCCCTACCGGCTCAAGATCCGCGCCCCCGGCTTCGCCCATCTTGCGGCCATGGACGAGATGGCCCGCGGGCACATGCTGGCCGACGTCGTCGCCATCATCGGCACCATGGACATCGTCTTCGGGGAGATCGACCGGTGATGCCCCAGAGGAAGAGCGAGCGGATCCCGCCCGAGGCCCGGGCCGAGATCGACCGCTGGATCGCCAAGTATCCGCCGGAGCAGAAGCGCTCGGCGGTGATGGCGGCGCTGCGCATCGTCCAGGACGCCAACGGCGGCTGGCTGACCACCGAGCTCATGGACGCCGTCGCCGACTACCTGGACATGCCGCCCATCGCCGTCTACGAGGTGGCCACCTTCTACTCCATGTACGAGCTCGAGCCGGTGGGGCGGCACAAGCTCTGCGTCTGCACCAACATCTCGTGCATGCTGCGCGGCTCGGACGAGATCGTGGCGCGCCTCAAGGAGCGGCTCGGCATCGGCCTCGGCGAGACGACGCCCGACGGGCGCATCACCCTCAAGGAGGTGGAGTGCCTCGGCGCCTGCGCCGCCGCGCCGGTGATGCAGGTGGGCCGGCGCTACGAGGAGCACCTCACGCCGGAGAAGGTGGACCGCATCCTGGACGAGCTGGAGTAGGGGCCGATGGCCAACGAAGTCTGCTACCGCACGCTCCATCTCGAGCGGCCCTGGACGCTGGAGGCCTACCGCAGCGTCGGCGGCTATCAGGTGCTCGAGCGCATCCTGCGCGAGAAGACGCCGCCGGAGCAGATCATCGAGGAGCTGAAGAAGTCGGCCCTGCGCGGGCGGGGTGGCGCCGGCTTCCCCACCGGCATCAAGTGGAGCTTCATGCCGCGCAACGCCCCCGGGCCGAAGTACCTGGTCTGCAACTCCGACGAGGGTGAGCCCGGCACCTGCAAGGACCGCGACATCCTGCGCTTCAACCCGCACCAGCTCGTCGAGGGCATGATCATCGCCGGCTACGCCATGGGCGCGACCGCCGGCTACAACTACATCCGCGGCGAGTTCTGGGAGCCCTACGAGCGCTTCGAGCAGGCCCTCGCCGAGGCCCGCGAGGCGGGCTATCTCGGGCGCGACATCCTGGGATCCGGCTTCGACTTCGAGATCCACACCCATCTCGGCGCAGGCGCCTACATCTGCGGCGAGGAGACGGCGCTGCTCGAGTCCATCGAGGGCAAGAAGGGCCAGCCCCGCTACAAGCCGCCGTTCCCGGCCCAGTACGGCCTCTACGGCCGGCCCACCACCATCAACAACACCGAGTCGCTGGCCTCGGTGCCGGTGATCCTCGAGAAGGGGGCCGAGTGGTTCCTCGCCCTCGGCACCGAGAACGCGGGCGGCACCAAGATCTTCAGCGTCTCCGGCCACGTGGAGCGTCCCGGCAACTACGAGGTCCCGCTCGGGATCCCGTTCCGCGAGCTGCTGGAGATGGCCGGCGGGGTCTGGAAGGGGCGCAGGCTCAAGGCGGTGATCCCGGGGGGATCGTCGACGCCGGTGCTGCCGGGCGAGGTCATGATGGACCTCACCATGGACTACGACAGCCTCGCCAAGGCCGGCTCCATGCTCGGCGCCGGCTCGGTCATCGTCATGGACGAGACCACCTGCATGGTCCGCGTGCTGGCGCGCATCTCGCATTTCTACTACGAGGAGTCCTGCGGCCAGTGCACCCCGTGCCGCGAGGGCACGGGCTGGCTGGCCCGCGTGGTCCATCGCATCCTCCACGGCGAGGGCCGGCCCGAGGACCTGGAGCTTCTCGACAGCGTCGCCGCCAACATCCAGGGCCGCACCATCTGCGCCCTGGGCGACGCCGCGGCGATGCCGGTGCGCAGCTTCATCCAGCACTTCCGCGACGAGTTCGCCTACCACATCGAGCACGGGCGGTGTCCGGTGGGCGACGGCCACGCATAGGGGCGGGGGAGATGGCGACGAGTCCTGAGCAGCGGCCCGCGGACCGGGTCGAGATCGAGATCGACGGGCGGCGCATCGAGGCCCCGCGCGGCGCCATGCTGATCCAGGCCGCCGACGCCGCGGGCATCGTGATCCCGCGCTTCTGCTACCACAAGAAGCTTTCGGTGGCGGCCAACTGCCGCATGTGCCTGGTGGAGGTGGAGCGCATGCCGAAGCCGGTGCCGGCCTGCGCCACGCCGATCACCGACGGCATGAAGGTGCACACGCGCTCGCCCAAGGCCATTGCCGCGCAGCGCGCGGTGCTCGAGTTCCTCCTCATCAACCATCCCCTGGACTGCCCCATTTGCGACCAGGGCGGCGAGTGCGAGCTGCAGGACCTCTCCATGGGCTACGGCCTCGACGACTCGCGCTACGACCTGCCCAAGCGCGTGGTCCCGGACCCCGATCTCGGCTCGCTCATCGCCACCGAGATGACGCGCTGCATCCACTGCACGCGCTGCGTGCGCTTCGGCGAGGAGATCGCCGGCGTGCGCGAACTCGGCGCCACCGGGCGCGGCGAGCACACCCGCATCGGCACCTACGTCGCCCGCGCGGTGGCCTCGGAGCTGTCCGGCAACGTCATCGACCTCTGCCCGGTGGGGGCGCTCACCTCCAAGCCCTTCCGCTTCCGCGCCCGCCCGTGGGAGCTCGTGGAGCACGACGCCGTCGCGCCGCACGACTGCATCGGCTCGAACCTGCACGTGCACAGCCGCCGCGGCGTGGTCCTGCGCGTGGTGCCGCGCGAGAACGAGGCCATCAACGAGTGCTGGCTCTCGGACCGCGACCGCTTCAGCTACGAGGGCGTCCACAGCCCCGACCGGCTCACCGAGCCCATGGTCAAGGAGGACGGGGTCTGGCGCCGCGCGGGCTGGGAGGAGGCCCTGGAGCGGGCGGCGCGCGCCCTGCGCGGGACGGTGGAGGCCCACGGCGGGGACGCCCTCGGGGTGCTGGTCTCGCCCACGGCGACCCTGGAGGAGCTCTACCTGGCCCAGCGCCTCGCGCGCGGGCTCGGCTGCGGCAACGTCGACCACCGCCTGCGCCAGCTCGACTTCTCCTGCGACGGCGACGACCCCGAGGCCCCGCTCCTGGGGATGGGGGTGGCCGATCTCGAGCGGCTCGAGGCGGCCCTGCTGGTGGGCTCCTGGGTCCGCAAGGAGCAGCCCATCGCGGGGCTGCGCCTGCGCAAGGCGGCGCTCGCCGGGGCGCGGATCGCGGTGCTCAACCCGCTCGACTTCGAGTTCCACTTCCCCCTCGCCCATCGGCTGGTGGCCGACCCGGCGGGGATGGTGCGGCGGCTTGCGGCGGTGGCCGCGGCGGCCTGCGAGGCCGCAGGACGGGAGCCTCCGGCGGGGCTTGCGGGGCTGCTGGGCGGTGCCGCCCCCGGGGAGGCGGAGCGGGCGGTGGCGGCGGCGCTCGCCGCGGCCGGGCGTGCCCTCGTGGTGCTCGGCCCCCTCGCCTTCATGCACCCCGACTTCGGCCTGCTGCGCATGCTGGCGGCGGTGGTGGCCGAGGCCACGGGGGCGACCCTCGGCTTCCTCCCCGAGGGGGGCAACGGGGTCGGGGCCTGGATCGCGGGCGCGGTGCCGCACCGGGGGCCGCGGGGGGCGATCCTCGCCGCCCCCGGGCGCAACGCCCGCGCCATGCTGGCCGAGCCGCGGCGGGGCTACCTCCTGCTCGGGGTGGAGCCGACCCGCGACTGCGCCGACCCGGCGCTGGCGGCGGCGGCGCTGGAGGCGGCCGAGCACGTGGTGGCGCTCACCGCCTTCCGCTGCCCCGACCTGGAGCGGCTGGCCGACGTGATGCTGCCCATCGCCCCCTACACCGAGACCGCCGGGACCTACGTCAACGCCGAAGGGCGCTGGCAGGGCTTCGCCGGCTGCGTGCCGCCGAAGGGGGAGGCGCGCCCGGGCTGGAAGGTGCTGCGGGTCCTGGGCACCCTCTGCGACCTCGAGGGCTTCGAGCTGGACTCGGCGGAGGCGGTGCGCGCGGCGCTCGAGGCCGAGCGTGCGGCGGGGGAGGCGCGGCCCGTGGCCTGGCGGGCGGAGCGGGCGGCGCGGCCCGCCGAGGCGGAGCTCTGGCGCGTCGCCGACGTGCCGCCCTATGCCGGCGACCCCCTGGTGCGGCGGGCGGCGGCGCTGCAGGCCACCCCGGACGGGCGGCGCGAGGCGGCGGCGGTGATGGCGCCGGCGCAGGCGCAGGCCCTGGGCCTGGCCGAGGGCGAGGTCGTGGCGGTGGAGCAGGGCGGGGCGCAGGCGCGCCTGAAGGTGGCCGTGGACGAGCGCGTGCCGGCCGGCTGCGTGTGGATCCCGACGGCGCTCGAGGCGGCGGCGGGGCTCGGCCCGGCGTTCGGGCCGGTGCGCGTCGCGCGGGCGTGAGAGGAGGGGCTCGAGGGTGACGCTGGCGGATCTGCAATACCTGCTCTGGACGGTGGCGAAGATCGTCGCCATCGTGCTGCCGCTGATGGGGGCGGTGGCCTACCTCACCTTCGCCGAGCGCAAGATCATCGGCTACATCCAGGTGCGCATCGGGCCCAACCGGGTGGGGCCGCGGGGCTGGCTGCAGCCCATCGCCGACGCGCTCAAGCTCCTGCTCAAGGAGGTGGTGATCCCGGCCAACGCCAACCGCTACCTCTTCCTCATCGCCCCGGTGCTCTCCATCGGCCCCTCGCTGGCGGCCTGGTCGGTGGTGCCCTTCGGCGAGGACCTGGTGCTCGCGGACGTCGACGCAAGCCTCCTCTTCATCCTCGCCCTGACCTCCATCGGGGTCTACGGGGTGCTGGTGGCGGGGTGGGCCTCCAACTCCAAGTACGCCTTCCTCGGCGCCATGCGTTCGGGGGCGCAGATGGTCTCCTACGAGATCGCCATGGGCTTCGCTCTCGTGGGGGTGCTGCTCGCGGCCCAGAGCATCAACCTGCGCGAGATCGTGCTCGCCCAGCAGGGCGGGATCTGGCACTGGTTCTGGCTGCCGCTGCTGCCGCTGTTCGTCATCTACTACATCTCCGGGGTGGCCGAGACCAACCGCGCCCCCTTCGACCTGCCGGAGGGGGAGTCGGAGATCGTCGCCGGCTTCCACGTGGAGTACTCGGGCATGGCCTTCGCCATCTTCTTCCTCGCCGAGTACGCCAACATGATCCTCATCTCGATGCTGGCGGCGCTGATGTTCCTCGGCGGCTGGCTGTCGCCCTTCGAGGGCATCCCGGTGCTGGAGGGGCTGTTCGCCTGGGTGCCGGGGCTGGTGTGGCTGCTGGCCAAGGCGAGCATCTTCCTCTTCTTCTACCTCTGGCTGCGCGCCACCTTCCCGCGCTACCGCTATGACCAGCTCATGCGGCTGGGCTGGAAGGTGTTCCTGCCGGCGACCATCGTCTGGCTCGTGGTGGTGGGCCTGGCGGTGGTGATGCGCATGCCGCCCTGGTTCGACTGAGGAGCGAGGCCATGGGAGCGCTGCGTCACTGGGTCAAGAGCTTCCTCCTGTGGGAGCTGTGGATGGGGCTGCGCCTGACCGGGCGCTACCTCTTCAAGCCCAAGATCACGGTCCAGTACCCGGACGAGAGGACGCCGCAGTCGCCGCGCTTCCGCGGCCTGCACGCACTGCGCCGCTATCCCAACGGCGAGGAGCGCTGCATCGCCTGCAAGCTCTGCGAGGCGGTCTGCCCGGCGCTCGCCATCACCATCGAGGCCGAGCCGCGCGCCGACGGCAGCCGGCGCACCACCCGCTACGACATCGACCTCTTCAAGTGCATCTACTGCGGCTTCTGCGAGGAGGCGTGCCCGGTGGACGCCATCGTCGAGACGCGCATCTTCGACTACCACTTCGAGCGCCGCGGCGAGCAGGTCATGACCAAGGAGAAGCTGCTCGCCATCGGCGAGAAGTACGAGGAGATGATCGCGGCCGACAAGGCCGCCGACGCCCCCTACCGCTGATCCGCAACGAGGCACGGGGACACCGCCATGGGCTTCGAGAAGCTGGTCTTCTACGTCTTCGCCGCAATCCTGGTCTTCGCGGCGTTCCGGGTCATCACCGTGCGCAACCCCGTGCACGCGGCCATGTTCCTGGTGCTGGCCTTCTTCACCAGCGCCGCGCTGTGGCTGCTGCTGGAGGCGGAGTTCCTCGCCATCACGCTGGTGCTGGTCTACGTGGGCGCCGTGATGGTGCTGTTCCTGTTCGTGGTGATGATGCTCGACATCAACCTCGTGCCGCTGCGCGAGGGCTTCATCCGCTACCTGCCGGCGGGCGCGGCGGTGGCGGCGGCGATGGTGGCGGAGATGATCCTGGTGGTGGGGGCGCGCCGCTTCGGCGCCGCCGCCGAGCTGCCGCTGCGCCACGGCCCCGACTACTCCAACACCCGCGAGCTCGGCGCGGTGCTCTACACCGACTACTTCTACCCCTTCGAGATCGCCTCGGCGGTGCTGCTGGTGGCCATCGTCGCCGCCATCCTCCTCACCCTGCGCCGGCGTCCGGGGGAGACGCGCTACCAGGATCCGGCCTGGCAGGTGCGGGTGCGGCGCGAGGAGCGGGTGCGGCTGGTGAGCATGCCGGCCGAGAAGCGGCAGTGACGGGGGAGGGGCGCGGACGATGATCACCCTCAACGACTACCTCATCCTCGGCGCGATCCTGTTCTCGCTCGCGGTGGCGGGGATCTTCCTCAACCGCAAGAACATGATCGTGCTCCTGATGTCCATCGAGCTCATGCTGCTGGCGGTGAACATGAACTTCATCGCCTTCTCCCACTTCCTCCAGGATCTCGCCGGGCAGGTCTTCGTCTTCTTCATCCTGACGGTGGCCGCGGCCGAGGCCGCGATCGGGCTGGCGATCCTGGTGGTGCTGTTCCGCAACCGGCGCAGCATCAACGTCGAAGACATGGATCTGATGAAGGGCTGAGCGATGGAGAACGTCTACCTCGGCATCGTGCTCGCGCCGCTCGCCGGCGCCATCGTCGCGGGGCTGTTCGGCTGGCGCATCGGCCGCGCGGGCGCGCACACGGTGACCATCCTCGGCGTGGCGATCTCCTTCCTCCTCTCGCTGGTGGTGCTCAAGCACCACGTGGTGGACGGCGCCCCGGCCTTCGACGGCACGGTCTACACGTGGATGGTCACCGACGGCGTGCGGCTGCAGGTGGGCTTCCTCGTCGACCGGCTCACCGCGCTCATGATCGCGGTGGTGACCTTCGTCTCGCTGTGCGTGCACGTCTACACCATCGGCTACATGCACGACGACCCGGGCTACACCCGCTTCTTCAGCTACATCGCCCTGTTCACCTTCTCCATGCTGATGCTGGTGATGGCCAACAACTTCCTCCAGCTCTTCTTCGGCTGGGAGGCGGTGGGCCTGGTCTCCTATCTCCTCATCGGCTTCTGGTACACGCGCGAGTCGGCGATCTTCGCCAACCTCAAGGCCTTCCTGGTCAACCGCGTGGGCGACTTCGGCTTCCTCCTCGGCATCGCCGGGGTACTCTACTGGTTCGGCAGCCTCGACTACGCGGAGGTCTTCGCCAAGGCCCCGGCGCTCGCCGGCGAGACGGTGGAGGTCCTGCCCGGATTCACCTGGAGCGCCGTCACCCTCATCTGCATCCTGCTCTTCATCGGCGCCATGGGGAAGTCGGCGCAGGTGCCGCTGCACGTGTGGCTGCCGGACTCGATGGAGGGCCCGACCCCCATCTCGGCCCTCATTCACGCCGCCACCATGGTCACCGCGGGCATCTTCATGGTGGCGCGCATGTCGCCGCTCTACGAGCTGTCCGAGACCGCGCTCAGCGTCATCCTCGTCATCGGCGCCATCACCGCCTTCTTCATGGGCCTGCTCGGCATCGTGCAGAACGACATCAAGCGCGTGGTGGCCTACTCGACCCTGTCGCAGCTCGGCTACATGGCCACCGCGCTCGGCGCCTCCGCCTACGGGGTCGCCATCTTCCACCTCATGACCCACGCCTTCTTCAAGGCGCTGCTCTTCCTCGCCGCGGGCTCGGTGATCATCGCCATGCACCACGAGCAGGACATGCGCACCATGGGGGGGCTGCGTCGCTACATGCCTGTCACCTACCTCACGGCGCTGGTGGGCTCGCTGGCGCTGATCGGCTTTCCGGGCTTCTCCGGCTTCTTCTCCAAGGACGCCATCATCGCCGCGGTGGGGGCCTCGGAGCTGCCGGGCTCGGGGATCGCCTACGCGGCGGTGCTGGGCGGCGTCTTCGTCACCGCCTTCTACACCTTCCGCATGTTCTTCCTGGTCTTCCACGGCAGCGAGCGCATGGACGCCCACACCCGCGAGCACCTCCACGAGAGCCCGGCGGTGGTGACCCTGCCGCTGATCGCCCTGGCGGTGCCCTCGGTGGTGGCGGGCTGGATGACGGTGGAGCCGATCCTCTTCGGCGGCTACTTCGGCGAGGCCATCCGGGTCCTGCCCGAGCACGACGCGCTGCGCGAGCTCGCCGAGGAGTTCCACGGTCCGGCGGCCTTCGCCCTGCACGGCTTCCGCGCGGCGCCGTTCTGGCTCGCGATGGCGGGGGTGGCCTCGGCCTGGTACCTCTACCTCGTCAACCCCGGGCTCGCCGAGGCGATGCGCCGGCGCTTCCGGCTCCTCTACACGGTGCTGGTCAACAAGTACGGCTTCGACGACTTCTACCAGGCGGTCTTCGCCGACGGCGGGCGCGGCATCGGCCGCTGGCTGTGGCAGCGCGCCGACGTCACCACCATCGACGGGGTGATGGTCAACGGCAGCGCGCGTGCCGTGGGCTGGGCCGCCGGCGTCCTGCGCTGGATCCAGACCGGCTACCTCTACCACTACGCCTTCGCCATGATCGTCGGGCTGCTGGCGCTGCTGACCTGGTACGTGCTCGCCTGACCGCAGGGGACAAGGGGAATCGCGCATGACGGGGAGCTTTCCGTTGCTGAGCCTGCTGGTGTGGCTGCCCATCGTCGGGGGCGGCGTGGTGCTCGCCATCGGCGACGAGCGCCCGGCGCTGATGCGGCGCGCGGCGTTCGCCTTCGCCGCCGCCACCTTCCTCCTCGGCATCCCGCTGTGGACCGGCTTCGACCGCGCCGACGGCCTGATGCAGTTCGTCGAGCGCACGCCGTGGATCGAGGCCTTCGACATCGAGTACTACCTGGGAATCGACGGCATCTCGCTGCCGCTGATCCTGCTCACCACCTTCAGCACGGTGCTGGTGGTGCTCGCGGGCTGGGAGGTGATCCGCGAGCGGGCGGCGCAGTACATGGCCGCCTTCCTCATCCTGGACGGGCTGCTGGTGGGGGTGTTCGCGGCCCAGGACGCGATGCTCTTCTACGTCTTCTGGGAGGCGATGCTGATCCCGATGTTCCTCATCATCGGGGTCTGGGGCGGGCCGCGCCGGGTGTACGCGACGCTGAAGTTCTTCCTCTACACCTTCTTCGGCTCGGTCTTCATGCTGGTGGCCCTGATCTACCTCTACGGCAAGGCCGGCAGCTTCGAGATCGCCCGTTTCTACACCCTGCCGCTGGACCTCGAGGAGCAGATCCTCATCTTCCTCGCCTTCTTCATCGCCTTCGCGGTGAAGGTGCCCATGTGGCCGGTGCACACCTGGCTGCCGGACGCCCACGTGGAGGCGCCCACGGGGGGGTCGGTGATCCTCGCCGCGATCCTCCTCAAGATGGGCGGCTACGGCTTCCTGCGCTTCGCCATGCCCATCGCGCCGGACGCCGCGGCCCGGCTCGACGCCCTGGTCATCGCGCTGTCGCTGATCGCGGTGATCTACATCGGCCTCGTGGCGCTGGTCCAGGAGGACATGAAGAAGCTCATCGCCTATTCCTCCATCGCTCACATGGGCTTCGTCACCCTGGGCTTCTTCATCGTCTACGACATCGTCGCCCGCGGCCTCGACAGCGGCGTGGCCATGGGCATCCAGGGCGCCATGGTGCAGATGATCTCCCACGGCTTCATCTCGGGGGCGCTGTTCCTCTGCGTCGGCGTGCTCTACGACCGCATGCACAGCCGCCGCATCGCCGACTACGGCGGGGTCGCCAACGTGATGCCGGTCTTCGCCACCTTCATGGTCTTCTTCGCCATGGCCAACTCGGGCCTGCCCGGGACCTCCGGCTTCGTGGGCGAGTTCATGGTGGTGCTGGCGAGCTTCAAGGCGAGCTTCTGGTACGCCTTCCTCGCCGCCACGACGCTGGTGCTGGGTGCGGCCTACAGCCTCTGGCTGGTCAAGCGCGTGGTCTTCGGGCCGGTGGCCAACGAGCGCGTCGCCGCCCTCGGCGACCTCAGCGCCCGCGAGTTCGTCGTCCTCGGCAGCCTCGCCGTGGCCGTGCTCGCCCTCGGCGTCTATCCGAAGCCGCTGGTGGACGTGCTCGCGGCCTCGGTCGAGCACCTGAGCCAGTACATCCTCGCGAGCAAGCTCTGAACCGCATCCGGGAGAGGGCACAGATGGCGTTCCAGATCCCCGACCTCGCACCCGCCGCGCCCGAGATCTTCGTTCTCGCCATGGCCTGCGTGACCCTGATGGCCGAGGTCTACCGCCGCGGCACCGGGCAGGGCCCGGCCTATCTGCTCGCCCAGATCACGCTCCTGGGGGCGCTGCTGCTCACGGTGCAGGGGGGCGACGCGCGCACGGTCACCTTCTCCGGGCACTTCGTGCGCGACGCCATGGGCGATGCGCTCAAGGTGGCGGCCTACGTGGTCACCGCCGGGGCCTTCCTCTACGCCCGCGACTACCTGGCGCGGCGCGAGCTCCTCAAGGGGGAGTTCTACGTCCTCGGGCTGTTCGGGGTCCTGGGGATGATGGTGATGATCTCGGGGCAGAGCTTCCTCGCCCTCTACCTGGGGCTCGAGCTGCTCTCGCTCTGCCTCTACGCCATGGTCGCCTTCGCCCGCGACGACGCCGCCGCCTCCGAGGCGGCGATGAAGTACTTCGTCCTCGGCGCCATCGCCTCGGGCATGCTCCTCTACGGCATGTCCATGATCTACGGCGCGACGGGGTCGCTGGAGCTGGCGGAGGTGGCGCGGCGGATCGCGGCGGGGGAGGGCGACACCGTGCTCGCCTTCGGCCTCGCCTTCGTCCTCGTGGGGCTCGCCTTCAAGTTCGGCGCGGTGCCCTTCCACATGTGGATCCCCGACGTCTACCACGGCGCCCCCACCGCGGTGACCCTCTACCTCGGTTCGGCGCCCAAGCTCGCCGCCTTCGCCATGACCGTGCGCATCCTCGTCGAAGGGCTCGGCGACATGCTGCCCCAGTGGCAGCAGATGCTGGTGATCCTCTCGGTGCTCTCCATGGCGGTGGGCAACGTGGTCGCCATCGCGCAGACCAACCTCAAGCGCATGCTGGCCTACTCCACCATCTCCCACGTCGGCTTCATCCTCCTCGGCATCCTCGCCGGCAGCCGCGTGGGCTACGCCGCGGCCATGTTCTACACCGTCACCTACGCCCTCATGGCGGCGGCCGCCTTCGGCATCATCACGCTGCTCGCCCGCAAGGGCTTCGAGGCCGACCGCATCGACGACTTCAAGGGCCTCAACGCGCGCAGCCCCTGGGTTGCCGCGCTCACGCTGCTGGTGATGTTCTCCCTCGCCGGGGTGCCGCCCCTGGTGGGCTTCTACGCCAAGCTGACGGTGCTGCGCGCGGTCATCGACGCCGGCATGTTGTGGCTCGCCGTGGTGGCGGTGCTGTTCTCGGTGGTCGGCGCCTTCTACTACCTGCGGGTGGTGAAGGTGATGTACTTCGACGCCCCGGAGGGCGAGGAGACCGGCCCCGTGCAGGCCGCCGGTGACGCCCGCCTCCTGGTGAGCGCCAATGCGCTGGCGCTGCTCGTGCTGGGGATCGTCCCGGGCGGGCTGATGGGGGTCTGCCTCGCCGCCTTCGGCGGCTGAGCGCGGGGTTCAGCCCGCGGGCGCGGCGCGGCGGGCGGGGGCGATCCCGCACCAGGGCAGGATCGCCTCGGGCGCGTCCACGAGGGCGTCGGCGCCCCAGGTCTCGGGCCGGTCCGACGCACCCAGGTAGCCGAAGAGCGCCACCAGGGTGGTGGTCCCGGCGGCGCGGCCGGCGGCGACGTCGCGCTCGGCGTCCCCGACGTAGAGCGCCGCCGCCGGATCCGCCCCGACGCGGGCGAGGGCGTGGAGGATCGGGGCCGGGTCCGGCTTGCGCACGGCGAGGGTGTCGCCGCTGACCACCACCGCCGCGCGCCCGGCAAGCCCCAGGTCGCCGAGCAGCGGCTCCGTGAGCCAGGCCGGCTTGTTGGTGACCACGCCCCAGGGGATCCCCTCCGCCTCCAGCGCCGCGAGCACGCGCTCCATGCCCGGGAAGAGACGGGTCTCGAGGCTGAGGCCCGCGGCGTAGTGGTCCAGGAAGCGCCGGCGCAGCCGCTCGAAGGCGGGATCCTCGGGGCCGATGCCGAAGCCGAGGCGGACCAGCGCCATGCCGCCGTGGGAGACCACGGGGCGGATGCACGGGAAGGGCAGCGGCGGGCGGCCTTCCTCCGCGAGCACGCGGTTGAGGGCGCGGGCCATGTCGGGCGCCGTGTCCAGCAGGGTCCCGTCGAGGTCGAAGAGCACCGCCGCGCGGCGCCGCGGCCACCTCACGCCGCCGCCTCCCGGCGGAAGGCCGCCATGTAGTTGACCTCCACGCAGGCGGCCTCGCGGAAGCGCCACGCCAGCGGGTCGAAGACCACCCCGGTGACGTCCACCGCGTCGAGGCCCGCGGCGCGGCCCCAGGCCGCGAGCTCCGACGGGCGGACGAAACGGTCGTGGCGGTGGGTGCCGCGGGGAACGAGGCCGAGGAGGTGCTCGGCGGCCCCGATCGCCAGCGCCCGCGCCATCCACGTGCGGTTGATGGTGGAGAAGAAGACCCAGCCGCCGGGGGCGGCGAGGCGCGCGCAGGCGGCGACGAGGCCGGCGGGGTCGGGCACGTGCTCGAGCAGCTCCATGCAGGTGACCGCGGCGTAGGATCCCGCGTGCGTCTCCGCCCAGGCCTCGGCCGTGGCCTCCTCGTAGCGCACCTGCACGCCGGTGGCGACGGCGTGGCTGCGGGCCACGGCGAGGGCCTCGGCGGAGGCGTCGATCCCCGTCACCTCCGCGCCGAGGCCGGCCATGGCCTCGGCGAGGATGCCGCCGCCGCAGCCCACGTCGAGCACGCGCCGCCCCGCGAGCGCGCAGTGGCGGTCGATGTAGGCCAGGCGCACGGGGTTCATGGCGTGCAGGGCGCGCATCTCCCCGTCCGGGTCCCACCAGCGGGCGGCGAAGCCGTCGAAGCGGGCGATCTCGGCGGGATCGAGGTTGGGCGTGCTCATGGGGCGGCCTCCCCGGGCGGCGCGGCGATGCGCCGCGCCCACTGGGCGCTGCGGACGAGGATCGCCTCCTCGTCCACGGTGAGCAGGACGCGGTCGCGCAGAAGCGGGCGGCCGGCGACCCAGACGTCGGTGACCTGCTCGCGCCCGGCGGCGTAGACGAGCTGGGAGATGACGTCGTAGACCGGCTGGGTCTCGGGGGCGCCGAGGTCCACCGCCACCAGGTCGGCGGCCTTGCCCGGAACCAGCGAGCCGATCTCGGCCTCGAGGCCGAGGGCACGGGCGCCGCCGAGGGTGGCCGCGGCGAGCACCCGCGCCGCGGGCAGGGCATCGGCGCGGCCCGCCACCGCCTTCGCCAGCAGCGCCGCGGTGCGCATCTCGCCGAGCAGGTCGAGGTCGTTGTTGCTGGCGGCGCCGTCGGTGCCGAGGGCGAGACCGACGCCCGCCTCCGCCAGCGCCTGCACCGGGCAGAAGCCGCTCGCCAGCTTGAGGTTGGACTCGGGGCAGTGGACGACGTGGGCGCCGGCGTCGGCCAGGCGCGCGATCTCGGCTGGCGTCAGTTGCGTGGCATGGACGGCGAGCAGCGCGGGCGAGACCAGGCCCAGGCGGTCGAGGCGGGCGAGGGGGCGCTCGCCGGTCTCGGCCACCGCGCGCGCCACCTCCTCGGCGGTCTCGTGGACGTGGATGTGGACCGGGATCTCCAGCTCGTCCGCGAGCACGCGCACGCGCTCCAGGGCGGCGTCGGCCACGGTGTAGGGGGCGTGGGGCGCCAGCGCGGTGCGGATCAGGGGGTGGTTGCGCCAGGCGTCGTGCAGCTCCAGCCCCTTGGCCAGGTACTCGTCGGCGTTGCGGGCCCAGGCCGAGGGGAAGTCGATCACGATCAGGCCCACCACCGCGCGCAGCCCGGCCTCGGCGGCGACGCGCGCGGTCACCTCGGGGAAGAAGTACATGTCGTTGAAGCAGGTGACGCCGCCGCGCAGCATCTCGGCGACGGCGTGGAGGGTGCCGTCGTGGACGAAGGCCTCGCCCACCCAGCGCGCCTCCGCCGGCCAGATGTGCTCCTGCAGCCAGGTCATGAGCGGCAGGTCGTCGGCGAGCCCGCGCAGCAGCGTCATCGCGGCGTGGGTGTGGGCGTTGACCAGGCCCGGGATGAGGACGTGGCGCGGGCGCTCGATCACCGCCGCCTCCGGGTGGCGCGGGCGCAGAGCCGACCACGGCTCCACCGCGACGATCCGTCCCGCCCCCACCGCCACCGCGTGGTCCTCCAGCACCGCCCCTTCCGGCTCCACCGGCACGATCCAGCGCGCGCGCACGAGGTAGTCGACCGGGGACGGGGCGGCGGGGTTGGCGGACACGGGGGCCTCCTGGGCTGGCCTGCCGGGATCGTCAAGGATAGCGGAGAGGGGCGGCGCCGGGGTAGGGCGGGGAGACAGCGGCGGGGCGGATCTGCCATCATCCGCGGGTCACGGCAGGAGGGTGCGCGCGATGGGGACGAGCCCCGGGGCGGAGCCGGTCCAGGCGGTGCGATGGACGGACGACGGGCTGCGGCTGCTGGATCAGCGGCTGCTGCCGCACGAGGAGCGCTACGTGGTCTGCCGCACCGCGGAGGAGACGGCGGCGGCGATCCGCGACATGGTGGTGCGCGGGGCCCCCGCCATCGGGGTCGCCGCGGCCTACGGCGCGGTGCTCGCGGTGCGGGCGCGGCAGGCGCAGGATCCGGCGCGCTGGCGCGAGGGCTTCGCCGCCGATCTCGACCGCCTGGCCGCGGCGCGGCCGACGGCGGTGAACCTCTTCTGGGCCCTGGCGCGCATGCGCCGCGTCGCCGCGCAGGCCGACGACGCCGAGGCGCCGGCGCGGCTCGAGGCAGAGGCCCGCGCCATCCACGAGGAGGACGTCGCCGCCAACCGGCGCATGGGCGAGCTGGGCGCGGCCTTCATCGAGCCGGGCAGCGCCGTGCTCACACACTGCAACACCGGCGCCCTGGCCACCGGGGGGCACGGCACCGCGCTCGGCGTGATCCGCACCGCCTGGCGCCAGGGACGCATCCGCGAGGTCTTCGCCGACGAGACCCGGCCGTGGCTTCAGGGGGCGCGGCTGACGGCGTGGGAGCTGGTGCGCGAGGGCATCCCGGTGCGGCTCATCGCCGACGCCGCCGCGGCGGCGCTCCTGGCCGCGGGGCGGGTTCGGTGGGTGGTCGTCGGCGCCGACCGCATCGCCGCCAACGGCGACGTCGCCAACAAGATCGGCACCTACGGCCTGGCGGTGCTGGCGCGCCATCACGGCGTGCGCTTCATGGTGGTGGCGCCCACCTCCACCATCGACCCGGGGATCGCCGACGGCGGCGCGATCCCGATCGAGACCCGCGCCGCGGACGAGGTCCTCACGGCCGCGGGCAGGCGCGTGGCGCCGCAGGGGGCGGGGGCCTGGAATCCGGTCTTCGACGTCACCCCGGCGGGGCTGGTGGACGTGCTCGTGACCGAGCGCGGCGCCCTCGAGCGCCCGGACCGCGAGGGCATCGCGCGGCTGCTCGGCTGAGCCCGTCCGCCCCCGCGCGACCGGCGGAGGGGCGCCTTCCCGTGCTAGAATGAGGCGGATTTTTTCGGCCGGTTCCGCGCCCTGGCGCGCGCACGAGCACGGGTACCCGCATGAGCGAGACCGCACGCGAGATCGTCCCCGTCGATCTCGAGGAGGAGATGCAGCGCTCCTACCTCGATTACGCCATGAGCGTGATCGTGGGGCGGGCGCTGCCCGACGTCCGCGACGGCCTCAAGCCCGTTCATCGCCGCGTCCTCTACGCGATGAGCGAGCTCGGCAACGACTGGAACAAGCCCTACAAGAAGTCGGCCCGCATCGTCGGCGACGTCATCGGCAAGTACCACCCCCACGGCGACGCCGCCGTCTACGACACCATCGTGCGCATGGCCCAGCCCTTCTCCATGCGCTACCCCCTGGTCGACGGGCAGGGCAACTTCGGCTCCATCGACGGCGATGCGCCTGCGGCGATGCGCTACACCGAGGTGCGCATGGCGCGCATCGCCCACGAGCTGCTCGCCGACATCGACAAGGAGACGGTGGACTTCGTCCCCAACTACGACGAGTCCGAGACCGAGCCCTCGGTGCTGCCGAGCCGGGTGCCCAACCTGCTGGTCAACGGCGCGGCGGGCATCGCCGTCGGCATGGCCACCAACATCCCGCCCCACAACCTGGGCGAGATCGTCGACGCCTGCGTCGCCCTCATCGACGACCCCGAGGCCGACGTCGAGGCCCTCATGGCGCACGTGCCCGGGCCGGACTTCCCCACCGCCGGCATCATCTGCGGCCGGCGGGGCATCGAGGAGGCCTACCGCACCGGCCGCGGCCGCATCGTCGTGCGCGCCCGCTGCCACATCGAGGAGGCGCGCTCCGGGCGCGAGGCCATCGTCGTCACCGAGATCCCGTACCAGGTCAACAAGGCGCGGCTGATCGAGCGCATCGCCGAGCTGGTGCGGGAGAAGAGGATCGAGGGCATCGCCGAGCTGCGCGACGAGTCCGACAAGGAGGGGCTGCGGGTCGTCATCGAGGTCAAGCGGGGCGAGAACGCCGAGGTCCTGCTCAACAACCTCTACCACCACACCCAGCTCCAGACCGTCTTCGGCGTCAACATGGTGGCGCTGGTGGACGGGCAGCCGCGGCTGCTCAACCTGCGCGAGCTGCTCGAGGCCTTCCTGCGCCATCGCCGCGAGGTGGTGACGCGGCGCACCGTCTTCGAGCTGCGCAAGGCGCGCGAGCGGGCCCACATCCTCGAGGGGCTGGCGGTGGCGCTCGCCAACATCGACGAGGTCATCGCCCTCATCAAGGCCTCGCCGAGCCCTGCGGAGGCCAAGGCGGCGCTGCTTGCGCGGAGCTGGGCGCCGGGGGTGGTGACCGCGCTGCTCGCGCGCGCGGGGGCGGAACTGACGCGCCCGGCCGACCTCGAGGACGGGCTCGGGCTCGGCGCCGACGGCTACCGCCTCTCCGAGGCCCAGGCGCAGGCGATCCTGGACCTGCGCCTGCACCGGCTCACCGGCCTCGAGCAGGAGAAGATCGTCGACGAGTACAAGGGGCTCATCGACACCATCCGCGACCTCCTCGCCATCCTCGAGGACCCCGACCGGCTCATGGCCGTGATCCGCGAGGAGCTGCTGGAGCTCAAGGCGCGCTACGGCGATGCCCGGCGCAGCGAGATCGTGGCCGACCACCAGGAGCTCGACATCGAGGACCTCATCGCCCCCGAGGACGTGGTGGTGACCGTCTCGCACCTGGGCTACGCCAAGATCCAGCCCCTCGACGAGTACCGGGCGCAGCGGCGCGGCGGCCGGGGGCGCGCGGCGACGCGGGTCAAGGAGGAGGACTTCGTCCAGCGCCTCTTCGTCGCCAACACCCACGACACGCTGCTCTGCTTCAGCAACCGCGGGCGCATGTACTGGCTCAAGGTCTACCAGATCCCGGCCGGCGGGCGGCAGTCGCGGGGCAGGCCGCTGGTGAACCTGCTGCCCCTGGAGGCGGGCGAGCGCATCCACGCCGTCCTGCCCGTGCGCGGTTTCGACGAGGGGCGCTACGTGCTCATGGCCACCGCCGCCGGCCTCGTCAAGAAGACGCCGCTGGAGGCCTTCTCGCGCCCGCGCAGCGCCGGCATCATCGCCATCGGCCTGCGCGAGGGCGACCGCCTCGTGGACGTGGCCCTCACCGACGGCGACCGGGAGGTCCTGCTGGTGAGCGACGCCGGCAAGGCCATCCGCTTCCACGAGTCCGAGGTCCGGCCCATGGGGCGCGGCGCCTCGGGCGTCATCGGCCTGCGCCTCGGCGAGGGCGAGCAGGTGGTGGCGCTGGTCATCGTCGGTCCCGGGACCGTGCTCACCGCCACCGAGCGCGGCTACGGCAAGCGCACCCCGGCCGAGGACTACCCGCGCAAGGGGCGCGGCGGCAAGGGGGTGATCAGCATCCGCACCGAGGGGCGCAACGGGCGCGTCGTCGGCGCCGCCCTGGTCCAGGACGAGGACGAGGTGATGCTCATCAGCGACCGCGGCACCCTGGTGCGCACCCGCGTCGCCGAGATCCCCGTCCTGGGCCGCAACACCCAGGGGGTGCGCCTGATCCAGCTCGGCGAGGGCGAGCGGCTGGTGGAGATCGAGCCCGTGGCCGAGAACGGCAATTCCGAGGACGAGGAGGACGGATCGTGAGCCGCGTCTACAACTTCAGCGCCGGCCCGGCGATGCTGCCGGAGCCGGTGCTCGAGCAGGTGCGCGAGGAGCTGCTGGACTGGCGCGGCACCGGCATGTCGGTGATGGAGATGAGCCACCGGGGCAAGGCCTTCGTCGCCATCGCCGAGGAGGCCGAGGCCGAGCTGCGCGCGCTGGCGGGGATCCCCGAGCACTACGAGGTGCTGTTCCTGCAGGGCGGGGCGTCGCTGCAGTTCGCCATGGTGCCCCTCAACCTCCTGCGCGGCAAGGGCAAGGCGGACTACGTCAACACCGGCTCCTGGTCCACCAAGGCGATCAAGGAGGCGCGCCGCTTCTGCGAGGTCAACGTCGCCGCGAGCAGCGAGGCGAGCCGCTTCACCACCATCCCGCCCCAGGCCGAGTGGCGCCTCGACCCCGATGCCGCCTACGTCCACTACACCCCCAACGAGACCATCGGGGGCGTGGAGTTCCACTGGGTGCCCGACACGGGCGACGTGCCGCTGGTGGCGGACATGTCCTCCACCATCCTCTCGCGCCCGCTGGAGGTGGAGCGCTTCGGGCTCATCTACGCCGGGGCGCAGAAGAACATCGGCCCGGCGGGGCTGACCCTCGTCATCGTGCGCGAGGACCTGGTGGGCCATGCCGGGCCCGGCGTCCCCTCCATGCTCGACTACCGCACCCACGCCGAGGCCGGCTCCATGGCCAACACCCCGCCCACCTTCGCCTGGTACGTGGCGGGGCTGGTCTTCAAGTGGATCCGCGACCAGGGCGGGCTCGCGGCCATGGCCGAGCGCAACCGGCGCAAGGCCGAGAAGCTCTACGCCTTCATCGACGGCTCCGACTTCTACCACAACCCGGTGGACCCGGCCTGCCGGTCCTGGATGAACGTCCCCTTCACCCTCGCCCGGCCCGAGCTCGACGGCGCGTTCCTGGAAGGGGCGGCCGAGGCCGGGCTCAGCACCCTCAAGGGCCACCGCTCGGTGGGGGGGATGCGGGCGAGCCTGTACAACGCCATGCCGGAGGCGGGGGTGGACGCCCTCATCGACTACATGGCGGAGTTCGAGCGCCGGCACGGCTGAGGCGGGGCGTATAATCGCGGCGGCGGGCGCGCCCTCGCGCGCCGCAGGTCCGGCGGTGTGCCGTGTTCCGAAAGGACGCGAAGAATCGTGTACAAGGTACTGACGCTCAACAACATCTCTGTCAAGGGGCTGGAGCGGCTGCCGCGGGACCGCTACGAGGTGGCCTCCGAGATCGCGCACCCGGACGTGATCCTGGTGCGCTCGGCCGACATGCACGGGATGGAGATCCCGCCCACGGTGAAGGCGGTGGCGCGCGCCGGCGCCGGGGTCAACAACATCCCGGTGGCGGAGCTCACCCGGCGCGGCATCCCGGTCTTCAACGCCCCCGGCGCCAACGCCAACGCGGTCAAGGAGCTGGTCCTCGCCGGCATGCTCCTCGCCGCCCGCAACATCTGCCAGGCCTGGCACTACGTGCGCGGCCTCGAGGGGGAGGAGGCCGCCATGGAGCGGGAGGTGGAGGCGGGCAAGAAGCGCTTCCGCGGCTTCGAGCTGCCGGGGCGGACGCTGGGGGTGATCGGCCTCGGCGCCATCGGCGTGCAGGTGGCCAACACCGCCCTGCGCCTGGGCATGAAGGTCCTGGGCTACGACCCGCAGATCACCGTCGAGCGGGCCTGGCAGCTCTCCTCCGAGGTGGCGCAGGCGCACAGCCCGGACGACCTCGTCGCCCGCTCCGACTTCGTCACCCTGCACGTGCCCCTGACCGAGACCACCCGGCACAAGATCAACGCCGAGCGCCTGGCGCTGATGCGCCCGGGGGCGGTGCTGCTCAACTTCGCGCGGCGCGAGATCGTGGACGAGGAGGCGGTGCTCGCCGCCCTCGATGCGGGGCGCCTGCACGCCTACGTCTGCGACTTCCCGAGCCCGCGCATCAAGGACCACCCGCGGGTGGTGGCGCTGCCCCACATCGGCGCCTCCACCGTGGAGGCGGAGGAGAACTGCGCGGTCATGGTGGCCGAGCAGGTGCGGGACTGGCTCGAGAACGGCCAGGTGCGCAACGCGGTCAACTTCCCCGAGGTGCAGATGCCGCGCGCGGCGGGCTGCCCGCGCCTCGTGGTGGTCAACGCCAACATCCCCAACATGCTGGGGCAGATCTCCACCGATCTCGCCGAGGCCGGGCTCAACATCGCCGACATGATCAACAAGTCGCGGGGCGAGATCGCGGTGACGCTGGTGGACGTGGAGGGCGAGATCCCGCCCGAGGTGATCGAGCGCATCGGCGCCATCGACGGGGTGCTCTCGGTGCGGCTGATCCCGGCGGCGGCCTGAGGGGGAAGGGCATGGGCGAGGAGCGGGAGGCGGCGCGCGAGGCCGAGATCGGCCGCATCCGCGAGGAGATCGACCGCCTGGACGAGCAGATCCAGGCGCTCATCACGCGCCGGGCCGAGTGCGCCCGGCGCATCGCCGAGATCAAGAAGGAGGCCGGCGACGCCGAGGCCTTCTTCTACCGCCCCGAGCGCGAGGCGCAGATCCTGCGCCGCGTCCTCGAGCGCAACCGCGGCCCGCTCTCGGACGAGGAGATGGCGCGGCTCTTCCGCGAGATCATGTCGGCCTGCCTCGCCCTCGAGCAGCCCCTCAACGTCGCCTTCCTCGGGCCCGAGGGGACCTTCACGCAGCTTGCGGCCTTCAAGCACTTCGGCCACTCCATCCGCAGCCGCCCGCTGCCCACCATCGACGAGGTCTTCCGCGAGGTGGAGGCGGGCAGCGTCCACTACGGCGTGGTCCCGGTGGAGAACTCCACCGAGGGCATGGTCAGCCACACCCTGGACCGCTTCCTCAACTCGCCGCTCTACATCTGCGGCGAGGTGGAACTGCGCGTCCATCACTACCTGATGGCGGTGGGCGGCCGCATCGAGGACATCCGGCGGGTCTACTCCCACCGCCAGTCGCTCGCCCAGTGCCGCGAGTGGCTCGACGCCCACCTGCCCCAGGCCGAGCGCATCGCGGTGGAGAGCAACGCCGAGGCCGCGCGCCGCGCAAGCCGCGAGACCCGCGCCGCGGCCATCGCCGGCGAGGCCACGGCCCACATCTACCGCCTCAGGATCCTCGCCTCCAACATCGAGGACGAGCCGGAGAACACCACCCGCTTCCTCGTCATCGGGCGCCAGCAGGTGCCGCCGAGCGGCAACGACAAGACCTCGCTGCTGCTCTCCGCGCCCAACCGCCCCGGGGCCCTGTTCCGGCTCCTCGAGCCGCTGGCGCGCCACGGCGTGAGCATGACGCGGATCGAGTCGCGGCCCTCGCGCCGGGGGCTCTGGGACTACGTCTTCTTCGTCGACGTCGAGGGGCACCGCAGCGAGGACAAGGTCGCGGCGGCGCTGGCCGAGCTCGAGCGCGAGGCCTCGCTGTTCCGTGTCCTCGGCTCGTATCCGCGGGCCGTCCTGTGACTGCGGCAAGGGAACCGTCATGACCGACAACGCCTTTCTCCGACTGGCCCACGAGGGCGTGCGCCGCCTGCGACCCTACCAGCCGGGCAAGCCGCTCTCGGAGCTCGAGCGGGAGCTCGGCATCCGCGACGCGGTCAAGCTCGCCTCCAACGAGAACCCCCTGGGGCCGAGCCCGCGCGCCCTGGAGGCCGCGCGTGCGGCGCTGGCCGAGGCCGGCCTCTATCCCGACGGCAACGGCTTCGAGCTCAGGGCCGCCATCGCCGCCCGTCACGACGTGGACCCGGCCTGCATCACGCTGGGCAACGGCTCCAACGACGTCCTCGACCTCGTCGCCCGCGTCTTCCTGGGCCCGGGGCGGGAGGCGGTCTTCTCCGAGCACGGCTTCGTGGTCTACTGGCTGTCCACCCTCGCCGCCAACGCCGTCCCGCGCATGGTGCCGGCCCACGACGGAAGCCGCGGGCCGCGCCGCGGCCACGACCTGGAGGCGATGCGGGCGGCGGTGGGCGAGGCCACGGGGGTGGTCTACGTGGCCAATCCCAACAACCCGACCGGGACCTGGCTGCGGGCGGCCGAACTGGAGGGCTTCCTCGCGGAGCTGCCGCGGCACGTGATCGCGGTGGTGGACGAGGCCTACTTCGAGTACGTGGAGGAGCCGGACTATCCCGACGCCAGCCGCTGGCTCGGGCGCTTCCCCAACCTCGTGGTGACGCGCACCTTCTCCAAGGCCCACGGGCTCGCCGCCCTGCGCGTCGGCTACGCGCTGTCGCACCCGGACGTGGCCGACCTGCTCAACCGCGTGCGCCAGCCCTTCAACGTCAACCACCCGGCGCAGGCCGCGGCGGTGGCCGCGCTCGGCGACGCGGACCACGTCGCCCGCTCGGTGGCCATGAACCGCGCCGGGATGCGCCAGCTGGAGGAGGGGCTGCGCGCCCTCGGCCTGCACTGGATCCCCTCGGTGGGCAACTTCGTCACCGTGGACGTGGGGCGGCCGGCGGCGGAGGTCTTCCAGGCGCTGCTGCGCGAGGGGGTGATCGTGCGCCCGGTGGAGGAGTACGGCCTGCCCGGGCACCTGCGCATCACCGTGGGCACCGAGGCGCAGAACCGGCGCGCGCTGGAGGCGCTGGGCCGGGTGCTCTGAGCGCCCGGACCGCGGGCCCGACCAGGGCGAGGAGGCAGACGTGATCATCATCATGCGGCCGCAGGTGGGCGACGAGGAGATCGACACCGTCGCCCGCAAGCTGGACCAGCTCGGGATGCGCCCGCACATCTCGCGCGGCGTCGAGCGGACCATCATCGGCGTCATCGGCGACGAGCGCCGCCTGGAGGTGGAGCAGCTCGAGGCCCTGCCCGGGGTCGAGCGCGTCCTCCCCGTGCTCAAGCCCTACAAGATCGTCTCCCGCGAGTGGCAGCCCCAGGACACCGTCATCGACGTCGCCGGGGTGCCCATCGGCGGGCGGCAGATCCAGGTCATCGCCGGGCCGTGCTCGGTGGAGAGCGCCGAGCAGATGGAGGCCGCGGCGGCGGCGGTGGCGGCGGCGGGCTGCCGCCTCATGCGCGGCGGCGCCTTCAAGCCCCGCACCAGCCCCTACACCTTTCAGGGCCTCGGGGTCGAGGGGCTGCGCCTGCTGGTGGAGGCGGCGCGGGCGCACGGCCTGCCGGTGGTCACCGAGCTCATGGACGCGCGCGACCTCGACGTCTTCCTGGAGCACGGGGTCGACGTGATCCAGATCGGCACCCGCAACATGCAGAACTTCACCCTGCTCAAGGAGGTGGGCCGCATCGACCGGCCCGTGATCCTCAAGCGGGGGCTGTCGGCGACGGTGAGCGAGTGGCTGATGGCGGCCGAGTACATCGCCGCCGCCGGCAACCACAACATCATCTTCTGCGAGCGCGGCGTGCGCACCTTCGAGAACGCCTACCGCAACATGCTGGACGTCACCGCGGTGCCGGTGCTCAAGCGCGAGACCCATCTGCCGGTGATCGTCGATCCCAGCCACGCCGGCGGCAAGGCGTGGATGGTGCCGGCGCTCGCCCGCGCCGCCGTCGCCGCCGGTGCCGACGGGCTGCTCGTGGAGGTGCACCCGCGTCCGGCCGAGGCCTGGTCCGACGCCGACCAGGCCCTCTCGCCGGAGGAGATGGCGCGGCTGATGCAGGAGCTTGCGCCCATCGCCGAGGCCGTGGGCAGGAGCCTCTGAATGGCGGTGGCGCGGCGGCTCGCGGTCCTCGGCGTCGGCCTCATCGGCGGCTCGCTGGCGCGCGCCCTGCGCCGCGCCGAGGCGGTGGGGGAGATCGTCGGCTGCGGGCGCGATCCGGCCCATCTGGCGCGTGCGGTGGAGCTGGGCGTGGTGGACCGCGCCGAGACCGACCCCGCGGCGGCGGTGGCGGGCGCCGACCTCGTGGTCCTCGCCGTGCCCCTGGGGGCGATGCGGGCGGTGCTGGCGGCGGCGGCGCCGGCGCTCGCGGCCGATGCGGTGGTGACCGACGTGGGCAGCGCCAAGGCCAGCGTGATCGCCGACGCGCGCGCGGTCTTCGGCCGGATCCCGCGCTGGTTCGTGCCCGGCCACCCCATCGCCGGCACCGAGCGCAGCGGCGTCGAGGCGGCCTTCGCCGAGCTGTTCGAGGATCACCGCGTGCTGCTCACCCCGGTCGCGGAGACCGACCCTGCGGCGGTGGAGCGGGTGCGGCGCATGTGGGAGGCCGCAGGCGCCGTGGTGGAGACCATGGAGGTGGCGCACCATGACGCCGTCCTCGCCGCCACCAGCCACCTGCCGCACATGCTCGCCTACGCCCTGGTGGACGCCCTCGCCCGTCTCGAGGGGCACGAGGAGATCTTCCGCTACGCCGCCGGGGGCTTTCGCGACTTCACCCGCATCGCCTCCAGCGACCCGGTGATGTGGCACGACATCTGCCTCGCCAACCGCGAGGCGCTCCTGGGGATGCTGCGCCGCTTCCAGGCGGATCTGGCGCGGCTCGCCGACGCGGTCGAGGCCGGCGACGGCGAGACCCTCCTCGCCACCTTCCGCCGCGCCAAGGCGGCGCGCGACGCCCACGTCCTCGGCCGCGGGGGAGGGTGACGGTGGCGCGCATCGACTACCGCGTCGCCCCCGGCGGCCGCCTGCGCGGCAGCGTCGAGGTGCCCGGGGACAAGTCCGTCTCCCACCGCGTGGTGATGCTGGGCGCCATCGCCGAGGGCACCACCGAGGCCGAGGGCTTCCTCGAGGGCGAGGATGCGCTCGCCACCGTGGCCGCCTTCCGCGCCATGGGGGTGGAGATCGAAGGGCCGCGCGAGGGGTGCATCCGCGTCCACGGCGTCGGCCTCCACGGCCTGCGCCCGCCCGAGGGCCCCCTCGACCTCGGCAACTCCGGGACCTCCATGCGCCTGCTCGCGGGCCTGCTCGCGGCCCAGCCCTTCGACACCGTGCTCACGGGCGACGCCTCCCTGCGCCGCCGCCCCATGCGGCGGGTGACGCAGCCGCTGCAGCTCATGGGCGCGCGCATCGAGACCACCCCCGAGGGCACGGCGCCCCTCGTCATCCGCGGCCGCCGGCGGCTGGCCGGGATCCACTACCCGATGCCGGTGGCCAGCGCCCAGGTCAAGTCGGCGCTGCTGCTCGCCGGGCTCTACGCCGAGGGGCGCACCTGCGTGGTGGAGCCGGCGCCGACCCGCGACCACACCGAGCGCATGCTGGCCGCCTTCGGCGCCCCCGTCCGGTTCGGCGACGGCACGGCCTGCGTCGAGGGCGGGGCGCGGCTGCGCGGGCGGCGGGTGCTGGTGCCCGGGGACCTCTCCTCGGCCGCCTTCCTCCTCGTGGGCGCCACCATCGCCCCGGGCTCGGAGCTGGAGCTGCGGGGCGTCGGCGTCAACCCGACGCGCACCGGCGTCCTCCACATCCTGCGCGCCATGGGGGCCGAGATCGAGGTCCTCGACCCGCGCGAGGCGGGCGGCGAACCGGTGGCCGACCTGCGTGTGCGCCACGCCCCCCTGCGCGGGATCGAGATCCCGCCGGAGTGGGTGCCGCTCGCCATCGACGAGTTCCCGGCGGTGTTCGTCGCCGCCGCCTGCGCCGAGGGCGAGACCGTGCTGCGCGGCGCCGCGGAGCTGCGGGTCAAGGAGAGCGACCGCATCGCCGCCATGGCCGAGGCCCTCCAGGGGGTCGGGATCGAGGCCCGGCCGCTGCCGGACGGCATCGTCGTCCGCGGCGGGCGCATCCGCGGCGGCAGCGTCTGGAGCCACGGCGACCATCGCGTGGCGATGGCCATGGCGGTGGCGGCGCTGCGCGCCGAGGGCACCGTCCTGGTGCGCGACTGCGCCGCGGTGGCGACCTCGTTCCCGGGCTTCGCCGAGCTCGCCGCCCGGCTCGGCCTCGGCATCGAAACGGTGGTGCGCTGAGGGGGGTGCCGGTGTTCCGTCCCCGCTTCCGCCTGGGCGACGTCCGCGTCCTCGCCCGCGAGACCTGCCACGACGGCTTCTTCCGCCTCGACCGCCTGCACCTTCGCCACGCCCTCTTCGGCGGCGGCGAGAGCCCGCCCCTGATGCGGGAGCTCTTCGTTCGCGGCGAGGCGGTGGCGGTGCTGCCCTACGACCCTGCGGCCGACGCCGTGGTCCTGGTGGAGCAGTTCCGGGTCGGCGCCCTCGCGCATCCGGCCGGTCCCTGGCTGCTGGAGATCGTGGCCGGCGTCTTCGACCACGGCGAGTCGGCGGAAGCGGTGGCGCGGCGCGAGGTGCGCGAGGAGACGGGCTGCGAGGCCACGGCGCTGTGGCCGCTGGGGCGGTTCTACACGAGCCCCGGGGCGAGCTCGGAGCGGATCCTGCTCTATCTCGCGCGGGTGCGGGCGCCCGCCGCAGGGGGGGTGTTCGGCCTCGCCGAGGAGGGCGAGGACATCCGCAGCCACGTCCTGCCGCTCGCGGAAGCGCTGGCCGGCATCGAGGCCGGCTGGATCGAGGCCTCCTACAGCATCATCGCGCTCCAGTGGCTCGCCCTCCACCGGACGCGGGTGCGCGCGGCCTGGGCCGAGGGCGGCTGAGGGTCGCGCTCAGAGGTCGAGGCGAAGCAGGTTCGGGTCGCGCTCCGCCTGCGCCCAGATCTCCTCGAAGCGCAGCCGCAGCGCCCGCGCCCGGGGCGGGTTGCAGAAGTCCAGCACGGCCTCGTAGCGCTCGGCGTGCTCGGTCTCCAGGACGCCCGTCTCGTCGGCGAGGACGAAGGCCTCGTCGAGCCCCTGGTGGTCGGGGCCGGCGCGGCGGATCTCCATCCGGCTCGGCAGCCGCCAGGCGAGGCGCAGGAGGCGGTGGCCGCGCGCCGCCACGGGCGCCGCATCCTGCACCACCACGCGCACCCGGGCGCGGGGGCTGCGCAGCAGCAGCGCCCGCACCGCCTCGGCCAGCCCCTCGTGGTCGAAGACGCGCGGATCGAGGGCCGGGCTGAAGATCGCGAGCTCGCGGCGGGCCTGGGCGGCGAGGCGCAGCACCGCCAGGCGGTGGGCCTCGAGGGTGGTGACGGCGATGGGGCCGCGGGTCTCGCCGAGGCGCCCGGCGGCGATGGCCGCGGGCTGCGCCGCCGCCTCGCTCATACGGCGCGGGCCTGCTCCGCGGCGAGCCCCACGTAGTCGCGCGGGGTCAGGGCGAGCAGCCGCGCCCGCGCCGCCTCCGGGATCGGCAGGCCGAGGACGAACTCGCGCAGCGCCCCGGCGTCGATGCGCCGCCCGCGCGTCAGCTCCTTGAGCCGCTCGTAGGGGCGGTCGACGCCGTGACGGCGCATCACGGTCTGGATCGCCTCGGCGAGCACCTCCCAGGCCTGGGCGAGGTCGGCCTCGAGCCGCTCCGGGTCGGCCTCGAGCTTGCCGAGCCCGCGCAGGCAGGCGCGGTAGGCGAGCAGCGAGTGGCCCACCACGACCCCGAGGTTGCGCAGCGCCGTGGAGTCGGTCAGGTCGCGCTGCCAGCGCGAGACCGGCAGCTTGCGCGCGAGGTGGTCGGCGAGGGCGTTGGCGATGCCCAGGTTGCCCTCGGCGTTCTCGAAGTCGATGGGGTTGACCTTGTGCGGCATGGTGGAGGAGCCCACCTCGCCGGCGACCACGCGCTGGCGGAAGTAGCCGAGGGCGATGTAGCCCCAGAGGTCGCGGCAGAGGTCCACCAGCACGGTGTTGAAGCGGGCGAGGGCGTCCAGGTACTCGGCGATCCAGTCGTGGGGCTCGATCTGGGTGGTGTAGGGGTTCCACTCGAGGCCGAGGCCGGCGACGAAGCCCTCGGCGAGACGCGGCCAGTCCACCTCGGGGTAGGCCGCGACGTGGGCGTTGTAGTTGCCGACGGCGCCGTTGATCTTGCCCAGCACCGGCACCGCGGCGAGCTGGGCGCGCTGGCGGCGCAGGCGGTGGACGAAGTTGGCGAGCTCCTTGCCCAGGGTCGTGGGCGAGGCGGGCTGGCCGTGGGTGCGCGAGAGCATGGGCTGCTCGGCGAGGGCGTGGGCGAGCTCGCGCAGGGCGGCGATGAGCTCGTCCATGGCCGGCAGCAGGGCCTGGCTTCGGGCCTCGCGCAGGATGAGGGCGTAGGCGAGGTTGTTGACGTCCTCGGAGGTGCAGGCGAAGTGGACGAACTCGGCGATGCGGGCGAGCTCGTCGTTGCCGGCGATGCGCTCCTTGATGAAGTACTCCACCGCCTTGACGTCGTGGTTGATGCTCGCCTCGATGTTCTTGACCCGGCGGCCGTCGTCCTCGGTGAAGCCGAGGGCGAGGCGCTCGAGCAGCTCCCGGGCGTGGGCCGAGAGCGGGGGCACCTCGGCGATGGCCGGTTCGGCGGCGAGGGCCTGGAGCCAGCGCACCTCCACGAGGACGCGGTGGCGGATGAGGCCGTACTCGCTGAACAGGGGCCGCAGCTCCTCGGTGGCGGCGGCATAGCGGCCGTCCACCGGCGAGAGGGCGGTGAGGCTGGCGCGGTCCATGGCTCCTCCCGGGACTGCCCGCACGGGCTTGATCGAAGGGCGCAACATGATACAACAGCGCTCCCGCCGGGGATTCGCCATAACTTGGCATAAAGCACGATTAACTTATAATTATGCCCGCGCCGCCGCCGGGCGGCGCCCGGTCGCCATCGTAGGGAGGTCTGGACGGTGCTCGAAGCCTACCGCAAGCATGTCGAGGAGCGCGCCGAGCAGGGCGTGCCGCCGCTGCCCCTGGATGCCGCGCAGGTCCGCGCCCTGACGGAGCTGCTCTGCGACCCGCCGGCGGGCGAGGAGGCCTTCCTCCTGGATCTGCTCACGCAGCGGGTGCCGCCCGGCGTGGACGAGGCCGCCCGGGTCAAGGCCGAGTTCCTCGCCGCGGTGGCGCGGGGCGAGCGCACCTGCCCGGTGATCTCGCGCGAGCGGGCGGTGGAGCTGCTGGGCACCATGCTGGGCGGCTACAACATCGAGCCGCTGGTGGCGCTGCTGGACGATGCTTTGCTTGGCGAGGCCGCGGCGCGCGCCCTCAAGGGGACGCTGCTGGTCTTCGACGCCTTCGATGCGGTGGCGGCGAAGGCGGCGGACAACCCGCACGCCGAGGCGGTGATCCGCGCCTGGGCGGAGGCCGAGTGGTTCACCTCGCGCCCGCCGGTGCCGGAGCGGATCACGGTGACGGTGTTCAAGGTCCCGGGGGAGACCAACACCGACGACCTCTCGCCGGCCTCCGAGGCCTGGAGCCGGCCCGACATCCCGCTGCATGCGCAGTCGATGCTCATGAACCGCATGCCGGGGGCGCTGGAGACCATCGCCGGGCTGCGCGGCAAGGGCCATCCGGTGGCCTTCGTCGGCGATGTGGTGGGCACCGGCTCGTCGCGCAAGTCGGCCACCAACTCCCTGCTCTGGCACATCGGCGAGGACATCCCCTACGTGCCCAACAAGCGCCAGGGCGGGGTGGTGCTGGGCGGCAAGATCGCGCCCATCTTCTTCAACACCCTCGAGGACTCGGGGGCGCTGCCCATCGAGTGCGACGTCTCGGGGCTCGAGACCGGCGACGTGATCACGATCCTGCCCTACGCGGGCCGGATCGAGAACGAGGCCGGCGAGACCGTCGCCACCTTCGCCCTCAAGACCGAGGTGCTCCTGGACGAGGTGCGCGCCGGGGGGCGCATCCCGCTCATCATCGGCCGCAACCTCACGGCGCGGGCGCGCCGCCACCTGGGGCTGCCGGAGAGCGAGGTCTTCCGCAGGCCGCGCCAGCCCGCGGACACCGGCCGCGGCTACACCCTGGCGCAGAAGATCGTGGGCCGGGCCTGCGGCGTGGAGGGGGTGCGTCCGGGCACCTACTGCGAGCCGCGCATGACCACGGTGGGCTCGCAGGACACCACCGGCCCCATGACCCGCGACGAGCTCAAGGAGCTCGCCTGCATGCGCTTCCAGGCCGACCTCGTGATGCAGAGCTTCTGCCACACCGCGGCCTATCCCCGGCCGGTGGACGTGCAGACCCACAAGACGCTGCCGCAGTTCATCGTCGAGCGCGGCGGCGTCGCCCTGCGCCCGGGCGACGGCATCATCCACTCCTGGCTCAACCGCATGCTCCTGCCCGACACCGTGGGCACCGGCGGCGACTCCCACACCCGCTTCCCGCTCGGGATCAGCTTCCCCGCGGGCTCGGGCCTGGTGGCCTTCGCCGCCGCCATGGGCGTGATGCCGCTGGACATGCCGGAGTCGGTGCTGGTCCGCTTCAAGGGCGAGATGCGCCCCGGCATCACCCTGCGCGACCTCGTCAACGCCATCCCCTACGCCGCGCTGCAGCAGGGGCTGCTGACGGTGGCCAAGGAGGGCAAGAAGAACGTCTTCTCCGGCCGCATCCTGGAGATCGAGGGGCTGCCGCAGCTCAAGGTGGAGCAGGCCTTCGAGCTCGCCGACGCCTCCGCCGAGCGCTCCGCCGCGGCCTGCACCGTGCGGCTCGACAAGGAGCCGGTGATCGAGTACCTGCGCTCCAACGTGGCGCTGCTGCGCTGGATGATCGCGCAAGGCTACCGCGACGCCGACGCCCTGCGCCGGCGCATCGAGGCCATGGAGGCCTGGCTCGCCGATCCGCAGCTGCTCGAGCCGGACGCGGACGCCGAGTACGCGGCGGTGATCGAGATCGATCTCGCCGAGATCACCGAGCCGCTGCTCGCCTGCCCCAACGACCCCGACGACGTCCGCCCGCTCTCCGAGGTGGCCGGCACCCGGATCGACGAGGTCTTCATCGGCTCGTGCATGACCAACATCGGCCACTACCGCGCCGCCGCCCACGTCCTCGAGGCGGCCGGGGGGCAGGTGCCGGTCCGGCTCTGGATCGCGCCGCCGACGCGCATGGACCAGGCCGAGCTGGTGGAGGAGGGCTACTACAGCGTCTTCGGCCGCGCCGGGGCGCGCATGGAGATGCCCGGCTGCTCGCTGTGCATGGGCAACCAGGCCCGCGTGGCCGACGAGGCCACCGTGGTCTCCACCTCCACGCGCAACTTCCCCAACCGCATGGGCCGGGGGGCCAAGGTCTTCCTCGCCTCGGCGGAGCTGGCGGCGGTGGCGGCGGCGCTGGGGCGGCTGCCGAGCCCCGAGGAGTACCTGGAGCGGGTCCGCCCGGTGATCGAGCGCGCCGAGGCCATCTACCGCTACCTCAACTTCGACCGGATGCCGCAGTACGCGGGCGAGGAGGCGGCCTGAGCGCCGCCCTCAGGGGATCGGCGGCCACGGGATGCCGCGGCAGGGGGCCGGATAGGTGAGCCGCACCGGGGCCTCGGGCCACCGCCGGCGCGGATCGAAGCAGGTCACCCGCCCGACGCCGTCGACCCAGAAGCGCTGCGGGTTGACATGGCCCCGGTCGTGGCCCCGGGCGTCGCAGCGGCGGACCTCGAAGTGCAGGTGCGGGAAGCCGCCCGCGAGCAGCCCGGAACGGCCGGAGCGGCCGATGGGCTGGCCGCGCCGCACCGCCTCGCCCGCGCGCACGTCGATGCGGCCGAGGTGGTAGTAGCGGGTGCAGAGGTGTCCGCCGTCGCCGGCCTCGGCGAGGGGGCCGTGGACCAGGGCGACGGTCCGCCCGTACATGGGCGAGAGGCCGGTGTCGGCCACCGTCCCCGGGGCCGCCGCCAGCACCGGCGTGCCGTCGAGGACGAAGAGGTCGATGCCCTCGTGAGGCGCGCCGCCCTCGCGCAGGCCGGGGTAGCGGTCGAGGGGGCGGTAGCGCTGGCTGATGGAGGGCGCCCCGGGCGGCAGCACCACCGCGATGTCCTGCTCCGGGATGTCGGTGTCGGCCGGGGCCACGCGCCCGTAGCCGTAGCGCTCGTGCAGGCCGGTGCAACCGGCAAGGAGCGCGCCCGCCGAGGCGAGGGCGAGGCGCCGCAGGCGCGGGATCACGGCGGGCCCCCGGCACCGCGCGGCGGCGGCCCGGGACGCCGGCCGATGCGCGCCTCGGCGGCGGCGCGCACCGCCTCCAGGGTCACCGCCGGCGGGGGCGTGAGGCCGCCCTCGGCCAGGAGCCGGAAGGCCCGGCCGCTGCGGTAGAGGGCGCGGGCATCCGAGCCGCACGCCGCGGCAGGCGCGCCCGCCCCCTCCCCGCCGCGCAGGTGCGCCATCCAGGCCGCGCGGCCGAGGTTGCGCGCGCGGCGCTCGAGGTACGGACGAAGCGGCGCGACGGCGCCGGGCAGCGCCCGGCGCAGCGCGCCTTCGAGGTGCCCGAGCCGGCGCCGGCGCTCGGCCGGGCGGGCCACGGCGTCGGCACCGGCGAGGCCCGCGTCCCGGGCGATGCGGGCCGAGAGCAGCTCCGCCTCGGCGGCGGCCTCGAGGCAGAGGACCTCGGCATAGCGCGCCGCGGCGATGCGCTCGCCACCGGGTGCCGCCCCCGCGGGCGCACAGGCAAGGAGCACCGCCGTCACCACCACACCCCGCATGGGCCAAGCCTAGGCCCCCGGCCCGCGGCGGGCAAGGGATCGTCGCCCGCGGCGCCCTAGCGCGGCCGGTGGGCGAGCCGCGCGGCGCGGAAGGCGAACTCCCAGGCGGCGGCGCGCAGGGCGCGCGCCGGCACCGGCCGCAGGGCCGTCACCGGCAGGGGCAGGTCGTCGGCCCCGCACGCGCCGAGGATCCATTGCGCGAGGAGCCGGCCCCAGAGGGTGCCGGGGCCGATGCCGCGGCCGTTGTAGCCCAGCACGGCGTAGAGCCCCGGCGCCGGCTGGTGCAGGCGCGGGAGGTTGCCGGGGGTGAAGCCCAGGGTGCCGGCCCAGCGGTGGCGCCAGCGCGGCGGCGCAAGCCCCGGGAAGAGCAGGCGCCAGGCGCGCCGCAGCCAGGCCTCGGCCCCGTCCGCGGGCAGCCGCCCGAGGCTGCCGAGGAGGAGGTGGCCGGCGGCGTCGCGGCGGGCGAAAAGCATCGCGGGGCGGGTGTCGTAGAAGGCGTGGGCGGCGATGCCCGCGGCCTCGGCCGGGAGCGGCCCGGCGCAGGCGAAGCAGCCCACGGGGACGGTGGCCCGGTCGAGCCCCGGCAGGGCGCCCTCGGCATAGGCGTTGCCGGCGAGAAGGACGCGCCCTGCGCGCACCGTGCCGCGCGGCGTCTCCAGCCGCCAGCCGTCGCCCGCGGGGGCGAGGCGCAGCACCGGCGTCGCCTCGTGCACGCGCGCGCCGGCGCGCGCCGCGGCGGCGGCGAGCCCCCGGGCGTAGGCCAGCGGCTGCACGGTGCCGCTGCGGTGATCGAGGATGCCGCCGGCGTAGCCGCGGGCACCCGTGAGCTCGGCGGTGCGGCGGGCGTCGATCACCTCCACCGCCGCGCCGCGGCGCTGCCACTGCCGCGCGTGGGCCTGCAGGCGGGCGAGCGCCCGGCGGTCGTGGGCGGCGCGGGCGACGGGCCGCCGCTCGGCCTCGCAGGCGATGCGGTGCCGCTCGATGAGCGCGAAGACGAGCCGCGGCGCCGCCCCCAGCGCCTCGACCAGGCGCGGACCGTGGCGGGGCCCGGCGCGCCGCTCCACCTCGTCGGGGTCGAGCCAGAGGCCGGCGTTGACGAGGCCGATGTTGCGCCCGGAGCCGCCCCAGCCGATGCAGCGGGCCTCGAGGAGCACCACCGAGCACCCGGCCCCGGCCAGGTGCAACGCCGCCGAGCAGCCGGTGTAGCCGGCCCCGACCACGGCCACGTCGGCCTCCGCCTCGCCCTCCAGGGGCGGAGCGGCGGGGGCGGGCGGGGCGGTGGCCCACCAGAGGGCGTCCTGGAGCGCCGGTTCCCGGTGCATGGCGCGGATGATACCCGGATGCGGCCGTCCCGCTTCCCCCGCGCGCGGCGGCGGGTACAATGCGCGCGCCGTCGTGCCTGCCATCGGCGCCACCGGTCATGGAGCTGGTCTCGCTGGATCCGTTCCGCGCCCTGGAGCTTCCCGGCGTGCGCTGGGTCAAGCCGGAGGCGGTGCTGCGCGACCCCGCCTGCCTCGACGGGGCGGACTGGGTGCTGTTCCCGCCCGGGTGGATGGTGGACCTGCTGGTGCACGCCCTCGGCGCGCGCGTCTTCCCCGCTCCGGCGGCCTACCGCCTCGGGGCGAGCAAGGTGGTGCAGACGCGGGCCCTGCAGCTGGTCGCCCCGGCCCACGTGCCGCGCACCCTGATCCGCCCCGCGGGGCCGGAGGCGGTGGAGGAGGCGCTGGAGGTGCTGGGGCTGCCGCTGGTGGTGAAGCGGCCGCGCTCGGCACGCGGCGAGGGCGTGCGCGTGGTGGCGCGTCGCGCCGAGCTCCTGGCCTGGGCGCAGGGGGAGGAGACCCTCTACGCCCAGGAGTACCTGCCCATCGACCGGGATCTGCGCGTGGTGTGGGTGGGCGACCGGGTGCTCGCCGCCTACTGGCGGGTGGGCGAGCGCGGGCAGCCCACCAACGTCGCCCGCGGCGCCGCGGTGGATGGGACGGGGGTGCCGGAGGAGGCCCTCGCCCTGGTGGCGCGGGTGGCCGGGGCCCTCGGGGTGGACCACGCGGGCTTCGACGTCGCCTGGGTGGACGGGCATCCCTTCCTGCTCGAGTTCAACGTCCTCTTCGGCAACGAGGGCCTGCGCCGGCTCGGGGTGCGGGCGGGGCCGGCGGTCCTCGACTGGCTGCGCCGCCAGGGCGGCGCGGGCGGGGCGCCCGGTCCGGGCCTGCCGCGGGCGGCCTGAGCCCCGCTGGTAGAATCCGCCCCATGGACGCCGGGGGGAAGGGGCGATGATCGCGGCGCGGCTTGGGAGCGCGGCGGTGGTGGTGGCGGGCGTGGTGCTGGTGGTCTTTCTCCTCATCCACCTGGTGCCCGGCGACCCCGTGGAGGCGATGCTGGGCGAGGGCGCGACGGCGGCCGACCGCGCCGCGCTGCGCCGCGACCTCGGCCTCGACCGCCCGCTCGCGGAGCAGCTTGCGGCCTATCTGGGCGGGCTCGCGCGGGGCGATCTCGGCGTCTCCCTCTACGCCCGCCGTCCCGTCGCCGAGCTGGTCGCCGAGCGGCTCCCCGCGACCCTTGAGCTCGCCGCGGCGGGCCTCGCCGTGGCGCTGCTGCTGGCCCTGCCGCTGGGGGTGGTGGCGGCGGTGCGGCGCGGCGGCTGGCCGGACCGCACCGCGATGGCCTTCTCCCTCGCCGGGATCTCCATCCCCAACTTCTGGCTCGGGCCGCTGCTGATGCTGCTCTTCTCGCTCCGGCTCGGGTGGCTGCCGGTGAGCGGACGCGAGGGGCCGGCCTCGCTGGTGCTTCCGGCCCTGACCCTCGGGACAGGGCTGGCCGCGGTGCTGGCGCGCATGGTCAGGGCCTCGCTCCTGGAGGTGCTGGCCGAGGACTACATCCGCACGGCGCGGGCCAAGGGGCTGCCCGAGCGGGCCGTGATCCTGCGCCACGGGCTGCGCAACGCCCTCCTGCCGGTGGCGACGCTGCTCGGGCTGCAGCTCGGTGCGCTGCTCGCGGGGGCGGTGATCACCGAGACGGTCTTCTCCTGGCCGGGGATCGGCAGCCTCACGGTGGAGGCGATCCGGCGGCGCGACTACCCGCTGGTGCAGGGCTGCGTCCTCGTCATCGCCCTCGCCTACGTGGCGGTGAACACGCTCACCGACCTCGCCTACGCCTGGATCGACCCCCGCGTGCGGGAGGGGCGATGAGGGGCGCCGGCGCGGCCCTGCGCGAGGCCCCGCTCGCCGGCGCGGTGCTGCTGCTGTGGGCGCTGGCGGCGCTGGCGGCGCCGTGGCTCCCGCTGGAGCCCGACCGCATCGAGCTGGCGCGCATCCTCGCCCCGCCGGGCGGGGAGGCGGGGCTGCTCGGCGCCGACGAGCTCGGCCGCCCGGTGCTCGACCGGCTCGTCGCGGGGGCGCGGACCTCCTTCCTCGCCGCCGCCGCGGTGGTGACCCTCTCCGCCGTCGTCGGCGCCGCGGTGGGGCTGGTGGCGGGCTACGCCGGCGGCTGGATCGATCTCGTGCTGGCGCGGCTGATCGACGTCTTCCTCGCGTTTCCGGGCATCCTCCTCGCGATCGCCCTGGCCGGGATCCTCGGGCCGGGGCTCGCCAACGTGGTCGTCGCCCTCGCGGCCACCGGCTGGGTGGGCTACGCGCGGCTGGTGCGGGCGCAGGCGATGTCGCTGCGCAGCCGCGAACACGTGGCCGCGGCGCGCGCCCTCGGCGCCGGGCACGCCCGGATTCTGCTCCGGCACGTGCTGCCGCTGGCGCTGGCGCCGCTGCTGGTGGAGGCGAGCTTCGGCGTCGCCGCGGTGGTGATCGCGGAGGCGGGGCTGTCCTTCCTCGGCCTCGGGGTGCAGCCGCCGCAGGCCTCGTGGGGGGCGATGATCCGCGACGGCGTGCGCTACATGCTGGTGGCGCCGCACCTGGTGCTCGCCCCGGGGGCGGCGCTCGCGCTCGTGGTGCTGGCGGTGAACCGCCTCGGCGACGCCCTGCGCGACGCGCTGGACGTGCGCCTGCGCGCTGGTGGCGCCGCGGCCCGGCCCGCATAATCCCCGCCATGGGACCCGGGCCGGTGATGGTGGACCTGGCGGGGCCGGCGCTCGCGGCGGAGGAGCGCGAGCTGCTGGCCCATCCCGCGGTGGGCGGGGTGCTGCTCTTCGGGCGCAACTACGTCGACCGCGGGCAGCTCGCGGCGCTGGTGGCCGAGATCAAGTCGGTGCGCCGCCCGCCGCTGCTGGTGGCGGTGGACCACGAGGGCGGGCGCGTGCAGCGCTTCCGCCACGGCTTCACGGCGCTGCCGCCGGCGGCGGCGCTGGGGGCGCTGTGGCGGCGCGAGCCGGCGCGGGCGCGGCGGCTCGCCGAGGCCGCCGGGCGCATCGCCGGCGAGGAACTGCGCGCGGTGGGGATCGGCCTCGACTTCGCGCCGGTGCTGGATCTCGGGCGCCACGCCGGCGGGGTGATCGGGGATCGCGCCTTCGCCGCCGATCCGGAGGCGGTGGCGCTGCTCGCGGGCGACTTCCTGCGCGGGCTGCGCGGCGCAGGGGTGGAGGGGGTCGCCAAGCACTTCCCGGGACACGGCGGCGTGACCGCGGACTCGCACCGCGAGCTGCCCGAGGACCGGCGCGCGTTCGCCGAGCTCGCGCTTGCCGACCTCGTGCCCTTCGAGCGCCTGGCCGCCCACGGTCTCGCCGCGGTGATGACCGCGCACGTGCGCTACCCGGCGGTGGACGATGCGCCCGCCACCTTCTCGCGCCGCTGGATCGGCGGCGTGCTGCGGGGGAGGCTCGGCTTCCAGGGGGCGGTGGTGAGCGACGACCTCTCCATGGCCGCGGCGGCGTGGGCGGGGGATGCGGCGGCGCGGGCGCGGGCGGCGGTGGCGGCGGGGTGCGACCTGGTGATCGTGGCCAACGACCGCGAGGCGCAGTGGGCCGCGGCGCGGGCGCTCGAGGGGCACGCGGATCCGGCGGCGCGGCTGCGTCTTGCGCGCCTGCACGGGCATCCGGTGCGCCCGTGGACGGGCGATCGGGAGGCGGCGCGGGCGGCGCTGGCGGCGCTGGTGGAGGCGCCGGAGCTGGAGCTCGACGGCTGAGGCGGAAAAGGGGGGGCCATGGACCCGATGGAGATCCTGCGGGGATTCCGCGTGCTCGAGGGACAGTGGGGCTGGATCGGCCAGGTCTTCGTCGTCGTCCTCGCGGTGATGGTGGTGAACTTCGTGCAGCGGCGGCTGCTGGCGCGGCTCGCCGCGCGCCTCGAGCGCACCGAGAACCTCTGGGACGACGCCATGATCGAGGCGGCGCGGCGGCCGCTGAGCCTGGCGATCTGGGTCGTGGGCCTCGCCTTCGCCGCGCGCATCGTGCGCGAGGCCACGGGCGCGGTGATCTTCGACGCCGCCGAGCCGCTGCGCGAGATCGGCGTCATCGGCGCGCTCGCCTGGTTCCTCATCCGGCTCGTCAACGGGCTCGAGCAAGCCTGGCTCGCCCGCGGCGAGGGCGTGGACCGCACCACGGTAGACGCGGTGGCGAAGCTGCTGCGGGTCTCGGTGGTGATCACCGCGGCGCTGGTGATGCTGCAGACGCTGGGCTTCAGCATCTCGGGCGTCCTCGCCTTCGGCGGCATCGGCGGCATCGCCGTGGGCTTCGCCGCGCGCGACCTGCTGGCCAACTTCTTCGGCGGCCTCATGGTCTATCTCGACCGCCCCTTCGCCGTGGGCGACTGGATCTACTCGCCCGACCGCGACATCGAGGGCACGGTGGAGCGCATCGGCTGGCGCCTGACCCAGATCCGCACCTTCGACAAGCGGCCCATCTACGTCCCCAACGCCACCTTCACCAGCATCGCCGTGGTCAACCCCTCGCGCATGACGCACCGGCGCATCCACGAGACCATCGGCGTGCGCTACGACGACGTGGACAAGGTGCCGGCGATCCTAGAGGACATCCGGCGCATGCTGCGCGAGCACCCCGAGATCGCGCAGGACCAGACCCTGATGGTGCACTTCAACCAGTTCGGACCCTCATCGCTGGACTTCTTCGTCTACTGCTTTACCCGGACCACGCAGTGGGTGCGCTACCACGAGGTCAAGGAGGACGTGCTGCTCCGGATCCACGACATCATCCGCCGCCACGGCGCCGAGGTGGCCTTCCCCACCACCACCGTGCACGTGCCCGAGCCGGTGGAGCTGGCCGGGCTCGGCCTTGGGGCGCAGCGGTGAGGCGCCGGCCCCGCATCGGCGTCGCCCTCGGCGGCGGGGCGGCCCGCGGCTGGTCCCACATCGGCGTCCTCGAGGCCCTCGCCGAGCGGGGCATCGTCCCCGACGTCGTCGCCGGGACCTCCATCGGCGCGCTGGTGGGGGGCGCCTTCGCCGCCGGCCAGCTGGAGCGGCTGCACCGCTGGGTGGAGACCCTGCGCTGGCAGGACGTGGTGGGCTATCTGGACCCGGCCTTCAACGGCGGCCTCATCGGCGGGCGGCGGCTGTTCGAGTTCTTCCGCCGCCACTTCGAGGACCGCCCCATCGAGGCGCTGGAGCGCCCCTTCGGGGCCACCGCCACCGACATCGAGAGCGGACGCGAGGTGTGGCTGCGCGAGGGCTCGCTGCTGGAGGCGGTGCGCGCCTCCATCGCCCTGCCGGGGCTGTTCACGCCGCTGGCGCGCGACGGGCGGCTGCTGGTGGACGGCGGGCTGGTGGATCCGGTGCCGGTCTCCCTCTGTCGGGCCCTCGGCGCCGACCTCGTCATCGCCGTGGACCTCAACGCCGACCTCATGCGCCGGCCGCCGCAGCGCCCGGCGGCGGAGGGGGACGACGAGGAGGAGGGCGAGACCGGGCGGCTGCGGGCGCTGCTGCGCCTCGGCGCCGAGGAGCTGCGGCGGCGCCTGCAGCGGGAGGATGGGCCGTCGCTGATCGACGTGGTCCTGCGCAGCATCCACATCATGCAGTACCGCATCACCCGCAGCCGCATGGCCGGGGATCCGCCGGACCTGCTGCTCGCCCCGCGCGTCGGCGGCATCGCGCTGATGGAGTTCCACCGCGCCGCCGAGGCGGTGGCGGCCGGGCGCGAGGCGGTGGACCGGGCCGGGGCGGCGATCGCGGACCTGCTGCGTCCGTGAGCGGCGGCGCCTACCTGCTGCGGCTGGAGCTTGCGGTGCCGGTGACCGTGGCGGTGGGACGGCTGGGGCGGCACAGGCTGCCGGCGGGCGGCTACGTCTATGCCGGCAGCGCCCGGGGCGGGCTCGCCGCGCGCGTCGCGCGGCACCGCCGGCTCGCCCTCGCCGGCGCGGGGCGGCGGCACTGGCACGTGGACGCGCTGCTGCTGCACCCGGCCTGCCGCTGGCACGAGCCGCTGCTCGTCCCGGAGGGCGACGAGTGCGCGCTGGTGCAGGCCCTGCTCGCGCGGGGCGGCTTCGCGGTGCCGGTGGCGGGCTTCGGCGCCAGCGACTGCCGCCGCGGCTGCCCCGCGCACCTGCTGCAAGCGGCGGGCGGCGTCGGCGATCTGCGTCTATAATGCCCCGCCTTCGGCACGACGCGGGGGACCGGCATGCACCTTTCGCGAGAGGCGCTGGAGGCGACGCTGGGCGGCGCCGAGCTCATCCACGACGCCGCCGCGGTGGAGGCGGCCTACGACCGCATGGCGGCGGAGATCCGCGAGCGCATCGGCGCGAGCGACCCGCTGGTGCTGTGCGTCATGATGGGGGGGCTGGTGCCGACGGCCAAGCTCATCGCCCGCTTCGACTTCCCCTACCGCCTCGACTACCTGCACGCGACCCGCTACCGCGGCGCCACCCGCGGCGGCGAGCTGCACTGGCTCGCCGAGCCGACGACCCCTCTCGCCGGGGAGACGGTGCTGGTGGTGGACGACATCTTCGACGAGGGCCTGACCCTGCGCGCCATCGTCGAGCACTGCCGCACCGCCGGCGCGGCGCAGGTCCTGACCGCGGTCCTGGTCAACAAGCGGCACGAGCGCAAGCACGGGATGCGGGTCGACTTCGTGGGGCTCGACGTCCCCGACCGCTACGTCTTCGGCGAGGGGATGGACTACCAGGGCTATCTGCGCGGGCTCGGCGGCATCCGCGCCATCGACGGGGGGCACTGAGCCGTGGCCGCGCTGGCGATCATCGGCGGCACCGGGCTGACGCGGCTTGCCGGCCTCGAGCTCACGGAGCGGCGGGTGGTGCACACCCGCTGGGGCAGCCCCTCCTCGGCGCTGCTCCTCGGGCGGCTGCACGGGCGCGAGGTGATCTTCCTCGCCCGCCACGGCGAGCGCCACACCATCCCGCCGCATCGGGTCAACTACCGCGCCAACATCCAGGCCCTGAAGGACGCGGGCGTGGAGCGGGTGCTGGCGGTGGCCGCCGTGGGCGGCATCCGCGGCGACCTCGCGCCGGGGCGGCTCGCGATCCCGGACCAGATCATCGACTACACCCACGGGCGGGCGCAGACCTTCTTCGAGGACGACCTGGAGGAGGTGGTCCACGTCGACTTCACCGAGCCCTACTGCGAGGCGCTGCGCCGACGCCTGATCGAGGCCGCCGAGGCCGCCGGCGTGCCCTTCAGCCCGCACGGGACCTACGCCGCCACCGAGGGCCCGCGCCTCGAGACCGCGGCCGAGATCGACCGCCTCGAGCGCGACGGCTGCCACATGGTGGGCATGACCGGGATGCCGGAGGCCGCCCTCGCCCGCGAGGCGGGCCTCTGCTACGCCGCCTGCGCGGTGGTCGCCAACTGGGCCGCGGGACGCGGCGAGGGGCCCATCGGCATGGACGAGATCCGCCGCAACCTCGAGACCGGCATGGGCCACGTGGGCCGGCTGCTTGAGGCGCTGATGCCGCGCCTGTAGACTCCGGTCCGTCGCCCGCCCCGCGGACGCGGGGCACCGACAGGGGGAGATCGCCGTGCTTCATGCCCAGCCGCGCGGGCTGCCCGTGCCGCGATGGGTCCTCCTGCTCTGGTTCGCCGTCGCCGGCGTCGCCGTCGTCGTCGGGGCGTGGCTGTGGTCGGAGCAGCGCCTGCGCGAGGAGACCGCCCACCAGCAGCACCACGCCGCGGGCGCCTACCAGGCCTACGTCTCCGGGCGCATCGGGCTGATGCATGCGCTCGCCCGCTCGATGGCGCTGGCCGAGCCCATGCGCGAGCTCGCCGCGCGGCCCACCGACCTGCGCGCGCGCATCCGCGCCGTCGCCTATCTGCAGCGCTTCGTGGCCACGGTGGGCGCCGAGGGGGCGGAACTGCTGACGGCGGACGGCCTCGTGCTCGCCTCCTCGGACCCGGAGCGGGTGCGGCCGGGCACCACCCATCCGCCCCGTCCCTATCTGCGGCGGGCGCTCGAGCACGGCCACGCCAACTGGATCGGCACCGAGGACGGCGGCGACGAGCTCGTCATCCACATGGCCACCGCCCTGGATGGCGGGTCGGGGAAGGCGGTGCTGGCGGTGCTGGAGTACCCGGTGGAGATGCTGTCCGGCGCCGAGCTGGCGGCCACCCACCCGGGCAGCGTGCTGGCCCTGCTGGACGAGTACGGGGTGGTCGCGGCGGGAACGGCGTCCAGCCTGCGCCTGCACACCCTCGGGACGCTGGACCCCACCGTGCGCGCGCGCATCCTCTCCGAGTCCCCCTACGGCGGGCGTCTGCCCGACCCGCTGGCGGTGCGCCGCCGCATCGAGCACGAGGGCGCGGTGATCCTCGAGCTCGCGCAGCGCCTGCCCGAGCTCGACGCCCTCCACGGCCACGACCACGGCGACGAGCCGGAGCACGGAGCCGAGCCCGGCGATGCGGAGGAGGCGCACGGCACGGACGGGGCACGGGCCGCCGAGGCGCACGACGATGCCGCCGCGGAGGGCGGCGGCGCGGCCGCAGGGGGCGGGGCGGACCATGGGCACCGGCTCGTGGTCTCGGCGGCGCCGGTCCCGGGCACGCGCTGGCAGACCCTCACCCTGCAGCCGGTGCCGGAGCGCTGGCCGCTCTTCGTCCAGAGCCTCGGCTTCGCGTTGCCGCTCTGGGGCGTGATCGTGCTCGGCACCCTCTACCTGGTGCAGCGCGCCCGCTACCTGCGCGAGCTCTACGAGCGCGCGATCCGCGATCCCCTCACGCGGCTCTACACACGCCTCTACATGGAAGAGGCGGTGAAGGTCCTCATCGAGGCCTGCGAGCGCCGGCGCCTCCAGGGCCTCGCCGTGGTCCTGTTCGACATCGACCACTTCAAGCGCGTCAACGACACCTGGGGCCACGCCGCGGGCGACGAGGTGCTCAAGGCCGTGGCGCGGGTCATCCTCGAGGACACGCGGCCCACCGATGTGCAGGTGCGACTCGGCGGCGAGGAGATGGTGGTGTGGCTGCCGGAGCCGAACCTCGAGGGTGCGGTGGCATGCGCCGAGCGGCTGCGTCGCCACGTGGAGCAGATGCGGATCGCGACGCCGCAGGGCGAGATCGCGGTCACCGTCAGCGCCGGGGTGGCGCTGCGGGCGCCGGGGGAGGACATGGAGGCGGCGATCCGGCGGGCCGACGAGGCCCTCTACCGGGCCAAGGCCGAGGGGCGGAACCGGGTCGTCGCGGCGCCTGCCCCCGCGGCCGGGTCGCAGGCCGCGGCCCCGGTATAATCGCCCGCCGGCCCATCGCCACGGAGCGGATCCATGTCCATGCTGGAGATCCAACGGCGCGGCGACGTCGCCGCGATCCGGCTCGCCCACGGCACCGTCAACGCCATCGGCCCGGCCCTCGTGGAGGCGCTGGAGCAGGCGCTGGACGGCTGCGTCGACGCCGGCGCCGTGATCCTCGCCGGCAACGAGAAGTTCTTCTCCATCGGTCTGGCGCTGCCGGAGCTGCTGGGGCTTGGGCGCGCCGAGATGGAGCCCTTCTGGATGCGCTTCTGCGCCCTCGTGCGCCGCCTCTACGCCTTTCCGCGGCCGACGGTGTGCGCCGTGACGGGGCACGCCACCGCGGGCGGGGCGGTGCTGGCGCTGGCCTGCGACTTTCGTGTCATGGCCGCGGGCCGGCGCCTGATCGGCCTCAACGAGGTCCGGCTGGGCCTGCCGGTGCCGCTGCTCGCCGACCTCGTGCTGCGCCAGGTGGCGGGCGATCGCCGCGCCACCGAGCTTCTCTACCACGGCGAGTTCCTGACCCCCGAGGCGGCGCGCGCCGCCGGGATCGTGGACGAGGTGGTGCCGGAGGTGGAGGGGGCGGTGGCCCGTGCGCACCAGCGCGCCGAGGCCCTCGCCGCGCTGCCCGCGGCGGCGCTGGCGCAGCTCAAGGCGCAGCGCACGGCGGGCGTGCTCGCCGCCTACGAGGCCGGCGGCGGCGCCGAGGCCGATCGCGCCTTCCTCGACTTCTGGTTCGAGCCGGCGGTGCAGGCGCGGCTCGCCGAGGCCGCGCAGCGCTTCTGAGGCGGCCCGTGCCCACCGAGCGGCGCCTGGCGCGCATCCGCGAGGTCCTGGCCCGGCGCCAGCCGGACCTCACGGTGGTCATGGACAACGTCCACAAGCCCCACAACCTCGCCGCCATCGCGCGCACCTGCGACGCCGTCGGCGTCCTCGAGGTGCACGCCATCTGCCGCGAGGGCCCGGTCAGCCTCAGCCGCAAGGTGGCCATGGGCACCCACAAGTGGGTGCCGGTACGCAGCCACCGCAGCGTGGCCGAGGCCTACGCGGCGCTGCGCGGCGCAGGCTTCGCCATCCTCGCCGCCGATCTCTCGGCGGATGCGCGCGACTACCGCGAGGTGGACTACACCCGGCCCACCGCGATCGTGGTGGGGGCCGAGCTCGACGGCATCTCCGAGGAGGCCTCGCGCGGGGCCGACGGGCGCATCGTCATCCCCCTCCACGGCATGGCCGCCTCCCTCAACGTCTCCGTGGCCACCGCGGTGATCCTCTACGAGGCCCTGCGCCAGCGCGAGGCGGCGGGTCTCTACGACGCCCCCCGGCTCGATCCCGCGCTGCATCAGCGCCTCCTGGTGGAGTGGGCCTATCCGCAGGTGGCGGCCTGGTGCCGGCGCACCGGGCGTCCCTATCCCGCCCTGGACGAGGCCGGGCGCCTGCCGGACGGCTTCCTCAGCGCGATGGAGGCGCCGGAGGAGGGCTGACGGCGCCCGCCGCCGGGACCTCCGGGGGCGGCAGGGGGCGGTCCTCGGCGCGGACCTGGAGCAGGATCCCGAAGCGGGGGTGGTCGAAGTAGTGCAGCTCGCCGATGCGCACGCGCCGTGCCTCGCGGATGCGCATGCGCTCCCGCGCCGGCACCGCGAGGAGCCCGGCGAGGGGGTCGTCGGCGGCGAGGGGCGGCAGCAGGGGCTGCGCCGGGACCGGCTCGGTGAGGAGGAGGTCCACGCCGGCGACGAGGTAGAGGCCGGTGGCGTCGATGCGCACCGTGCCGAGGAGCTCGGGGCCGTCCCCGGCGACGGACTCCGCCGCCGCCTCGCCCGTGGCGGGACCGCCCGGGGCCGCCTGCGCGAGCGCCTCGGCCGGCGCCTCCGGGGCCGCGGGCGGCGGCCAGGCGATGCGCACGGGGTCCGTGACCTCGCGCCGCTGCGCCCAGCCGGTGTGGAGGAGGACGCGGTAGCCCGGGGCCGCTGCCAGGCGCGCGGCCAGAGGGGCGAGGGCGAGGCCGTCGCCGGGCAGGGGTTCGAGATCCACCGGCGCGCCATCCCCCGCCGCGGGGGGTGCCGCCTCGGGCACGCCGGCGCCGTCCTCGGCCGCGGGCGGCGCCCCCTCGGGCACGCTGCGGGCGCCGTCGAGATCGGGCATCCCCGGATCGGCCGCCCAGCGCTCGCCGCCCTCGATGCGGTCGCGGGCGAAGACCACCACCTCCACCTGGTACCACCGCTCGGTGGGGACCTCCTGGGCCGGTGCCGCGGGCGCCAGCGCAAGCGCGAACAGGAGGGCGAGGGCCGCGCGCATCAGGCCGCCTCCGCGAGGGCGAGCCGCCCCAGCAGCGACTCCACCAGGGCGAAGCGCGCCTCGGGGTCGGGCAGCTCGGCCTGGAAGCGCAGCCGCTCCTGCCCCTCCAGGCGGTAGCGGCCGGGTTCGCCCTGCACCAGCTGGACCAGCTTCAGGGGGTCGATGCGCGGCGCGGGACCGAACTCGATGCGCCCGCCGCGGGGGCCGGCCTCGATGCGGGCGATGCCCATGGCCTCGGCGCGGCGGCGCAGCCGCGTCAGGCGGAAGAGGTTCTTGACCTCGGGCGGCAGCAGCCCGAAGCGGTCCACCATCTCCACCTCCAGGGCGTGCAGGGCCGCCTCGTCGGCGGCGCCGGCGATGCGCTTGTAGAGGACGAGGCGGGTGTGGACGTCGGGGAGGTAGTCCTCCGGGATCACCGCCGGCACGCGCAGCTCCACCTCGGGGCCGCGGCCGCCCCCCTCCAGCAGCTCGGGCTCGCGGCCGGCCTTGAGGGCGGCGACGGCGCGCGCCAGCATGTCCATGTAGAGGCTGTAGCCCACCTCCTGGATCTGGCCGCTCTGCTCCTCGCCCAGGAGCTCTCCGGCGCCGCGGATCTCCAGGTCGTGGTTGGCGAGGAGGAAGCCCGAGCCCAGCGCCTCCAGCGACTCGATGGCCTCCAGGCGCTTGACCGCGTCGGCGGTCATGGCCGCGCGCGGCGGCACCAGCAGGTAGGCGTAGGCGCGGTGGTGGGAGCGGCCGACGCGGCCGCGCAGCTGGTGCAGCTGCGCCAGGCCGAGGCGGTCGGCACGGTCGATGAGGATGGTGTTGGCGCGCGGGATGTCGATGCCGCTCTCGATGATGGTGGTGCAGACCAGGACGTCGAAGCGGTGGTGGTGGAAGTCCACCATGATGGTCTCGAGCTCACGCTCGCGCATCTGCCCGTGGGCGATGCGCAGCCTCGCCTCGGGCACCAGGGCCTGGACCCGCCGGGCCACCCCCTCGATGCTCTCGACGCGGTTGTGGACGAAGTAGACCTGGCCGCCGCGGTGGAGCTCGCGGCGGATCGCCTCGGCGACGAGGGTGTCCTTCCACTCGGTGACGAAGGTCTGCACCGCGAGCCGGTTCACCGGCGGGGTGGTGATGATGGAGAGGTCGCGCAGCCCCGAGAGGGCGAGGTTGAGGGTGCGCGGGATCGGCGTCGCCGTGAGCGTGAGCACGTCCACCTCGGCGCGCAGGGCCTTGAAGCGCTCCTTCTGACGCACGCCGAAGCGGTGCTCCTCGTCGATGATGACGAGGCCGAGGTTGCGGAAGCGGACGCTGCGCTCGAGCAGCTTGTGGGTGCCGATGACGATGTCCACCCGGCCCTCGGCCAGCGCATCCAGCACCCGCGCGGTTTCGCGGCCGCTGCGGAAGCGCGACAGCACCTCGATGCGCACCGGCCAGTCGGCGAAGCGGTCGCAGAAGTTGAGGTAGTGCTGCTGGGCCAGCAGGGTCGTCGGCACCAGCATCGCCACCTGCCGCCCCGCCTGCACGGCGACGAAAGCGGCGCGCATGGCGACCTCGGTCTTGCCGAAGCCCACGTCGCCGCAGACCACCCGGTCCATGGGGGTGGGCGAGCGCAGGTCGGCGAGCACCGCGTCGATCGCCGCCGCCTGGTCCGGCGTCTCCTCGAAGGGGAAGGCGGCGCAGAAGGCGGCGTAGTCGGGTCCCGGGTCGGTCACCGGGGGGATCTCGCTGGCGGCGCGCCGGGCGTAGATCTCGAGCAGCTCGGCGGCGACGTCGCGCACCTTCTGCGCCGCCCGCCGCCGCGCCCGTTTCCACTGCTCGCCGCCGAGCCGGTGCAGGGGCGCGTTCTCCGGCGCCGCGCCGGTGTAGCGGCTGACCAGGTGCAGCGAGGTGACGGGGACGTAGAGGCGGTCGCCGCCGGCGTACTCGATGACCAGGTACTCGCCCTCGATGCCGCCGGCCTGCATCCGCTCGAGCCCCTGATAGCGGCCGACACCGTGGTCCTCGTGCACCACCGGGGTGCCCGGGCGCAGCTCCGCCAGGTCCCGCACCACCGCCTCGGGGTCGCGCGCGGCGCGGCGCCGGCGGGGGCGCGGCTGCGCCGCCCGCTCGCCGAAGAGCTGCCGCTCCGTGATCACGGCGAGGGCGGGCTCGTCCGCCACCAGCCCCTCCTCCAGCGGCGCCACCGCCAGCGCGCAACGGACCTCGCCGTCGCGGAACGCCGCCCAGCCGTCCACCGGCACGGTCTCGATCCCGTGCCCGCGGAGCTGCGCCCGCAGCACCTCGCGCCGGCCCGGCGAGTCGGCGGCGAAGAGCACCCGCCCGGGGAAGCCCTCGAGGAAGGCGCGCAGGGCGCGGGCGGGGTCGGCGGCGCGCGGCTCGAGCCGCACCGCGGGCGGCGGCCGCGTGGCGAAGCGCACGGCGTCGTCGGCGAGCCCGCCGAGCTCGATGCGCGGATGGAGCGCGAGCCGCGCGGTGAGGCCGCCGGGGCTCAGGTAGAGGTGCTCCGGCGCGAGCGGCGGCCACTCCGGGTCGGCGGCACGCAGCGCGTGGCGGGCGCCGATGTCGGCCCAGAGGCGGTCGGCCGCCTCCGCGAGCCCCGCCGGCGTGACCACCGGCGCCTCCGCCGGCAGATAGTCGAACAGGGTCGCCGTCTCCTCGAAGAAGAGGGGCAGGTAGTGCTCGATGCCCTGGGGCAGGCGCCCGGCGCTGACCTCGCGGTAGACCCGGCTGCGGGTGGGATCGGCGTCGATGAGGGCGCGGTGGCGCTGGCGGAAGCGCGTGATGGCGACGTCGTCGGCCGGGAACTCCCGCGCCGGCAGCAGCCGCACCCGCTCCACCCGATCCAGCGAGCGCTGGCTGTCGGGGTCGAAGGTGCGGATCGACTCGATCTCCTCGTCGAAGAGGTCGATGCGATAGGGCAGCTCGCTGCCCATGGGGAAGAGGTCGAGGATGGAGCCGCGCACGGCCATCTCGCCGTGCTCGGTCACCTGGGGCACGACGCGGTAGCCCGCGGCGGCCAGCCGCGCCCTGGCCGCGCCCAGCGACAGGCGCTGTCCGGTCTCCACGAGCAGGCTGTGGGCGGCGACGTAGTCCGGCGGCGGGGTGCGCAGGATGGCCGCCGTCAGCCCGGCGAGGACGATGCCGCGCCCGAGCCCGGGCAGCCTCGCGAGGACCTCGAGCCGGCGCGAGACCACCTCCGGCGCCGGGGAGAAGGCGTCGTAGGGCAGGGTCTCCCAGTCCGGGTAGACCAGCAGCGGCAGCGACGCGTCGCAGAAGACCGCGAGCTCGGCCTCGAGCCGCTGCAGCTCCGCACCGTCCGGCGCCAGCACCAGCAGCGGGGCGTCGGCCCGGCGGGCCGCCGAGGCGAGCGCGAGTGCCGCGGCGCTGCCGTGCAGGCCGCCCCAGACGACGCGCCCCGCGGACCCGCGCGGCAGGACCGGGTCGAGGATGCTCACGTGCTCGCGGGCCATGGGGGGCGCATTGTAGCCGCTTGCACCCCGCGGCGCAGGCGGGGCCGCCGTCAGACCAGACCGTGGAAGGGCTGCACCGTGACCTCGTCGCCCGGCTCCACGCCCTCGCTCCCCGCGGGCAGGACGATGAAGCAGTTGGCCGCGGCCATGGAGCTCAGAATCCCCGAGCCCTGGGGCCCGGTGCTGCGCACCACCCAGCGCCCCTCGGCGTCGGTCTCGAGGATGCCGCGCTGGAACTCGGTGCGGCCGCGGCCCTTGCGCAGCCGCGACACGCACGGCACGCGCAGCTCCGGCGGCCGCGTCACCCGCGCCCCCGCCATGCGCCAGAGCGCCGGCTGCACGAACTGGTAGAAGGTCACCATCACCGAGACCGGGTTGCCGGGCAGGCCGAAGAACCAGGCCCCGCCCAGGCGTCCGAAGGCGAGGGGCTTGCCCGGCTTCATGGCGATGCGCCACATGCGCACCTCGCCCAGCGCGTCCAGGGTCTGCTTGACGTAGTCGGCCTCGCCCACGGAGACGCCGCCGGAGGTGATCACCACGTCGGCCTGGGCGGCGGCCTCGGAGAAGGCCTCGCGCATGGCCTCGGGGTCGTCGCGGATGACCCCGAGGTCGAGCAGCTCCACCCCCAGCCGGCGCAGCATGCCGTAGAGGCTGTAGCGGTTGCTGTCGTAGACGTCGCCGAGGCCCAGCGGCTCGCCGATGCCGCGCAGCTCGTCGCCGGTGGAGAAGAAGGCCACCCGCACCCGCCGCAGCACCGGCACCTCGGCGAGGCCCACCGAGGCGGCCACCCCCAGCTCGGCGGGACGGAAGACGGTGCCGGCGCCGATCACGACCCCGCCGCGGGCGAGGTCCTCGCCGGCATGGCGGACGTTCTCGCCGGGCTCGTGGCCGGGGCCGAGGATGACCGTCTCCCCCTCGCGCCGCACCGCCTCCTGCATCACCACGGTGTCGGCGCCCTCGGGCATCACCGCCCCGGTCATGATCCGCACCGCCTCGCCGGGACCCACGACGCCGTCGAAGGGGGCGCCGGCGAGCGCCGTCCCCACCACGCGCAGGGCCCTCTCCCCCTCGGCGGGCAGGTCTGCGCCGCGCACGGCGTAGCCGTCCATGGCCGAGTTGGTGTGGGCGGGCACGTCGATGGGGGAGAGGATGTCGCGCGCGGCGACGCGGCCGAGGGCGTCGCGCAGGGCGACCCGCTCCACCGTGGTCACCGGCGTGACCTGCTCGAGGATGCGCCGGCGGGCCTCCTCCACCGGGAGCAGCCCGCCGGGCGCGGGCCCGGCACAGCAGTCGTGCGATCCGGTCGCATGCTCGCTCATGGGGTCACTCCATTCGTTCTTTCAAGATGTTGCACGCCTTTCCTGAAGAATGGCCTTCGGATCCGGCAGGAACCGCCCGCAGATGAACTCGGCGATCGCCTCGGGGCGGTTGAGGTCCAGGACCGGCACCGGCACCGCCCGCTGCGGGGGGGCGTCGGTGGCGAGCGCGATCACGGTCTCGTCCTCGAGGCAGAGCAGCGGCCGCCCGAGGACCGGGCGGTGCAGCTCGATCTTGGGGAAGCGCCCGTGCTTGAACCCCTCCACCAGGACCAGGTCGAGGCGGTGGCGGTCGAGGCGCTCGAGCAGCGCATCCAGGGGCGGCTCCCCGGTGTCGCCCATCTCCGTGACCAGGGCCCAGCGGTGGCGCGAGGCCACCAGCACCTGCTCGGCCCCCGCCTTGCGCACCTCGTAGCTGTCCTTGCCCGGATAGTCGATCTCGAAGTCGTGGTGGGCGTGCTTGACCACGCCGAGGCGCAGGCCGCGACGCTTGAGCAGCGGCACCAGCCGCACCAGCAGGGTGGTCTTGCCGGTGCCGCTGTAGGCGGCGATGCCGAGCACGGGGGCGGTCACGGGCGCCCCCCCGCGCCCACGCGGGCGGCGAGCTCGGCGAGCTGCTCGGGCTCGTTGGCGTTCATGAAGGCCTCGGGCCGGTCGGAGAAGTCCACCTCGACGGTGCGGTGGCGAGGATACCAGAGGTCGATCTTGCGGTCGCCGGCGGCCAGATAGGCCTCGAGGCTCGGCAGGAGCTCGCGGCGCAGGAGGGCGAACACCGGCTGCAGGCGCCGCCCGTCGTGGGCCACCGCGATCTCGGCCCCGGCCGCCTCGAGGGCGGCGCGCAGCCGGGCCACGAGGTCCGGCGGCACCAGCGGCGAGTCGCAGGGCACGGTGGCCACCAGCGGCGTGGTCGCCGCCGCGAGGGCGGCGGCGAAGCCGGCGAGGGGCCCCTGGAAGCCCGCGAGGGCGTCGCCCACCACCGGCACACCCAGGGCCTCGTAGGCCTCGCGGTTGCGGTTGGCGTTGATGAGCAGCGCCTCGCACTGCGGGCGCAGGGCGTCGAGGATGTGGGCCGCGAGGGGGCGCCCGGCGAGCTCCAGGAGGCCCTTGTCGCGCCCCCCCATGCGCCGCCCCCGTCCGCCGGCGAGCACGGCGCCGGTGACGCCGGCGGCGCTCACGGACCGCCCCCGGGACGGGCCAGCCCCGGTCCGCTGCGCGGGCCCTGCAGCGGCAGCTCCCGCAGCCGCCCGCCCTCCAGCAGCAGGTGGCGGTCGGCGAGCCGGGACACGGCGCGGGGCTCGTGGCTGGTGACGACGAGCCCGATGCCCTCCAAGCGGAGACGGCGCAGCAGGAAGTAGGTCTGCTCGCGGGCCTCGCCGTCGAGGTTCGCGGTGGGCTCGTCGAGGAGGAGGTAGCGCGGGGCGAGCACGCGGGCGCGGGTCAGGGCCACGCGCTGCTGCTCGCCGCCGGAGAGGCGCCGCGCATCGCGCCCGGCGAGATGGGCGATGCCCGCCCAGGCCAGCGCCTCCGCCACCCGCGCCGCCACCTCGGGGGCGGGAACCCCCTGCCGGCGCAGCCCGTAGGCGACGTTGTCGGCGACGGTGCCACGGAAGAGATAGGGCGCCTGATGGCAGTAGACGACGTCGCGGCGCAGCCGCGCCGCCGCCCGCGGCCAGCGCAGCGACGCCCCGTCCGCCAGCAGCAGCCCCTCGTCCGGGGGCAGGAGGCCCGCGAGGATGCGCAGCAGCGTCGTCTTGCCGGCGCCGTTGGCGCCGCTCAGGTAGAGACAGGCGCCGCGCTCCAGCTGCAGCCGCTCGATGTCGAGCAGCAGCCGCCCGTGCAGGCGCAGGCGCAGGCCGCGCAGCTCCAGGCCGCTCACGCGCCGAGCTCCCCGTGCCCCTGGAGGCGGGTGACGGCGAGGTTGAGGGAGAGGGCGAGCACCATCAGCACCAGTCCCAGCGCGATGCCTTCGGCGAAGGCGCCCTTGCTGGTCTCCAGCGCGATCGCCGTCGGGATGTTGCGAGTGTAATGGAGGATGTTGCCGCCCACCATGATGGAGGAGCCCACCTCCGCGATGATGCGCCCGAAGGCGGCCACCACGGCGGCGACGAGGGCGAAGCGGACCTCGCCGAGCACCGTCAGCATCGCCCGCCAGGGCGGTGCGCCGAGGGTGAGGGCGGTCTCCCAGGCGCGGCGGTCGGCGGCCTGGATGGCGGCGTGGCCCATGGCGACGACGATGGGGAAGGCGAGGACGACCTGGCCGATCACCATCGCGGTCTGGGTGAAGAGCAGGCGCCACTCGCCCAGCGGCCCGGCGCGGGAGAGCAGCAGATAGAGGGTCAGCCCCACCACCACCGCCGGCAGCGCCAGCATCGTGTTGAAGAGGGTGATGAGCAGGCGCCGCCCGGGAAAGCGGGCGTAGGCGAGGAGGAAGGCCAGCAGCACCGCGGGCGGGGCGGCGACGGCGATGGCGCGCAGGGAGACGGAGAAGGAGACGCCGATGATCTCCCACAGCCCCGGATCCCCCGTCACCAGCATGCGCAGGGCCTCGAGGCTCGCCTGCGCGAGGCTCGTCTCCTCCATGGGCCTTACTCCTTCGGCGGCACCGCCACCGGGTGGAACAGGACCTCGCCGCCGATGCGGTAGGCGCCGATCCGGGCCTGCCCCTCGGGCGAGGTGAGCCAGGCGATGAGGGCCATCGCCCCCAGATAGTTGACATCACGCCAGCGCGCGGGATTGACCGCGATGACGCTGTAGGGGTTGCGCAGGCGCGCATCGCCCTCCACGAGGACCTCCAGGGCCAGGCGCGCCCTCTGGGACAGCCAGGTGCCGCGGTCGACGAGGGTGTAGGCGCCGAGCTCGGAGGCCATCTGCAGCGTCCGGCCCATGCCCTGGCCGGTCTCGCGGTACCAGCGCCCCTGCGGCGCCACCGCGGCCGCGCGCCACAGCGCGCGCTCCTTCTTGTGGGTGCCGGAGTCGTCCCCGCGGGAGAGGAACGGCGCCCCGGCCGCGGCGATGCGGCGCAGGGCCTCGGCGGCATCCATGAGGCCTCGCACCCGCGCAGGATCCCGCGCCGGTCCCACGAGGACGAAGTCGTTATACATCACGGCGCGTCGGTTGACGCCGTAGCCGGCCTCCACGAAGCGGGCCTCGGCCGGCGGGGCGTGCACCAGGACCACGTCCACGTCGCCGTCGCGGCCCATGCGCAGCGCCTTGCCCGTGCCCACCGCGACGACGTCGACGCGATAGCCGGTCAGGCCCTGGAAGGCGGGCAGGATCGCCCGCAGCAGCCCGGAGTTCTCGGTGCTGGTGGTGGTGGCGAGGCGCACCACCTCGCCGCCCGGCGGGGCCGCCGCCACGAGGGCGGGCAGGAGCGCGGCGGCAAGCAAGGCGAGCAGGCGCCGCGCGGCCCCGCGCGCCCCGTGCAGCGTCTCCGATCTCCTGTGCATCATCGCGCCCCCGGTCCCATTTGTTCGCATCCCCACCGATTGTCCGCCCCCACGGCGGTGGCGTTCAAGCACGGCCCCGGCACGGCCCTTGCTTGCGCACCGCCCGTGCCGGCGGCCGGCCCGGCGGGGGCCGCCCGCCGCCGACTATACTGCGTCAAAACGACCCGCCGCCGGGGCGCTCCGGTGGGACAGAACGACCCAGCGGGTCACGGATGGAGGAGGCCATGGCGAGCATGATGGAGCCCGCGGCCGCCGGCGCGCCGGCGCTGCTGGTGGTGGACGACGAGCCCGGGATCTGCAACTTCCTGCGCCGCGCCCTCGAGCGGCACAGCGTGCGGGTCGAGACGGCGGTGGACGCCGAGGAGGGCGAGGCCCTGCGGGCGCGCAGCCACTTCGACGTCATCCTCGCCGATATCCGCCTGCCCGGCCGCTCCGGGGTGGAGTGGGCGGAGAGCCTGCGGGCGCAGGGGGTGCGCGCCGACATCATCTTCATGACCGCCTACGCCGACCTCGACACCGCGGTGCGGGCGCTGCGGGCGGGGGCGGCCGACTTCATCCTCAAGCCCTTCCGCATCGAGCAGGTGCTGGCGGCGGTGGAGCGCTGCCTGGAGCGGCGGCGCCTGGCGCGGGAGAACTTCGTCCTGCGCCGCGAGGGCGGGCGCGGGGCGCTCGAGGAGCTGGTGGGGACGAGCCGGGCCGTGCGCGAGCTGGACACCCTGGTGCGTCGCATTGCGCCGACGCCGGCCACGGTGCTGCTGCAGGGGGAGTCGGGCACGGGCAAGGAGCTGGTGGCACGGGCCATCCACCGCGCCAGCGGGCGGCGCGGCGGCTTCGTCCCCGTCAACTGCGGCTCCATCGCCTCCGAACTGCTCGAGAGCGAGCTCTTCGGCCACGCCAAGGGGGCCTTCACCGGCGCCCACGAGGCGCGCGAGGGCCTCTTCAGCGTCGCCGACCGCGGCACCCTCTTCCTCGACGAGATCGGCGAGATGCCGCTGGCGATGCAGGCCAAGCTCCTGCGGGCGATCGAGGAGCGGCGCATCCGCCCGGTGGGGGCGGACCGCGAGGTGCCGGTGGACGTGCGCATCGTCGCCGCCACCAACCGCAACCTCGCCGAGGAGGTGCACCGCGGACGCTTCCGCGAGGACCTCTACTACCGCCTCAACGTCGTCGCCCTGACCCTGCCCGCGCTGCGGGAGCGGCGCGAGGACATCCCGCTGCTCGCCGAGCACTTCTCGCGCCGGCTCGCGGCCGAGCTGGGCCTCGACCCCATCCCCTTCGCGGCCGCCGACCTCGAGGCCCTGCAGCGCCACGACTGGCCGGGCAACGTGCGCGAGCTGCGCAACCTCATCGAGCGCTGCCTGCTCCTCGGGACCCTGCCGGCGCAGGCCCTCGGCGCGGGCGCGGCGCAGACCGGGGAGGGGGGCTACGACGCCGGCCTGCCCCTGCGCGAGGTGGAGCGGCGCCACATCCTGCACGTGCTCGAGGCCGCCGGGGGGAACAAGTCGGAGGCGGCGCGGCGCCTCGGGATCTCGCGCAAGACCCTGGAGCGCAAGCTCGCCGCCTGGCGGCGTCGCGGCGAGGGGGCGGCGGAGGCCTGAGCGTGCTGCGCCGGGCGCTGGTCTCGGTCACCTCGTCGCTGCGGCGCAAGCTCCTGGTGCTGGTCCTGCTGCCGGTGGCGGTGATGCCGCTGCTGCTGGGGCTCGCGGTCTACTGGGGGCAGCGCTTCAGCTACGACCAGCTCTTCATGCGGGTGCGCACCGACCTTGCGGTGGCCGATGCCGTCTTCCGCCGCCTCCAGGCCGACTACCTGCGCGAGCTCGCGGCCCTCGCCGCCTCGTACGGCTTCCTCTCGGCCTTCCGCGGCGGCGACGTGACGGCGGTGCGCGCGCATCTGGCCGAGGTGCGGATGCGTGCGGGCTTCGCCTTCCTGCACCTGACGGATCCGCTCGGGCGGTGGCTGCTGGAGGAGGACGAGGCGGGCATCGGCCGCAGCCGGCCGAGCCCGTTGCTCGCCGCCGCCCGTGCCGGCCGCCCGGGGGTCGGGATCGAGGTCTTCGATGCCGCCGACCTCGCCCGCGAGCGCCCGGCGCTGGCCGAACGCGTGCGCCTGCCCCTGGTGCCGACGCCGCAGGCGGCGCCCACCGAGCGCACGGTGGAGGACCGGGGGCTGGTGGTGCGGGTCGTGCAGCCGCTGCGCGACGCCGAGGGGCGCGTGGTGGCCCTGCTCGACGGCGGCGTGCTGCTCAACGGCAACTTCGCCTTCGTCGATGCCATCCGCGACCTGGTCTACGGCCCGGGCAGCCTCCCGGAGGGGAGCCTCGGCACGGTGACGGTGTTCCTCGACGACGTGCGCATCAGCACCAACGTCCCCCTGCGTCCGGGCCAGCGGGCCCTGGGCACGCGCGTCTCGCAGGCGGTGCGCGACCGCGTGCTCGGGCTCGGAGCGACCTGGATCGACCGTGCCTTCGTGGTCAACGACTGGTACATCTCGGGCTACGAGCCGCTCTTCGACGTCTACGGCAACCGCGTCGGCATGCTCTACGCGGGGTTTCTCGAGGCCCCCTACCGCGCCGCGGGGCGGCAGGCGGTGGCGTGGCTCGCGCTCGCGGTGCTCGGGATGCTGCTGCTGGCGGTGACGGTGGCGGTGGTGGGGGCGCGCAGCATCTTCCGCCCCATCGAGGTGATGGCGGACGTGGTGCGGGCCCACGCGCGCGGCGAGGACCGGCGCATCGGCCCGGTGCGGGCGCGCGACGAGATCGGCGAGCTGGCGCGGCGGCTCGACCGCCTGCTCGACCAGCTCGAGAGCCGCAACCGCCAGATCTCCCACGCCGCCGAGCACCTCGAGCGCGAGGTGGCGCGGCGCACCCGCGAGCTGGAGGCCAAGAACGCGAGCCTCGAGCGCACCGTCGCCCTCCTCGCCGAGACCCGGCGCCAGCTCGTGGTGGCCGAGAAGCTCGCGGCGCTGGGCGAGCTCACCGCCGGCATCGCCCACGAGATCAACAACCCCGTGGCGGTGATCCTCGGCAACCTCGAGGTCGCCCTCGCCGAGCTCGGCGAGGCGTCGGCACCGGTGCGCACCGAGCTCGATCTCATCGGCGAGCAGGCCCGGCGCATCCAGGGCATCGTCGGCAACCTCCTGCGCTACGCCCGCCCCTCGGGCGTGGTGGGCGAGCCCGAGACCCTCGACCTCAACGAGGTGGTGCGCGAGACGCTGCCCCTGGTCCGGCACGCGGGCCCGCGCGCCGGGATCGAGATGCGGCAGCGGCTGGCGGCGGCGCGGCCGGTGGCCTGCAACCGCCAGGAGCTGCAGCAGGTGCTGGTCAACCTCCTGGTCAACGCCCTGCGCTCGATGCCGGGCGGCGGGGTGCTGGAGGTGGCCACCGAGGACTGGGCGCGTCCGGGCGAGGGCGCCGGTGCCGTGGTCCACGTGCGCGACAGCGGCGAGGGCATCGCCCCCGAGCACCTCGGCCGCATCTTCGACCCCTTCTTCACCACGCGGCGCGACGGCACGGGGCTGGGGCTGTCCATCAGCTACGGCATCGTCCGCCACTACGGCGGGCGGATCACGGTGGCGTCGGCGCCGGGCCAGGGCAGCACCTTCTCGGTCTGGCTCCCGGCCGCGGACGGGGCGGGGCGGGTGCCGCGGGCGCAGGCCGGGGCCTGACCCCGGCGGGGCTCAGGCGCTGCGGGCCCGCGCCGGCGGGGCGTCGAGGATCACCCGTTCGGCGCCGTGGTAGACGAGGAAGTGCCGCCCCTTGGCGCGCCCGATGAGGGTGACGCCGGTGCGGCGGGCGAGCTCCAGGCCCATCTGGGTGATCCCCGAGCGCGACAGCAGCACCGGGATGCCCATCTGGGCCACCTTGATCACCATCTCCGAGGTCAGCCGGCCGGTGGTGTAGAAGACCTTGTCGGCGCCGCCGATCCCCTCCAGCCACATGTGGCCGGCGATGGCGTCGACGGCGTTGTGCCGGCCCACGTCCTCGATGAAGAGCAGGATCTCGTCGTCGCGGCAGAGGGCGCAGCCGTGGACGGCGCCGGCGGAGCGGTAGACCTCGTTGTGGCCGGCGAGCCGCTCGAGCAGGGCGTAGATGCGCGACTGGCGCACGGTGACCTCGGGCACGGGGCGCAGCCGCGCCAGCAGGTCGCCGAAGACCGTGCCCTGGCCGCAGCCGGTGGTGACCGTGCGCCGCGCGAGACGCTCGTCCCAGCCGCGGGTGCCGCCGCGGGTGACCACCACCGCGGCCTCCACGTCCCAGTCCACCTGGACGGCGACGATCTCCTCGAGGTCCTCGACGAAGCCCTGGTTGCGCAGGTAGCCGAGAACCAGCGCCTCGGGGTGGGCCCCGAGGGTCATGAGGGTGACGATCTCGCGCTTGTCCACGTAGAGGGTGAGGGGCCGCTCGCCGGCGATGCGCACCTCGCGCCGGGCGCCGGTCTCGTCCACGGCGGTGACGGTGTGGGTGGGGGCGAGCCCCGCGCGCGTCATCTCGGGCCGGTAGCGCCCGCCCATCTCATCCCCCGGTGACGTTCATGTGGCGCAGGATCGCCGGACGCGCCGCGAGGTCGAACTCGTGCCCCTGGGGCTTGATGTCCATGGCCGCGACGATGGCGCGCTTGAGGATGTCGCGATCCCCCGGGTGGGCCCGCACCACGTGGCGCAGGTCCACCGAGTGCTCCTGGCCGAGGCAGAGCAGCAGCCGGCCCTCGGCGGTGAGGCGGACGCGGTTGCACGTGGCGCAGAAGTTGTGGCTGTGCGGCGAGATGAAGCCGACGCGGCAGCCGGTGCCGTCGATGCGCCAGTAGCGGGCCGGACCGCCCGTGGTCTCGGTGGTGGGCAGGAGCCGCCAGTGGCGCTCGATCTCGGCGCGCACCTCGTCGCTGGAGCAGTAGCTGCCGAGGCGGTCATGGCCGTCCACCTCGCCGAGCGGCATCTCCTCGATGAAGGTGATGTCGAGGTCGCGCGCGAGGGCGTAGCGGACCAGCGCGGGGATCTCGTCTTCGTTGAAGCCGCGCAGGATCACGGCGTTGAGCTTGATGCGCTCGAACCCGGCCCGGCGCGCGGCCTCGACGCCGTCGAGGACGTCGGCGAGCCGGCCGGTGCGCGAGATGCGGCGGAAGCGCTCGGGGTCGAGGCTGTCGAGGCTGATGTTGATGCGGCGCACGCCGGCGCGGCGCAGCCCCTCGGCGTACTGCGCCAGCAGCGCGCCGTTGGTGGTCAGCACCAGCTCGCGCAGGCCGGGAAGCGCCCCCAGCTCCTCGAACAGCCACAGGATGTTGCGCCGGATCAGGGGCTCGCCGCCGGTGATGCGGATCTTGCGCACGCCGAGCTCGGCGAAGGCGGCGGCGATCTCGCGGATCTCCTCGAGGGTGAGCACCTGCGCCCGCGGCAGGAACGTCATCTCCTCGCTCATGCAATAGAGGCAGCGGAAGTTGCAGCGGTCCGTGACCGAGATGCGCAGATAGGTCACGTGCCGCCCGAAGCGGTCCACGAGCCGCTCCGGCAGGGGCTGGTCTGGGGGCAGCAGTCGCATGCGCTCCTCTCCTCCTCGGGGCCGCCTTCTGCAAGAGGCGTGCCGGAAACGGACGGCTCTCCCGACCGTGGGGCGAGCATAGCCCAGAGGACGACGGGACCGCCAGCCGGGACATCCTGACCCGCCCGCGGCGCCCACCGGGTCATCTTGACCCACCGGGCCCGCGGCGGCGCCCGCGCCGGCGCGCCCCCGCGGCTGGCACGCCGCTTGCTCGCCTCCTCCTCGCAGAGCCACGACGGGAGGCGGCCCATGACCGGGACGGCCGAGCAGCGAGCGATGCCGGTGGCGGTGCTCATGCGCCGGCGCGAGGTGGGGCGGGGCCCGTGGCGCACCGAGACCTGGGAGGCCACCGGGGTGGTCACCGGCGAGGCCGCGACCCGGGACGCCCCCGGACCGCACGCGGCGGTCCGCGAGGAGGGCAGCGGCCAGGTGACGCAGGTGCTCTGGTGCGGCCTCGCCCTGGAGCTCCACGTCGACGAGGCCGAGAGCTACGACCACAACCTGCGCTCGCCGCAGCCGAGCCTGTTCGTGGTCTGCCACCTCGACGAGGCGGCGCTGCCGCCGCTGCGCCCGATCCTGGTCTCGGCGAGCCAGGACGAGGCGGGCGCCTACCTGGAGGCCGAGGCCGAGGTGTTCGCCGTCCCCATGCCGGCCGAGATCGGCGCGCGCCTCGAACGCTACGTCCTCGATCACTACCGGCCGGCGCCGCGCGCCAAGCGCCGGCGTCGGCCCTGGCACGCGGGGGAACGCGGATGAGATCGAACGGCAACGCCCCCGGGCGGGGCGCGCCCGTCGGCGGCGACGAGACCTTCCTGCACCGCTGGGCGCGCCGCAAGCGCGCGGCGCGGCAGGGCGCGGCGCCGCAGCCTGCCTCGCCGCCGGCGGAGGCGCCGAGGCGGCCGGCCCCGACGGATACGGAGCTTCCCGACCCCGAGACGCTGCCGCCGGACTCGGAGCGCTTCCGCGACTACCTCTCGCCGCGGGTGAGCGAGGCGCTGCGCCGCCGCGCCCTGCGCCGTCTCTTCCACCTGCCCCAGTTCCAGGTCGCCGACGGCCTCGACGACTACTGCGAGGACTTCACCGGCTTCGACCCGCTGGGCGAGCTCGTCACCCACGAGATGCGCCACATGCTGGCGCGCCTCGGCGGCGACGGGAGGCAGGCGGCCGACGACGCCGGACCGGTGCGGCGGCGGGAGGCGGCGGAGCCGGTGGCGCAGGAGGAGGGGCCCCTTCGGGCGGGGCAGGCCGATGCGCCGCCGGGCGGCGGAGCGGGGGAGGGGGCGGCATGACGGATGCGACCCCGGCGGTGGCGCTTCCCGAGCCGGCCGTGCAGCGCGCGGCGCGCGAGGCGGCGCTTGCGGCATGGGCGCAGGCGGGGACGCGGCCGCCTGCGACGGTGGCGTACACGAGCCGCGGCCGTCTGGTGGTGATCGGCCCGGGCGAGGCCGTGGCCGAGGTCTGCCGGGTCTGGGCGGCGACGGCGCCGGACCTTGCGGTGCGCGCCGTGTGCACCGAGGGGACACCGCCCGCCGGGGTGCACGCCGCGCGGGCGGGGCGGGTCCGGGTGGTGGGGCACCTGGGGCGCTTCGCCCTCGTCGCCGAGCCCGAGGGGCGCGACCTCGCCGCCGAGCTGGGCCTCGACGGGGGCGCGGATCTGGTGCTCGACCGCCAGGCGCGGCCCGGCGTCTCCGACCCGCTGCCGCCGCCGGGCTACCGGCACCTGCCCCCGGGGGACGGGGCCGCCCTCGCCGATGCGGTGCAGGCGCTGGCGGAGCTCGTGGGCACGTTCGAGAAGCCGGTCTACACCCTCTACGACCCGGACCGCTGCGCCCGGGGCCGCAGCGGCCAGAGCGGCTGCACGCGCTGCCTCGAGGCCTGCCCCACGGGGGCCATCGCCGATCTCGCCGAGCGCGTCGACATCGATCCCTACCGCTGCCAGGGCGCCGGCGCCTGCGCCGCCGTCTGCCCGGGGGGCGCGATCCGCCACGAGAGCCCCCGCAGCGAGGAGCTGCGCGAGGCGATCCGGCGCATGCTCAAGGCTCACCGCGAGGCCGGCGGCGTCGCCCCGACGCTGCTCGTGGTGGCCGAGGGCGAGGCCCCGCAGGCCGAGGCGCTGCCGCCGCACGTGCTGCCGCTGCCGGTGGAGGAGGTGGGGGCGGTGGGGATGGAGACCTGGCTAGCCGCGCTCGCCTACGGCGCAGGCCAGGTCGCACTGGCCCTGCCCGAGGGCGCCCCGGCGCCGGTGCGCGACGCGCTGCGCCGGGAGGTGGCGGTGGCGGCGGCGATCCTCGCCGGGCTCGGCCTCGGCGAGGAACGGGTCGGCCTGCTGGAGGGCGCGGCCGAGGCCGCCGCGCTCACCGACCCGGTGCTGCCCGCGCTCGCCCCCGCGGCCTACGCCGCGGTGGAGGACAAGCGCACCGCGCTGCGTCTCGCCGTGGACCACCTGCGGGTGCAGGTGCCGCCGGGGGAGGCGGAGGCGGTGCTGCCGGCCCACGCCCCCTTCGGCGAGGTCCGGGTGGATCGGGGGCGCTGCACGCTGTGCATGGCCTGCACCTCGGTCTGCCCCACCTCGGCCCTCGTCGCCGGCGGCGACACCCCGGTGCTGCGCTTCATCGAGGCCAATTGCGTGCAGTGCGGGATCTGCGCCGGCGCCTGCCCGGAGCAGGCGATCACCCTGCGGGCGCGCTACCTCTACGACCCGGCGGCGTGCAACGCGCCCCGCGTGCTCCACGAGGAGGCCCCCTTCTGCTGTGTCGTCTGCGGCAAGCCCTTCGCCACCGCGAGCGTCATCGCCCGCATCCGCGAGCGGGTCGCAGGCCATCCCATGTTCGCGGGCGCCGCCGGCCGCAGGCTCGAGATGTGCGAGGACTGCCGCGTGCGCGACATCACGCGCGAGGAGCTGGAACGGAGTGCCGCGCTGCCCCTGGAGGCGCAGCTGCGGCGGCTGGAGGGCTGAGCCATGGAGGCGCGGGGGGAGCCGGGGATGCCGATGGACGAGGCGGCGCGGCTGCGCGGCGCGACCTGGGGGCTGCTGGGTCTGCTCCTTGCCCGCCCGCCGGAGGCGGCTCTGCTGGCGCGCCTCGGTGGCGCCGGCGGGGCCGGGGAGGACGCCCTGGCGCGGGCCTGGGAGGCGCTGGCGGCGGCGGCGCGGGCGACCGATCCGGAGGCGGCCGAGGAGGAGTACCACGCCCTCTTCATCGGCCTCGGCCGCGGCGAGGTGCTGCCCTTCGCCTCCTGGTACCTCACGGGCGCCCTGATGGAGCGGCCGCTGGCGCGGCTGCGCGAGGACCTCGCCCGGCTCGGCTACGCCCGCCGCGAGGAGGTGCGCGAGCCGGAGGACCATGCCGCGGCCCTGTGCGAGACCATGGCCCTGCTCATCGCCGACGGCGCCGACGAGGCGACCCAGCGGCGCTTCTTCGACGCCCACATCGGGCCGTGGATGGGACGGCTCTTCGACGACCTGCGGCAGGCCCCCTCGGCGCGCCTCTACCGCGCCGCCGGGGAGCTCGGCAGGTGCTTTCTCGAGCTGGAGGAGCGCTACCTGGCGCTCGTGTCGTGACCGCGCCCGCGCGGCGGGCGGAAGGAGGAGCGAGACCATGAGCAGCGAAGAGAGGCGGGACGGCAGGACGCGGCGCGAGTTCCTCAAGGGCATGGCGGCGGGGGCCGGCGCGGTGGCGGCGGTGCGCGTCGCCCAGGCCGCCCTCGTGCCGCCCGGCTCGGGGGTGCAGGCGGCGCGACCGGCGCGCGGCGCGGGCTACCGCGAGACCGAGCACGTGCGGACCTACTACGAGACCGCGCGCATCTGACGCGGTCCCCAGCGACGAGGCGAGGGCCATGAGACTGATCAAGAAGACGGGCGCTTCGGCGGCGACGGGCGGCATGGACCGGCGCACCTTCCTCAAGACCTCGGGGCTGGCGGCGGGAGGCGCCGCCCTCGCCGGCCTCGCGCCGGGGGCGATGATGCGGCGCGCCGAGGCCGCCGAGGGCGGGGCCAAGGTGGAGACGGTGCGCACCGTCTGCACCCACTGCTCGGTGGGCTGCGGGATCATCGCCGAGGTGCAGAACGGCGTCTGGGTGGGCCAGGAGCCCGCCTTCGACCACCCCTTCAACCGCGGCGCGCACTGCGCCAAGGGTGCCTCGGTACGCGAGCACGGCATCGGCGAGCGCCGGCTCAAGTATCCGATGAAGCTCGAGAACGGCAAGTGGAAGCGCATCTCCTGGGAGCAGGCCATCGACGAGGTGGGCGAGCGGCTGCTCGCGATCCGCCAGCAGTCCGGACCCGATGCCGTCTACTGGCTGGGCTCGGCCAAGCACAGCAACGAGCAGGCCTACCTCTTCCGCAAGATGGCCGCGCTGTGGGGAACCAACAACGTCGATCACCAGGCACGCATCTGCCATTCCACCACCGTCGCGGGCGTGGCCAACACCTGGGGCTACGGCGCGATGACCAACTCCTACAACGACATCCACAACTCGCGCGCGGTGCTCCTGATCGGATCCAACCCGGCCGAGGCCCACCCCGTGGCGCTGCAGCACATCCTGCGCGCCAAGGAGCGCAACAACGCCGCCATCATCGTGGTGGACCCGCGCTACACGCGCACCGCGGCCAAGGCGACCGAGTACGTGCGCATCCGTCCCGGCACCGACGTGCCCTTCATCTGGGGGCTGCTCTGGCACATCTTCGAGAACGGCTGGGAGGACCGGGAGTTCATCCGCACCCGCGTCTACGGCATGGACAAGGTGCGGGCCGAGGTGAAGAAGTGGCACCCGCGCGAGGTGGAGAACGTCGTCGGCGTCTCCGAGCAGCAGATGCGCCGGGTCGCCAAGATGCTCGCCGACAACCGCCCGGGGACCATCGTCTGGTGCATGGGCGGCACCCAGCACACCATCGGCAACAACAACACCCGCGCCTACTGCATCCTCCAGCTCGCGCTGGGCAACATGGGCACGGCGGGCGGCGGCGCCAACATCTTCCGCGGCCACGACAACGTCCAGGGCGCCACCGATCTCGGCGTGCTCAGCCATACCCTGCCCGGCTACTACGGCCTCTCAGAGGGGGCGTGGCGGCACTGGGCGCGGGTCTGGGACCTGGACTTCGACTGGATCGCCGCCCGCTTCGACCAGAACGAGTATGCGGGCGACAACGGCAAGCCGGTCAAGCCCATGTTCTACAAGGGCATCCCGGTCTCGCGCTGGATCGACGGCGTGCTCGAGGACAAGGAGAACATCGGCCAGAGGGACAACATCCGGGCGATGATCTTCTGGGGCCACGCCCCCAACAGCCAGACCCGCGGCGTCGAGATGAAGAAGGCGATGGAGCGGCTCGACCTCATCGTCGTGGTCGACCCCTATCCGACCTTCACTGCGGTGCTGCCCGACCGCAAGGACGGGATCTACCTGCTGCCGGCGGCGACCCAGTTCGAGACCTACGGCTCGGTGACGGCCTCGAACCGCTCGCTGCAGTGGCGCGACCGCGTCATCGAGCCCATGTTCGAGTCGCTGCCCGACCACACCATCATGTACAAGCTGGCGAAGAAGCTCGGCTTCGCCGCGGAGCTGACCAAGCACATCGAGGTCCGCAACGACGAGCCGCTGGTGGAGGACATCCTGCGCGAGCTCAACCGCGGCATGTGGACCATCGGCTACACCGGGCAGAGCCCGGAGCGGCTGAAGCGGCAGCAGCGCAACTGGGGCACCTTCAACTACACCACGCTCCAGGCCGAGGGCGGCCCCTGCAACGGCGAGTACTACGGCCTGCCGTGGCCGTGCTGGGGCACGCCCGAGCTGGGCCATCCCGGCACGCCGATCCTCTACGACATGAGCAAGCCGGTGGCCAAGGGCGGGCTGACCTTCCGCGCCCGCTTCGGGGTGGAGCGCAACGGGGTCTCGCTGCTTGCCGACGGGGTCTACAGCGTCGGCTCCGAGATCCGCGACGGCTACCCGGAGTTCACCGACAAGCTGCTCAAGCAGCTCGGGTGGTGGGACGACCTCACGCCCGAGGAGAAGAATGCGGCCGAGGGCAGGAACTGGAAGACCGACCTCTCCGGCGGCATCCAGCGGGTGGCCATCCAGCACGGCTGCGCCCCCTTCGGCAATGCCAAGGCGCGCTGCGAGGTATGGAACTTCCCCGATCCCATCCCGGTGCACCGCGAGCCCCTCTACACCCCGCGGCGCGACCTGGTGGCGAAGTACCCCACCTACGAGGACCGCAAGCGGTTCTACCGCCTGCCGACGCGCTACCGCTCGATCCAGGAGACCGACTTCTCCAGGGACTTCCCCATCATCCTCACCAGCGGGCGGCTGGTGGAGTACGAGGGCGGCGGCGACGAGTCGCGCTCCAACCCGTGGCTTGCCGAGCTGCAGCAGCACATGTTCGTGGAGATCCACCCGGTGGACGCCAACAACAACGGCATCCGCGACGGGCAGCAGGTCTGGGTGGAGACCCCGGAGGGGCGGATCAAGGTCATGGCCCTGGTGACGCGGCGGGTGGCGCCGGGGGTGGCGTTCCTCCCGTTCCACTTCGCCGGCCATTTCCAGGGCGAGGACCTGCGCGCCAAGTACCCTCCGGGCGCCGACCCCTACGTGCTCGGCGAGGCGGCCAACACGGCCATGACCTACGGCTACGACTCGGTGACGCAGATGCAGGAGAGCAAGGTCTCCCTGTGCCGGATCCGGGCTGCGTGAGCGCCGACCGCTGAGGAGTGACGAACGATGGCACGAATGAAGTTCCTCTGCGACGCCGACCGCTGCATCGAGTGCAACGCCTGCGTCACCGCGTGCAAGAACGAGAACGACGTCCCGTGGGGGATCAACCGCCGGCGGGTGGTGACCATCAACGACGGCGAGCCGGGGGAGCGCTCCATCTCGGTGGCCTGCATGCACTGCTCGGACGCCCCCTGCATCGCCGTCTGCCCGGTGGACACCATCTATCAGACCGAGGACGGCGTGGTCCTGCACGACAAGGACATCTGCATCGGCTGCGGCTACTGCTTCTTCGCCTGCCCCTTCGGGGCGCCGCAGTTCCCGGCGGCGGCGGCCTTCGGCTCGCGCGGCAAGATGGACAAGTGCACCTTCTGCGCCGGCGGCCCCGAGCCCGACCTGTCCACGGCCGAGCACCGCAAGTACGGATCGAACCGCCTCGCCGAGGGGAAGCTGCCGCTGTGCGCGGAGATGTGTTCCACCAAGGCGCTACTCGCCGGCGACGGCGCCGAGATCGCCGACATCTACCGGCAGCGCGTGGTCTGGCGGGGCGCCGGGGCCGGTGCGTGGGGCTGGGACCTCGCCTACGGGCGGCGCCAGCGGCAGAACGCCAATCGCCAGTGAACGGGGGCGGGGCGGCGGCCGTCGCCGCCCCGCGCCGGCGGAGGAGGTCCCATGATGCGAGCACGTCCCGGGTGCGGGTGGCGCACGGTCCTGGCCGCCGCGCTGACCATGGCGGTGCTGGCGGCGCCGCTGATCCCGCAGGGCTGGGCCTATCTCGGCGACCCCAAGTCGACGCAGCGGATCGATCCCACCAACCGCCTCTGGCGCGAGCTGCGCCAGGGTGCGGCGGGGCAGACCCAGGTGCAGGCGCCCGAGGCCGGCGTCCTCATCGCCAGCGCCGGCGAGGAATGGCGGCGGCTGCGCAACGGACCGCTGCGCACCTGGGGCGCCTACTGGCTCGCCGCCGCCGCCGGCGGCGTGGCGCTGATCTTCCTCTGGCGCGGGCGCATCCGCATCGAGGGCGGGCGATCCGGGCGGACGGTGGAGCGCTGGCGCCTGCCGCACCGGGTCCTGCACTGGTACACCGCGGTCCTCTTCCTCATCCTCGCCCTCACCGGGCTCAGCCTGCTCTACGGCCGCGCCGTGGTGCTGCCGCTCTTCGGCAAGGAGGTCTTCGGTCTCTACGCCCAGGGGGCGAAGGTGCTGCACAACTACCTCGGCCCCCTCTTCCCCGTGGGGGTGATCCTCATGGCCGCCCTGTGGGCACGCAACAACCTGCCGGCGCGGGTGGACCTGCGCTGGCTGGCCGAGGGGGGCGGGATCCTGTTCCGCGACCGCCACCCGCCCGCCGGGAACATGAACGCGGGGGAGAAGCTCTGGTTCTGGATCGTCGTCTTCGGCGGGCTGACGGTCTCGGTCACGGGGATCATCCTGGACTTCCCCGGCCTCGGCCAGACCCGCGAGACCATGCAGACCGCCCAGATCGTGCACGCCGCGAGCGCGATCTTCATGCTCGGCTTCGCCGTGGGCCACATCTACATCGGCACCCTCGGCACCGAGGGGGCCCTCGAGGGCATGGTGCACGGCCGTGTGGACGTCAACTGGGCGCGCCAGCACCACCTCCTCTGGTACGAGGAGATCACCCGCGGCGGGGGTCCAGAGCCGGAAGCGGCGGGGGAGGGGGAGGGTGAGCCCGCCGCCGGCGCCTGAGCCGCGCCGCTCCCGCAGCCCGCCGGGCGGTGGTAGGCTAGGGGGCGGGAAGCCGCCGGAGGTCAGTCGCCCATGCCGGTCCGTGTCCGTTTCTTCGCCAGCCTGCGCGAGCGCATGGGACAGGAGGAGGTCCAGGTGCGGGTGGACGGCCCGCTCACCGTGCGCGAGCTCTGGGCGCTCGCCACCGACGGGCGCGAGCTGCCCCCCAACCTCCTCACCGCCGTCAACCTTGAGCACGCCGAGCTCGACTGGACGGTCCAGGACGGCGACGAGGTCGCCTTCTTCCCGCCCGTGACGGGGGGCTGACCATGCACGTGGCGGTCACCGCCGAGCCCATCGAGCCCTACCGGCTGCTCGCCGAGCACGAGGCCCGGCGCGCCGGGCGGCGCGCCGCCTGCGGCGCGACCGCGGTCTTCATCGGCACCATGCGCGACCACAACGAGGGCGACCCGGTGCAGGCCATGACCCTCGAGCACTACCCGGGCATGACCGAGCGCTACCTCGAGCGGCTGGTGGCCGAGGCGCGGGCACGCTGGGCCATCGACGACGCCCTCGTCGTCCATCGTGTGGGCGAGCTGCGCCCGGGCGATCCCATCGTGGTGGTGGGGGTGTGGGCGGCGCACCGTGCCCACGCCCTCGCCGCCTGCCGCCACCTCATCGAGGAGCTCAAGTCCCGCGCCCCGTTCTGGAAGAAGGAGCGCCTCCCGGACGGCGAGCGCTGGGTGGAGCACAACACGCCCGGGGAGGTGGAGGAGCCGCCGGCGGGCGGGGATCCGGCGCGGCGCAGCGCCTGAGGGCCGGCTCAGCCGGCCGCCTCGTCGCCGCGGTCGGCCTCCAGGGCCTGGGCCGTGGCCTGGGCGAGGCGGGCGCTGTCCTCCGGGTCCAGCAGCTCGGCGCAGTCCAGCACGTCCTCGTTGCAGACGATGCCCTCGGCCCCCCAGGGCAGGCGCCGGTAGAGGCCGACGTCGTCGATCCCCAGCATCGGGTACTTGATGATCTCGAAGTAGGGCGAGTAGTCGAAGTCGCTGGGCGTGAAGAGCTTCGGATTGCGCCGCAGCAGACGCAGCCGCCCGTCGGCGTCGCGGGCGACGAAGGGCAGGACCGGGAACTGCACCTCGGCGAAGGCCTCGGCGAGCATGGTCGAGCACACGGTGCGCGTGGCGCCGCCGGCGTTGTGCTGGAACAGACTCGAGCGCCAGCGCCGCGGCATCAGCGTCCACGGGAAGAGGAAGCGGGCGAGGTCGAGGATCTGGCGGGTGTCGTAGGCGGTGCCGAGGCGCGAGACCGCGAAGGCGATGACCTTCTGCGCGTCCGCGGGCGACAGCCCCCGCGGCCGGCAGATGCGCAGGTTGTCGTGACGGTACTTGGCGAGCGGCGAGACCACCGTGCCGTGCCCGAGCAGCGCCTCCACCACGAGCTGCTCGTCCGGATCGCACGCATGGTGACGCAGCAGCCGCTCGCGCACGTCCGGATCCTCGATGTCGTAGAGCCGGCCGATGTAGAGGGCGGCGTGGGACCAGCGGCTCTGGGTGATGACCTTGATCACCTCGGCGACGCGCGTGCGCCCCTCCACCAGCAGGACGTCGCCGGGGCGGATCTCGTAGGAGAGGCGCTCGAAGTCGCAGGGCGGGAAGGGCTGCGGGGGCCTCTCCTCGTTGAGCCAGCGGATCACGCGCACGCGCAGCCAGCCGATCATCGATTTCGCACGCCTCCCATCACCTTCCCTGAAAACATAGACCGGCCGGAGCGGGCCCGGGTTTACATCGCGCCCGCGGTCACGGGCGGGCCGTCGCCTCCAGCGCCGCGACCGCCCGCCCCAGGCGCGCCTCGTCCAGGTGGAAGTGGGGCGAGAGGCGCAGCGCCCCGGCGCGGTGCGCCGCGAACACCCCGCGTGCGCGCAGCGCCTGCAGCCGCGCCGCCTCGTCGCCGCGCGGATGGCGCAGGGCGAGGATCCCCGAGGGCAGGTCCGGGCGCGGGACGCGCACCGGCCGCCAGCCCGCCTGCCGCGCCCCCTCGCACAGGACCGCCACCGCCTCCTGGATGCGCCGCTCCACCTCCGCCATCCCCACCGCCTCCAGCAGCGACAGGCTGGCCTCGAGGCCGTGGATGCCCACCATGTTGGGGCTGCCGCACTCGAAGCGCGTGGCGTCGGCGGCGACCTCCCAGGCGAGGGCCTCGAAGTCGTCGCGGCGGGCCAGCATGTGCCAGCCGTACTCGTGCAGCGCCAGGGCCTCGCGCAGCGCCGCCCGGCAGTAGAAGACCCCGATGCCCTCCGGACCCAGCATCCACTTGTGCCCGTCGGCGGCGAGGAAGTCGATGTCGTCGCGGACCACGTCCACCGCCACGGCGCCCACGGCCTGGATCGCATCGACGCAGAACAGCCGCCCGTGGGCGCGGCACCAGGCGCCGAGGCGGCCGAGGTCGAGGCGCAGCCCGTCGGCGTACTGCACCGCGCTCACCGCGAGGAGCCGCACCCGCGGGTGGGCCGCGGCCGCAAGCAGCGCCGCCTCCGGATCCACGGCCTCGGCGAGGGGCACGAGCACGGTCTCGACGCCGAGGCGCGCCAGGGACTGCCATACCACCCGGTTGGAAGGGAACTCCTCGCGCGCCGTGACCACGCGGTCACCCGGGCGCCAGTCGAGCCCCCAGGCAACGAAGGAGAGGGCCTCGGAGGTGTTCTTCACCAGCGCGATGTCGGCGGGGTCCGGCGCGCCCACGAGCCGCGCCAGGCGCGCGCGCAGGCGCGCCTCCACGGCGAGCCACTCGCGGTAGGCGAGGCTGCCGCGGCGCGCGTTCTCGGCCGCGAAGCGCGCCACCGCCTGCGCCGTGCGCCGCGGCCACGGCGCCACCGCGGCGTGGTTGAGGTGCACCACCTCGAGGTCCGCGAACTCCTCCGCCCACCAGCTCATGGGCCCAGTATCGGCGGGCGCGGCGGCCCGCGCAAACGGGCCGCACCCCTCTCAGGCGGCGCAGCAGGAGAGCTTCGCCACGTCGCGGCGGAAGGTCTGGGCGCAGAGCTTGAGCGCCTCGGTCCAGGTGAGGTAGGGGAAGAGCTCGCCCGCGAGGGCGTCCACCGTCATCCCGGCCCGGATCGCCAGCGCCGCCGCCTCGATGAGCTCGCCGGCGTGCGGCGCCACCGCCTGCACGCCCAGGATGCGCAGGCTCCCCGCCTCGGCGACGATGCGCACGAAGCCGTGGGTCTCGAAGTTCGCCAGCGCCCGCGGCACCTCGGCGAGCGGCAGCGTGCGCACCTCCACCGCGATCCCGCGCCGCTCCGCCGCGGCCTGGTCGAGGCCCACCGCCGCCACCTGCGGCTCGGTGAAGATCACCCACGGCAGCACCGAGAGATCCAGCACCGCGTCGCCACCGGTCATGTTCTCGCCCGCGCGGCTGCCCGCCGCCGCCGCCACGTAGACGAGCTGGGGCAGGGGGGTGCAGTCGCCGGCGGCGAAGACGTGGGGCCGGGTGGTGCGCAGCCGCTCGTCGACCCGGATCGCGCCGTTCGCCTCCACCGCCACTCCCGCCTCCTCGAGGCCCAACCCGTCGGTGTTGGGCCGGCGCCCGGTGGCCACCAGCAGGCGCTCGGCCTCCACCACGCCGTCCCCGGCGACGATGCGGAACCGCCCGTCGTCCCAGGCCACGGCCTCGATCCGGGCCCCGGTGCGGACCTCGATGCCCTCCGCCCGGAAGGCCTCGGCGAGCGCCGCGCCCACGTCCTCGGCCTCCCGCGAGAGCAGCCGTCCCCGTGCCAGCACCGTCACCCGCGAGCCGAGGCGGGCGAAGGCCTGCGCAAGCTCCAGGGCGACCGCGGAGCTCCCGAGCACCGCCAGGCGCGGCGGCGTCTCCTCGCTCGCGAGCGCCTCCGTGGAGGTCCAGTAGGGGGTCTCGGCGAGCCCCGCGACGGGGGGCAGGGCGGGCCGCGCCCCCGTGGCCACCAGCACCGCGTCCGGACGCAGGCGGTCGACGCCCCCGTCCGCCCGCGCCACGCGCAGAATGTGGGCATCCTCGAAGCGGGCCTCGCCCTGCAGGAAGGTCACCCCCGGCAGCGACGCGAGGACCGCCTCGTACTTGGCCTCCCGCAGCGCCTCCACGCGCGCGGCCATCTGCCCGGCCAGGGCCCTGCGGTCCAGCGCCGGGGCGTACCGACCGAGCCCCGCGAAGGGGTGGGCCGCCTGCAGGTGGGCCACCTCCGCCGCCCGCAGCAGGATCTTGGAGGGCACGCAGCCGACGTTGACGCAGGTGCCCCCGAGGGTGCCGCGCTCGATCATCACCACCCGCGCACCCCGCTCCGAGGCCCGGATGGCGGCGGCGAAGGCCGCCGCCCCCGAGCCGATGACGGCCACCGTCGGGCCGCTCATCGCCCGGCCTCCGGCACCCCACACGCCCGGCGCCGCCGCATCCGCAGCCACGCAAACAGCGTCACCCCCGCGGAGACGATCAGCATCGGCCACAGGACGTAGTCCGCCCAGGCCAGCCAGGCCGCAAGGCCCAGCGCCGGCAGCAGGATCAGCAGGGCCGGGGTGAAGCAGCAGATCGCCGCGATGATGGTCCCTGCGGAACCCCATTTCAGTAGCTTGCGGTCGTTCATTGCGGTCGTTTCTCGCATCCTGCCGGCCCTCAGGGCCGCGTCCCGGTCAGGGGGCGGGCGGGGTAGCCCATGGCCGCCGTCGCCGCCGTGAGATCCTCCACCCGCGCCCTCGCGTCGTCGTAGGTCACCACCGCCTTGCGCTCCGCGTAGGAGACCCGCACCTCCCGCACGCCGGGCACCCGCTCCAGCGTCCTGCGCACGATGTAGGGGCAGCTCGGGCAGGTCATGCCCTCCACCGCCAGCGTCACCGTCCGCAGCGCCGCCTGCGCGCTCCACGCAAGCCCCAGCGCCACGACCAGGCACAGCCCCAGCGCCAGCCGTCCCACCCGTTTCCGCCGTCCGTCCATCTCCTCAGCCCTCCAGCCACAGCGGCGCCACGTAGGGGAAGGCCAGGGCCGCCGCGGTGAGCACCGTCGCCGCCCACAGCGCCCCCACCACCCAGGGGCTGCGCCGCGCCGGCGCGCAGCCCCCGCCGGCACAGGCCGGACGCCGGTACACACGCCAGAAACCGAGGCCCAGGAACAGCACCGTGGCGGCGACGAAATACGGCTGATAGGGTGCGAGCGCGGTGAGGTTGCCGATCCAGGCCCCGGTCGCCCCGAGGCTGAAGAGCACCAGCGGCACGATGCAGCAGGAGGAGGCCGCCACCGCCCCCAGGACGCTGCCCGCCGCCGCCACCCGCGCCCCGCGGTCGCCGGCCGCGGCCTGCGGCCGCGCCTCGAGCCCTTCGTTCGTCGCCGCCATGAACGCCGCCTCCGGTTTGCCTCTTCACCCCACGTGCAGGCAGGATAGGACCTGTAGCGACTACAGGTTCAAGGGGGCGGCATGGGCGCAGATCCCCGCGGGCTCCTCAGCATCGGCGCGCTGGGCCGCGCCACCGGCGTCCGCGTCGAGACCATCCGCTACTACGAGCGTCTCGGGCTGCTTGCGCCCCGCAGCCGCACCGAGGGCGGGCACCGCCTCTACGACGCCGCCGCGCGCGCGCGCCTGACCTTCATCCGCCGCGCCCGCGAGCTCGGCTTCTCCCTCGACGAGATCCGCGGGCTCCTCGCCATCGCCGACGAGGCGCGGCCCGACTGCGCCGCCGTGCAGGCCCTCGCCGAGCGGCACCTGCACGACGTCCGCCGACGCATCGCCGACCTGCGGCGCATGGAGACCGTCCTCGACGCCATGCTCGCCCAGTGCCGCGCCGGCCGCTCCCCGGCGTGCCCGCTGATCGAGGCGCTCGCCCACGCGAGCGGCGGCCCGCGCGACGAGGCCGGCTAGGCGCGGGAACGGAAGGCACGGCGCCGGGCGCATCCCGTGCATTGCGCATAATGTCAATTATGTAAAGTTCGCCGGTGATGGCGCGCGCGGCCCTGCAAGCACCCCGGGGCCCTGCAAGCACCCCGGAAGGCCCGGGGCCGCGCGGCGGCTCAGGGATGGCGCCGGCCTTCCTCGCGCATGAGGCGCCTGCGCATGCGCTGGATGCCCCACCCCACGGCGCCCACCACCACGGGGATCGCGAACCCCGTGGCGAGGGCGGGATCCAGGGGCAGGCCCGCGGCCTTGGCCGCCTTGGCGGCGTAGCCCACGAGGCTCACGAGGTAGTAGCTGAGCACCACCACGGAGAGCCCCTCGACGGTCTCCTGCAGTCTGAGCTGCAGGCGCGCCCGCCGGTCCATGGAGGCCAGCAGATCGCGGTTCTGCTCCTCCAGCGCGATGTCGATGCGGGTGCGCAGGAGGTTGGCGGCGCGGGCGATGCGCTCGGCGATCTCCTCGCGCCGCGCGTTCACCGAGCGGCAGGTGGCCATGGCGGGCTCGAGGCGGCGGGTCATGAACTCCTCGATGGTCTGCAGGCCCGGGATGCGCTCCTCGCGCAGCTCGGCGATGCGCCGGCGCACGAGGTCGTGATAGGCGGCGGCGGCACCGAAGCGGTAGGCGGTCTCGGCGCCGATCCGTTCCACCGCGGCGGCCATGGCGGTGAGGTCGGTGAGCAGCGCCCGCTCGTCCTCGAGACTGCCCGGCGAGGCGAGCCGGGCGGTGACCTCGGCGAGGCGCCCGTCGAGCTCGGCGAGGGCCGGGCCGTGGGTGCGGGCGAGCGGCAGGGCCAGCAGCGCCATCATGCGGTAGGTCTCGATCTCGAGCAGCCGCTGGACGAGGCGCCCGGCCTGGCGGCCCCGCAGCCCGCGGTCGTGCACCAGGATGCGGCCGAAGCCGTCGGCATGGAGGCGGAAGTCGCTCCAGACGTAGGCGGCACCGCCGGCGACGCGGCTGCCGGCGATGGCGGTGGGGGCGAGATGCTCGCCGAGCTCCTCGAGGGTGGGGACCGGCGCCGTGCGCGGGCGCATGGCGAGGTGGAGGGCGACCAGGAGCTCGCCCGGAAGGCCCGCGAGCCAGTCCCGGGGCACGGCGGCGAGGGGCGGCTCGCCGAAGGGATCGCGGAAGCCGCCGCGGACGATGAAGGTGTAGGTGGAGAACTCGGTGTGGCGCTCCCAGCGCAGGCGCCCCCAGCCGAGATCCACGGCGTGGTGCTTCGCCTCGCGCGGCGGCGTGGGCACGCCCTCGGCCTCGCAGAGGGTGCTCAGGTGGGCGTGGTCGGCGCCGGCCCCGCCCTCCCCCGTGACCAGGGCGAGGTGGGAGACGCGCACCGGCGCCTGCAGGCTCTCGTACGGGCGGGCGTGGGCCTCGCGCGCGAGGGCGCGGCGCTGGGGGTGCTCGCGCAGCGGCAGCATGCGGACGGTCTCCCCTGGTGCGGGTGCCGGCCCCCTCACCCGGGCGGTTCTTGTGCTTCTCTGCGGTCGGCGGCGGCCGATCCGGGGCCGGCGGAATACTATATCGGCCCGTCGCGACGGGAAAAACGGAGGAGGCATGCCGCACGAGGAGCTGTGGGTGGAGACCCGGGGGCTGCGCCTTGCGGCACTGGCCTGGGGCGAGCCCGGGCTGCCGGTGGTGCTGGCGGTGCACGGCTGGCTCGACAACGCGGCCTCGTTCGAGCCGCTGGCGCGGCATCTCGCGGGACGGCTGCGGCTGGTGGCCCTGGAGCTTCCCGGCCACGGCCACTCGGCCCACCGCCCGCCGGGCCTGCCCTACCACTTCGTGGACTTCGTCCAGGACGTGGTGGACGCCCTGGACGCACTGGGGCTCGAGGAGGTGGCGCTGCTCGGGCACTCCCTCGGGGCCTCGGTGGCGGCCTTCGTCGCCGCCGCGGCACCGGAACGCGTCCGCCGCCTCGCCCTCGTCGAGGGCCTGGGGCCCACCAGCGGCCGCCCGCGGGAGGAGCCCGGGCGCTTGCGCACGGCGGTGGCGCAGATGCGGCGCCACGACCCCGAGCGCAGGCCGCGCCATGCGAGCCTCGACGAGGCGGCCGCGGCGCGCGCCCGCGCCGGCGGTCTCTCACTGCAGGCGGCGCGGCTGCTCGCCGCACGCGGCACGCGGCGCGACCGCGACGGGCGCGTCACCTGGCGCTCCGACCCGCGCCTCACCTTCCGCTCCCCGATCTATCTGACGGAGGCGCAGGTGCGCGCCTTTCTGCGCGCCATCGCCGCCCCCACCCTCCTGATCCTCGGCCGCGACGGCCTGCTCGCCGGCCGCGCCGCGACCCGCGCGCGCATGGCGTGCCTGCGCGACCTGCGCCTCGAGCTCCTGCCCGGGGGGCACCATCTGCACATGGAACGGCCGCAGGCGGTGGCGGAGGTCCTCCTCCCCTTCCTCGCCGCGTGAGGCGCGGCCGGGCTCAGGCCCCGCGGGCGAGGACCGCGGCGACGCGCCGCGCCAGGGCCGCGAACACGGCACGGGCCCGCGCCTCCGGCTCCGCCCCCGCCAGCAGCCGCTCGACGGGGCGGAGGATGCGCTCCGCCTCGCCCCGCCGCAGCCGCGGGGCGAGGTGGGCCGCGAGGAGGCGGTGCGCGCCCTTGCGCTGGCAGACCTCGATGCCGTCGAGGGCCTGGCGGTGGGGGGTCCCCTCCCAGGTGGCGAGGATCAGGGCCTCCCGCAGCAGGCGCTCGACGCCCTGCTCGGCGAGCATGCCGAGGCCGCCGTGGGCCTCCATGGCCCAGCGCGCCGCCGCCACCGCGACCTCCGCGGTGTGGTACTTGGCGAGGTGGGCGAGGAGCCGGAAGCGGTGATAGGCGTCGTCGTAGGGCGGGCGCACGCGCCAGACCGCATCCAGGCAGCGCGCGGCCTCGAGGGCGAGGGCCACGGCGCCGTCCACCGCCGCCGCCATGCTCCGCGCCTCGGCGGCGAAGAGGGGGTGCCTGGCCAGCGGCCGGCCGAAGACCACCCGGACGCGGGCATAGGCCGTGGCCTCGTCGAGGGCCCTGCGGGCGAGGGCGGCGGCGGCCACCGCGTTGGCCACCCGGGACAGGTTCAGGACCTCGAGGATGCGGTAGATCCCCTCCCCCGGACCGCCCAGGGACCAGCCGACGGCGCCCTCCAGCAGCACCTCCCCGGTGGCGACGGAGCGCGTCCCGATCTTGTCCTTGAGGCGGCGCACCCGGTAGTTGAGGCCGCCGTCGGGGCGCCGGCGCGGCACCGCGAAGAGGCCGAGCCCCCGCACCCCCGGAGGGGCGCCGGCCGGACGCGCCGCGACCACCGCGACGTCGGCGCCGACGTTGCTCGCGAAGTACTTCTCCCCCGTGAGCCGCCAGGCCCCACCCTCGGGTGCAGCGACGGTCTCGACCCCGGCGCCGAGGTCCGACCCCCCTGCCCGCTCCGTCATCCAGGTCGCCCCCTCCCAGCCCGAGGCGGGGTCGCGGAAGGGATCGAGGAGCGGTGCGGCCCATGCCGGATCGCCGTACTTCTCGAGGGCGAGGGCCGTGGCGAGGGAGACGGTGTAGGGGCAGTAGAGGCCGGGGTCATGATAGGCGGTGATCCAGCCGAGGGCGAAGAAGGGCCCCAGCCCCGCGCCGGCGAGCGCCCGCGAGACGACACCGGCGGCGTAGCCGCGGTGCAGGAGGCGGTCACGACCGCCGCTCCACAGCACCCCGTCCTCGCGCCGCCCCTGCCGGTCCCAGGTCCGAAGCCAAGGGGTGCCGGCGCGGTCGACGGCGCACGAGAGGGCCTCGCCCTCCTCGCGCCACCACGCGGCGTACGCGGCAAGCTCCGCCCCCAGGGCCGGCGCGAGGGCGCAGGCCGGCTCCAGCGGCGCCTCGGGGACCACCTGCTCCATGCGCTCCCCCGGACGTCGTCTACCCTTGCTCAGGTGTAGCACCGGGCGGCGACGACCACCAGCCTCGCCCCTCGCGTCTACCGCATGGTGATCTACACTTCCGATTTGTGGAAGGCTGCGGCGCCCCGTCGCAGCGCCCAGGGACAAGGGCACCGGCGAGCCACTACCAAATAGAAGGAGGAGGACCCATGACCAGCGGGCAGACCCCGAACAAGGCGGAAGCGCGGACCGACGGCGGCCGGCGCCGCTTCCTCAAGGCGGGCGCCGCCACCGCGGGTGCGGCGACCCTGGGCTTTCCCATGATCTCCCGCGCCCAGACCGTCACCCTGAAGATGCAGGGGGCCTGGGGGGCGAAGGACATCTTCAACGACATGGCCATGCAGTACGTGGACCGCGTCAACGAGATGTCCGGCGGCCGGCTCAAGATCGACTACTTGGTCTCCGGCGCGGTGGTGAAGTCGTTCCAGGTGCAGGACGCGGTGCACAAGGGCATCCTCGACGCGGGCCATCAGGTGGCGGCCTACTGGTACGGCAAGCACAAGGCCGCCTCCCTCTTCGGCACCGGTCCCGTCTTCGGCCAGAACGCCCACCACACCCTGGCCTGGATCTACAACGGCGGCGGCCTCGAGCTCTACCACGAGCTCCTGCAGAAGGTCCTCAAGCTCAATCTGGTCGGCTTCTTCGCCATGCCCATGCCGACGCAGCCGCTGGGCTGGTTCAAGGAGCGGATCACGGGGCCGGAGCAGCTGCGGGGCCTGAAGTACCGCACCGTGGGCCTGGCCACCGACATCATGGCGGCGATGGGGGTGAAGGTGACGCAGCTTCCGGGCGGCGAGATCATCCCGGCCCTGGAGCGCGGCGTGATCGAGGCCTTCGAGTACAACAACCCGACCTCGGACATGCGCTTCGGCGCGCAGGACGTGTCCAAGGTCTACATGATGGGCAGCTACCACCAGGCCGCGGAGTTCTTCGAGATCATCTTCAACAAGCGCAAGTTCGAGTCGCTGCCCAAGGAGTTCCAGGCCATCCTGCGCTATGCCGCGGAGGCGGCGAGCACCGCCAACTTCAACCTCGCCATGGACAGCTACTCGCGCGACCTGCAGACCCTGATCCGGCAGCACGGGGTCAAGGTCTACCGCACGCCGCAGTCGGTGCTGGAGGAGCAGCTCAAGGCCTGGGACCGGGTCCTCGAGCAGCTGATGCAGGACCCCTTCTTCCGCAAGGTGGTGGAGTCGCAGCGGGCCTTCGCCCACCGCGTGGCCTTCTACGACCTCATGAACCAGGCCGACTACAAGCTCGCCTTCGAGCACTACTTCCCCGGCGAGCTCGGCTTCTGATGAGGCGAGCGGGCGGGCGCACCGCCCGCCCGCGCACCGGGGCGCCGCCGCCCCGGTGCGAGCGCGCGCGCAGATCCGCACCGGAGGATCCATGGACCGCCTGCTGCTCTTCATCGACGGCCTCAGCACCTGGGTGGGCAAGGCCTTCGCTTGGTCGCTCCTGATCGGCACCCTGGGCACGAGCTACGACGTCTTCGTCCGCTACGCCTTCCGCAACCCCACGGACTGGGCGTTCGACATGAGCTACACCACCTACGGGGCGCTGATCATGATGGGCGGCGCCTACACCCTGGCGCGCAACGCCCACGTCCGCGGCGACGTCATCTACCGGCTGTGGCCGCGGCGGGTGCAGGCGGGCGTCGACCTCGTCCTCTACTTCCTCTTCTTCTTCCCGGCGGTGGCGGCGCTGGTGGTGGCCGGGTGGGACTATGCGGGCGAGTCCTGGAGCTACATGCCCTACGGGCCGCAGGGGCCGCGCGGCGAGGTCAGCATCAACTCCCCCGCCGGGGTCCCCATCTCGCCCCTGAAGACGGTCCTCCCGGTGGGGGCCATGTTCCTCTTCCTGCAGGGGATCGCGGAGGTGATCCGCTGCCTGATGTGCATCCGCAGCGGGCGCTGGCCGGAGCGGCTGCACGACGTGGAGGAGACGGAGGTGGCCCTGCTCGCCCAGCGCGAGCGGGCCCTCGAGCACGGGTTGCACCTGGACGCCGGGGAGGGCACCGACGGGGAGGCGCGGCGATGAGCGATCCGCAGGTCGCGATGCTGATGCTCGCCCTCCTCGTCGCCACCATCCTGCTCGGCTTCCCCATCGCCTTCACGCTGCTGGCGATGGGCATCGGCTTCGGCTTCTACGCCTACTACAGCCCGGACGTCCCCTTCTTCGAGAACACCATCTTCGACCTCACCGTCAACCAGACCTACTCGGTGATCTCCAACGACGTCCTCGTCGCCGTGCCCCTGTTCCTCTTCATGGGCTACATCGTCGAGCGCGCCAACATCGTCGACAAGCTCTTCTTCAGCCTCAACATCGCCGCGCGCAGGGTCCCGGCCTCCATGGCCGTGGCGGCCCTCGGCACCTGCGCCATCTTCGCCACCGCCGTGGGCATCATCGGCGCCGTGGTGACGCTGATGGGGCTGCTCGCCTTTCCCGCCCTCCTCAAGGCGGGCTATGACCGCCAGTTCGCGGCCGGCGTGATCTGCGCCGGCGGCTGCCTCGGCATCCTCATCCCGCCGAGCATCATGCTGATCCTCTACGCCGCCACCGCCGGGGTCTCCATCGTCCAGGCCTACGCCGCCGCCTTCTTCCCGGGGCTGCTGCTCGCCGGTCTCTACATGATCTACGTCATGGGCCGCGCCCTGCTCAATCCGAGGCTCGCCCCCAAGCCGCCGAAGGAGGCCACGGAGATGCCCATGCGGCAGGTCCTGTGGATGATGCTCACCTCCTTCGTGCCGCTGGCGGTGCTGATCCTGGCCGTGCTGGGGGCGATCCTCTTCGGCCTCGCCACGCCCACGGAGGCGGCCTCGCTGGGCGCCTTCGGCGGCCTGCTCCTCGCCGCCGCCTACCGCACCCTCGACTGGGAGATGCTCAAGAGCTCGGTCTATCTCACCGTGCGCACCTCCGCCATGGTGTGCTGGCTCTTCGTCGGCTCCTGGACCTTCTCCTCGGTCTTCTCCTACCTCGGCGGACACGAGATCATCAAGGAGTTCGTCCTCGGCCTGAACCTCTCCCCGGTGATGTTCCTGATCCTCGCCCAGGTGATCATCTTCCTCCTGGGCTGGCCGCTGGAGTGGAGCGAGATCATCATCATCTTCGTGCCCATCTTCCTGCCGCTGTTGGAGCCCTTCGGCGTCGATCCCCTCTTCTTCGGCATCCTCGTGGCCCTGAACCTGCAGACCTCCTTCATGACCCCGCCCATGGCCATGGCCGCCTACTACCTCAAGGGGGTCTCGCCGCCCGAGGTCCAGCTCGTGGACATCTTCAAGGGCTCGTTCCCCTTCCTCTTCATCGTCGTCCTGGCGATGGTGCTGCTCTACAACTTCCCCGACATCGCCCTCTGGCTGCCGAACTATGTCTATGGACGCTGAGACCGCGCCGCACCGCCGCGGCCCGGCCGCCGTGCTCGTCGCGGCCCTGCGGGAAGGCGCCCTGGACGCCGCCGAGCTCGCCGGGCAGTGCCTCGAGGCCGTCGCCGCGCGGGAGGCCGCCATCGGCGCGTGGGCCTTCCACGACCCCGGCCACGTGCGGCGGCAGGCGGCGATCTGCGACGAGCTGCGCCGGGAGGGGCGCCCCCTCGGCCCCCTCCACGGGCTGCCGGTGGCGGTGGAGGACGTCTTCGACACCGCCGACATGCCCACCGGCGACGGCTCGCCCCTGCACGAGGGGCGCCGCCCGCTCGAGGACGCCTGGGCGGTGCGGGCGCTGCGTGCCGCGGGGGCCGTGCTCCTCGGCAAGGCCGCCACCGCCGAGCTCGGCTGCGGCCTGCCGCCGCCCACCCGCCACCCCCTGGACGCGGCGCGGGCGGTGGGCATGGGGCCCGGCGGCGCCGCCGCGGCGCTCGCCGCGGGCATGGCCCCGGCGGCGCTGGTCGCCGACTGCGCAGGCTCCGTCGTCCCCGCCGCGGCCTGGTGCGGGGTCCACGCCTACCGGCCGAGCCGCGGCTGGATCCCGCGTCCCGGGATGCTGCGCCGCTCGCGGCTGCTCGATGGGGTGGCGGTGCTGGCCGCCGCGGTGGAGGATCTCGCGCTCGTCGCCGGGCCGCTCCTCGGCGACGACCCCGAGGACCCGGACACCCGCCCCCTCGCCCGCCCGGCCCTGGCCGAGGAGGCGCTGCGCCCGCCCCCGCTGCCGCCCCGGTTCGGTCTCGTGGAGGGGCCGGAGTGGATGCGGCCCGGGCCCGCCGCGGCGGAGGGGCTCGCGGCGCTGGCCGAGATGCTCGGCGGGGAGGCCGGCCGCATCGGCCTCGGCGGCCGCTTCCGCGAGGCGGCGGCGCAGGCCCGCCTGGTCCTCGAGGCCGACCTCGCCCTGCGCCTCGAGGAGGAGGTCGGCCGCGGCCGGGTCTCGCCGGCGCTTGCCGAGCTCGTCGCGCGCGGCCGCCGCCACGCCGCCGTGGACTACCTGCGGGCGGCGGGCGAGGCCGCCGCCCTCTACCGCATCGTGCGCGAGGCCTTCGACGAGTATGATGTCCTCGTGGCCCCGGCCGCGGCGGGCGAGGCGCCGCCGCGGCAGGAGCAGCCCCTCGACGCCCCCTTCGCCGCACCATGGACCCTGCTCGGGATGCCAGTGGTGGTGCTGCCGGCGATGACGGGCCCCGATGGGCTGCCCATGGGGGTGCAGCTCATCGCGCCGCGGGGCGACGACGTGCGGCTGCTGCGCGCGGCGCGCTGGCTCGAGGGCCGGCTCGCCGCCACGACGGAGGAGACGACGCCATGCGGGACGTGATCGCCGGACTGGTGGGGGTGGGACTCTTCCTCCTCTTCGTCGGCTACTACGCCTACCGCGTCCACTCGGTGCCGCTCTGGGTCGTGCTCGCCATCGCCGCTCTGCTGGCCCTCGCCGACTACGTCGGCACCGTGCGCGAGCAGATCCGGCGAAACGCGGACCTTGGCGGCGGCGAGGCATGACCGCCGCCGGAGGGATGCTGACGGGGGCCTCCTGCGCCCTCGCCGGGTTTCGCTGGATCGCACGCCCGGGGCTGCGGCGCTGGGTGGCGGCGCCCCTCGCCATCTCCCTCGTCGTGGTGGGCGGGGGGATGTGGTGGCTGTTCGGGGTCATCGGCGCACAGGCGCAGGCGGCGGCCGAGGCCGCATCCGCCTGGCTCCCCGCCTGGCTCGCCTGGGGCGCGGGCGCGGTGGAGTGGCTGGTGTGGCTGCTGGCGGTGATCCCGGCCCTCCTCCTCGGGGCGGCCGGCTTCGGCGTGCTCGCCAACGTGGTGGGTGCGCCCTTCAACGCGCGGCTCGCCGCGGAGGTGGCCCGCGCCTGCGGCCGCCCCCCGCCGGCGGGCCCGACGGACCTGCGCGGCCTGGTCAAGGCCCCCTGGGAGGAGACGCGCAAGCTGCTCTACCTCGGCGTGCGGGCGCTGCCCTTCCTGCTCCTGTTCGTGATCCCGGGGCTGCAGGTGGCGGCACCGTTCCTGTGGCTGCTCTACGCCGGGTGGGCGAGCGCCTTCGAGCACCTGGACTACCCCCTCTCCAACGAGGGCATGGGGGTGGACGAGATCCGGGACGTGCTCCGCCGCCATCGCGCCGCGGCCTGGGGCTTCGGGCTCGTGGCCTACGGCCTCTACGCCCTGCCGCTGGTCAACATCGTGGCCATGCCGGCCGGTGTGGCCGGGGCGGCGCTGCTCTGGAGCCGCCACCTCGCCGGCGCCGGGGCTTCACCTGCCTGACCCGAAGGGATATTGTGTCAGACACACCCGGTCCGTAGGTTCGCTGTCCAGACGGACATGACCCGGGAGTGAGCGGCATGGACGGCAAGCCCCTCTACATCCTCCTCTGCTCCGGCGAGCACGAAAAGGTGCAGATGGCCGCCATGATGGCCTCTGTGGCCGCGGTCTCCGGCCGTCCCGCGCAGGTCTTCGTGAGCATGAACGCGGTCCCGGTCTTCGAGCGCGACCGCAGCCCCGAGGAGCGCTACCAGGGCGGGACCTTCTCGCGCCTGATGCTGGAGAAGAAGGCGCCGGACGCCATCGAGCTCTTCCAGCAGGGCAAGATGCTCGGGGAGATGCAGATGTATGCCTGCTCCATGGCCCTCGACGTGCTGGGCTGGGAGCTGGACCGCCTGGTGCCGGATCTGTTCGACGGCGCGCTGGGCCTGACCAAGTTCCTGAGCGACGCCGAGCAGGGCGAGCTCATCACCCTGTGACGGGAGGCATGCGGACACCATGGGACAGCGACAGACCATCGACGCCCGCGGGGCCTTCTGCCCCGGTCCCCTGATGGAGCTCATCGCCGCCATCAAGCTGGCCGAGGTGGGTGACGAGATCGAGGTCCTCTCCTCCGACAAGGGCTCGGCCAACGACATCCCCGAGTGGGTGGCCAAGGTGGGCCACAGGCTCGTGGGCATCGAGGAGAAGGACGGCTACTGGAGCATCGTGGTCGAGAAGACGAAGTAGCCGCGCCGGACGGCCGCGGATGCGATGCCCCCGGCCGCATGGGACGCCGGCGACGAAAACGACAAGAATCCAGGTTCATCGCCCCGCTCGACGGCGGGGTGACCGTACGCAGGGGAGGCGATCCCCTGCACGTCTCGGGAGGATGGGGCGCGCAAGGCGCCCGGCATCGACAAGGGAGGAGGAACCGGCATGGCCAAGACCGTCCTCATCGTCGGCGGGGGACTCGCCGGCACCATCGTCGCCAACGGCCTCGCCCGCCAGCTCGCCCCGGAGCTGCGCTCGGGCGCGGTCAACATCACCGTCCTCGGCGCCACCGACACCCACATGTACCAGCCGGGGCTGCTCTACGTCCCCTTCGGCCGCATCCGCGAGTCGGAGCTCTTCCGTCCGGAGCGCGAGGTCCTCAACCGCCTCGTGCACTTCTTCGTCGATCCCGCGACCCGCATCGACGTCGAGGGCAAGAAGGTCACCACCGAGTCCGGCAAGACCTACGGCTACGACTACCTGGTCATCGCCACCGGCTCGCGCATCATGCCCCAGAACATCCCCGGCATGGCCGAGGGCGCGCACTGGTTCTACGACCTCGACGGTGCGCGCAAGCTGCGTGATGCGCTGGCCGAATTCGAGGGCGGCAAGGTGGTGGTCAACGTCAACGCCCCCCACAAGTGCCCGGTGGCGCCGCTGGAGGTGGTCTTCATGCTGCGCGAGTTCCTGGCCGCCAAGGGGGTGCTGGACAAGACCGAGATCACCTACACCTACCCCATCGGGCGGCTGCACGCCCTCGAGCCCGTCGCCAACTGGGCCAAGCCCGAGTTCGACCGCCTCGGGGTGAAGTACGAGACCTTCTTCAACACCAAGGAGGTGGATCCGGAGAAGAAGACCATCACCTCCGAGGAGGGGGTCACCCTGCCCTACGACCTGCTCATCACCATCCCGCCCCACCAGGGCGCGCAGGTGATCGACGACTCCGGTCTCGGCAAGGGCGGCTGGGTCCCGACCAACCCGAAGACCCTGCACCGCGAGGGCTCCACCGACGTCTTCGTGGTGGGCGACACCACCAACATCCCCATCTCCAAGGCCGGCTCCACCGCCCACTTCGAGGCCGACACCGTCATCGACAACATCACCTCCCTGATCAAGGAGGGGCGCTGGGCGCGCAACTACGACGGCAAGGTCTTCTGCTTCGTGGAGACCGGCCTCGACACCGGCACCTACGTCTGGTTCAACTACACCACCCCGCCGAACCCGGGGCCGCCCTCGCGGATGATCCACTGGTTCAAGCTCGCCTACAACCGGCTCTACTGGCTCTCGGCCCGCGGCCTGCTGTGACGGGGGGCAAGCCATGAACGACACGACCCAGGCCCCGCCGGCGATGGGCGAGGAGCTGGAGCGGCTGGCGCGGGCGACCACCGACGCCCTCACCGACTCCATGGTGGAGCGCGCCGCGGTGGCGGCGGGCAACGCCATGGAGGTCCTCGACCGCCTCAACGACGAGCAGACCCGCGCCGCGATCCACGCCCTCCTGGACGGGCTCACGGAGCTGCACCGGCTCGGCGCCCTGCAGGGGGCGCTGGACCTCGTGCGGCTGCTGCACGGGGCCCGCGAGGCCCTCACCGACAGCATGGTGGAGCGGCTGGTCACGGCCCTCGGCAACCTCGGCGAGCTCGCGGACCTCCTCAACGACGAGGTCAACCGCAAGGCCATGGCGGAGGCCATCCAGGCCTTCGGCGAGCTCCACCGGCTCGGCGCCACCCAGACCCTGTTCGATCTCGTGCGGCTCGTCCACGCCGCCCGCGACGCCGCCACCGACTCCATGGTGGAGCGCGGCTTCGTCTTCATCGAGCAGATGGTCAACAACCTCGCCAACGAGGAGATGGCCGAGCTGGCGCACCAGACCCGCCGCGCCATGGAGGAGGCCCTGGAGGAGTGCGTGCAGGTGCCGGCGGGAGGCGGCCTCCTCGGCACCGTGCGCATGCTCGCCAATCCCGAGGCCCAGTCGGCGCTGCGCTTCCTTCTCGCCTTCGGCTGCAGGCTGCAGCAGCGCGCGGCGGCCCTCACGCCCCGCAACGGGGGCGAAGGCTAGGCCGGGCGGCGGGCCCGTGCAGCGGGCCCGCCGCCTTGCGTTGCCGGCCCCGCCCGGTGATCATGGCCGGCGGCGGAGGGGAGGAGCATGCCTGCAGAGCCGCTCACGCGCCGCCAGCGCGAGGTCCTGGCCTACATCCGCGCCCACATCGAGCGTGAGGGGATGCCGCCGACGCGGGCCGAGATCGCGCAGGCCCTCGGCTTCCGCTCCGCCAACGCCGCCGCCGAGCACCTGCGGGCCCTCGCCCGCAAGGGCGCCATCGAGCTCGTCGCCGGCGCCTCCCGCGGGATCCGCCTCCGCGAGGGGCCGGGCATCCCGGTGGTGGGCCGCGTCGCCGCCGGCGTGCCGATCCTCGCGGCCGAGCACGTGGAGGACCGGGTCCTGCTCGACCCCCGCCTCTTCCAGCCCCGTGCCGACTATCTCCTGCGGGTGCGCGGCATGAGCATGCGCGACGCCGGCATCCTCGACGGCGACCTCCTCGCCGTGCACCGCACCCCCGAAGCCCGCGACGGCCAGATCGTGGTCGCCCGCCTCGGCGACGAGGTCACGGTCAAGCGCCTGCGGCGCGAGGTCGGGCGCATCGTGCTCCTCTCCGAGAACCCCGACTTCCCGCCCATCGTCGTCGACCCCCGCCGGGAGCGGCTGGAGATCGAGGGCGTCGGCGTCGGCGTCGTCCGCGGCGGCCGCCCCCTCTGACCACCCCCACCGCCCTCGCCCCGGGCGTTGGACAGCTATTGCGAATCATTCCGTTTTGCATTAGCATCCCCCCCTGCCTTCAGCGATTCCTAATCTCGAGCACGGCTCGAACCACACGGGGAAGGAGAGACCGCACCATGAGCAGCAATGACATCCGCACCACCGACCTGCGCCGCCGCCGCGCCCTCGCCCGCCTCGGCCTCGGGGTCGCCGCGGCCTACGTCACCCCCACCCTGCTGACCCTGAGCGACGCCCGCGCCAGCGGCGCCTCCAGCGGCGGCGAAAAGAGCGAGTGGGTCTCCACCGGCAACAAGAAGCGCACGGGCGGCGAGGACGGCGGCGCCTCGTCGGCAGGCTCGGGGGCGCGGCACGAGGCGGCGAGCGGCGGCTCCTCCGGGGGATCCGGCGCCGAGGGCGAGGCCGCCGGCGGCGCCTCCCGCGGCTGACGTGCGCGCCCCTCTGCGGCCTTCCGGGCCGGAGACCTGGGCCGTACCGGAGCTCTCTGCGCACCTCGTCCTGCGGGGTGCCGGGGCGCTCATCGCGCCCCTGCGGGCGGTGCTTCGCGACTGGTCCGTCGTACCCGTGCAGGGGACCCCGCCCGGTCCCGGCATCGCCATCCGGCACCGCGAGGGGGCCTACGAGCGATGCTCGCCGTGGACCGAGGCCCCGCGGCGGTTCCGTGATCCGGTGGACGCGGTCTGCGATCTGGTGGTGGACCTCGTCCATGCCTACGTCGCCGCCCGCCCGGAGCGGCTCTGTCTTCACGCCGCGGCGGTGGAGACCGCCTCCGGCATCCTCCTCATCCCCAGCACCTACCGCAGCGGCAAGAGCACCCTGGCGACGGCGCTCGCGGCGCGCGGGGCACGGCTGTTCTCCGACGACGTGGCGCCGCTCGGCCCCGCGGGCGAGGTGGAGGCGCTGGGGATGCTGCCGCGCCTGCGCCTGCCCCTGCCGGCCGGCCTCGGGGCCGCGGCGCAGGCGCTGACGGCGGCGCATCCCGGTCCGACCAGCGCGCGCTACCGCTACCTGGCCCTGGACGCGGCGGGGCTCGCCCCCCGGGGCACGCGGCGGCCGGTGGCGGCCATCGTCACCCTCGAGCGCGCGGAAGGGGCGGCGCCCGCCCTGATGGAGGGCGACGCCGACCACGCCCTCCAGCATCTGCTGCTTCGCAACTTCGCCCGCGGGCCGCTGCCGAGCCGGATCTTCCTGCGGCTGCGGCGGCTGGCGGCCGCGGTGCCCTGCTACCGCCTGCGCTACGGGGAGGCGGCCGAGGGGGCGGCGCTGCTGGCCGAACGGTTCGCCCCCCTCGCGCCGCGGGAGGTGCTGGACCGTGCCGGCTGAGCGGTGGGTACGGCGTGCGGACATCGCCGTGGAGGCGGTGGGGGAGGCCCTCTATCTGGTGGACGACGCCGGCGGGCGCATCCACCGGCTCGACCCCGTGGGGGCGGCGGTGTGGCGGCTGCTGGAGAGGCCCGTGGGCGCGGCCGAGATCGCGGCGGTGCTGGCCGAGGCCTTCCCGGAGGCGGGGCGGGCGCGCATCGAGGGCGACGTGGCGGCCCTGCTGCGGCGGCTGGCCGAGGAGGGGCTGGTCCGGCCGGCCTCGGAGGCAGGCTGAAGCCGCGAAATCACAAAGTCTTGCGGCGACTTTCTCATCTTTTGTCATAAGATGATCCCATCCCGCGGTCGGCATGGGGATGGTTGCCTTCGGGCCGGAAACTGTTTATATGAACAGTATGCCGGTGGAGCGACTCATCGCCGAGGGGCGGGTCTGGCGGGGACGGCAGGGCCTCCCGGCGGGGCGTGCCCTGGCCAGCGGCTGGCCGCCCCTCGATGCCCTTCTGCCGGGCGGCGGCTGGCCGCAGGGCGGGGTGGTGGAGATCCTCCCCGCGGCCCCCGGCATCGGCGAGCTCGGCCTGCTGATGCCGGCGCTCGCCGCCATCGCGGCGTGGGGCCGGCCCCTCCTCTGGATCGGACCGCCCCGCCTCCCCTATCCCCCGGCCCTGGCGGCCTGCGGCATCGCCCCGGGGCGCAGCCTCCTCGTCCGGGCCGAGGGGCGGGAGGCCCTGTGGGCGGCGGAGCAGGCGCTGCGCTGCGAGGACTGCGGCGCGGTCCTCCTGTGGCCGGGGTGCGTGGGGCCGCGCGAGGCGCGGCGGCTGCAGCTCGCCGCCGAGGAAGGGGGCACCCCCTGCTTCACGCATCTGCCCCCGGACCACCCGCCGACGCCGGCGGCGCTGCGCCTGCTCCTGCGCCCCGCCGGCAACGGGCTCGAGGTGCGCATCGCGCGCTGCCGCGGCCGCTGGCCGGCAGGCCCCGTGGTGCTGGAGCGGCGCGGTGCTCTGGCTTAGCCTCCACCTGCCCCGTCTCGCCCTCGAGGTGGCCGCGCGCGGCGCCGGCGAGGAGGGCCCCCTGGTGGTGGTGGAAGGCGAGGGCGGCCGTGGCCGGGTCCTCGCCCGCAACCGCGCTGCCGCCCGCACCGGGATCCGCCCCGGGATGTCCCTGGCCGCGGCCTGGGCCCTCGCCCCCGGGCTCCTCGTGCGCCCGCGCGATCCACGGGCGGAGGCGGACGCCCGCCGCCGCCTCGCCGCCTGGTGCCTGCAGTTCACCCCCCGGGTGAGCCTGGAGACCGAGGCGGCCATGGTGCTGCTGGAGATCGGCGGCTGCCTCCGCATCTGGGGCGGTCTCGAGGGGCTGCTCGGGCGCGTCCGCGGGGGCGCGGCCGCCCTCGGCTACCGGGTCCGCATCGGCGTCGCCCCCACGCCGGCGGCGGCCGAGGCCCTGGCCCGCCTCGGCACCGAGCCCCCGGTCCTGCACCGGCGGCTCCTGCCTGCGCGCCTCGCCCCCCTCCCCCTGGGCTGCCTCGGCCTGCCGGAGGGGGCCGTGGCGGCGCTGCGCGGGCTCGGCGTGCGCGACCTGCGCGGCTGCCTGCGGCTGCCGCGCGACGGCCTTGCCCGCCGCATCGGCCCCGCGGCCGTGCACCATCTCGACCGCCTCCTGGGGCGGGCCCCCGACCCGCGCGCCCCCTACGAGCCCCCGCCCGCCTACCACGGCGAGATCGAGCTGCCCGCCGAGACGGCCGATGTGGAGGCCCTGCGCTTCGCCCTGCGGCGCCTGCTGGGCGAGCTCTGCGGCCTGCTGCGCGGACGCGCCCTCGGGGTGCGCGAGATCGGTCTCGCCCTCTGCCACCGCGAGGGTGAACCGACCCGCCTGCGCGTCGGCCTCGCCACCCCCGGGAGGGATCCCGCCCACCTCGAGGGCGTGGTGCGCGCGCATCTGCACCGGCTCCGCCTCGACCGTCCGGTGTGCGCCCTGGCGCTGGGCTGCACCGCCCTGGAGCCGCTGCCGGAGCGCAGCGGCGATCTCCTCGCGCCGCCGCGGCGGGGGGACGCCGGGTGGCCCGTCCTCCTCGACCGCCTCACCGCCCGCCTCGGCCCCGGGGCGGTGCAGGTCCTGGGGCCTGCGGCGGATCATCGCCCCGAGCGGGCCTGGCGGCTCCTGCCCCCGGAGGCCGGCCCTTCGGAGGATGACGGGGAGGAGGCGCGCCCGCGGGCGCCCCGTCCCCTGTGGCTGCTGCCCCGGCCCGCGGCGCTTCCCGCCGGCGCCGACCGCCTGCCTCGGGGCTGGCGCCTGCGGCGCGGCCCGGAGCGGATCGAGAGCGGCTGGTGGGACGGCGGCGACATCGCCCGCGACTACTACCTCGCCGAGAACGGGGCCGGCAGCCGCGGCTGGGTCTTCCGCGACCGCCGCAGCGGCCGCTGGTACCTGCACGGCCTCTTCGCCTGAGCCGCCGGCCCTCAGCGCACCAGGGCGCGCAGCTCCCGCACCAGCGCCTGGGTCCGCTCCCGCCCGAACTGGGTGCTGCGCAGGCGGCGCCCGTCCCGGGTCTCCACCACCACCCGCACCGTGCGCCAGGTCCAGGGGTCGCCGGGTGCCGCCCGCACGGCGGCGACGTTGCGGGGGCCGAGGACCACCGTCCGCGCCGGCAGCCAGTAGTGCAGCAGCCAACGCCCCTCGGCATCCACGTCGATGCGGTGGAACTGGCCCCACACGGCGGAGTAGAGCACCAGGGCCTCGTAGACCATCACCGCCGCGAGCGCGAGGGCGGGCCGGCGCACCCGCAGCCGGCCCCACCACGCCAACCCCAGCACCACCACCACGGGAACGGCGAGGAAGAACACCGCCGCCGCCAGGTTGGCGGCGGCGTTGAAGTCGATGCTGCGCACGATCCCCACGTCCATCCGGGCCTCTCCCCCCACCCCAGCATCGCCCACAAGCCCCGCGTCTGCAACAGCGGCCGGCACGCCCCGTGCGATCCCGCCTGATACACTGCCCGCCGACACCCGCGGGTCCCGGTATGGAAAGCCACGCCTTCCTCCTCCAGATGCTCCTCATCCTCGCGAGCGCCCGCGCCCTCGCCGAGGCGGCGCTGCGCCTGGGCATCCCGCCCGTGATCGGGGAGATCGCCGCCGGCGTCCTCCTCGGGCCGAGCCTGCTCGGGCTCGTCGAGCCCACCCCCCTGCTGGAGGTCCTGGCGGAGGTCGGGGTCATCCTCCTCCTCTTCGAGGTGGGCCTCGAGACCGACGGCCGCCGCCTCCTCCACGCCGGGCCGCGGGCCGCGGCGGTGGCCCTGGTGGGCTTCCTCGTGCCGCTGCTCCTGGGCCATCTCGTGGCCGCCCGGCTCTTCGGCCTCGCCCCCATCACCGCGGCCCTCGTCGGCGGCACCCTCACCGCCACCAGCATCGGCGTCACGGTGCGCGTGCTGCGCGACCTGCGCTCCCAGGAGGGACGCGAAGGGCAGATCGTCCTCGGCGCCGCGGTGCTCGACGACATCCTCGGCGTCGTCCTCCTCGCCCTCCTCTACCAGCACGCCGTCGGCGGCGCCATGTCCCCCGCCGCCGTCGTGCGTGTCCTCGCCTTCATCGGCGCCTTCTTCCTCCTCGCCCCGCTCGCGGCCAAGCTCATGGCCGAGCTCCTGCACCGCTTCGAGCGCCGCAGCGAGCTGCCCGGCCTGATCCCCACCGCCATGGTGTCGCTGGTGCTCCTGTTCGGCTGGCTCGCCCACGTCCTCGGGGCGCCGGCACTGCTCGGCGGCTTCGCCGCCGGCCTCGCCCTCTCGCGCCGCTTCTTCCTGCCCTTCGGGGCCGCGCTCCACGCCGCCCTGCGCGCCGATCCCCGCTTCTCCCGGCACGTGGAGGACGAGATGCGCCCGGTGGTGCGTCTGTTCACCCCCCTCTTCTTCGTCGTGGTGGGGCTCGAGCTGGACCTGCGTGCCGTCCCCTGGGGGGATCCGACGATCTGGGGCCTGACCGCGGCCCTCCTCGCCGTCGCCGTGACCGGCAAGCTCGCCGCCGGCCTCTTCGCGGGCGGCGACCTGCGGCGACGGCTCGTGGTGGGGACGGCGATGGTTCCGCGCGGCGAGGTGGGGCTGGTCTTCGCCGAGCTGGGGCGCGTGCACGGCCTGCTCGGCGCAGACCACTACGCCGCCCTCGTCCTCGTGATCGCGGCCACCACCCTCGCCGCCCCCCTGGCCCTGCGGCGGCTGCTGCAGAAGGTCCGCGGCGGGGACTGAGCGGGGCGCTTGCGGGCGGCGCGGCCCGGGCGGACAATGCGCGCCGCGTGCGCAGCGGAGGGACGGTGGTGGGGGCCATCGTGGACGTGGTGGTGCCGGGAATGCCCGACTGCTGGGAAAGCTGCGGCAACTGCGCCGCCGACGCCCTGGAGGTGGCCGAGATCCTCGTCGCCCCGGGCCAGCGCGTGGAGGCCTGGGAACCGGTGGTGGTGCTGGAGGCGGAGAAGACCGCCTACGACATCCCGACCCCGGATCCCGGAGTGGTCCGCGAGATCCTGGTGCGGCCCGGCGAGCGCGTGACCGTGGGTGCGCCGCTGCTGCGCCTGGAGCGCGACTGATTCCCGCAGGCACAAAAAGGGACCGCCGGCCTGCGGGCCGGCGGTCCCTCGGGGCGCGGCCGCGCCGTCGAGGGCGCGGCCGGCTCCGGGCGGCTCAGAACGCCCGGCGGGCGGGACGGCCGCCGCCGGCGCGGGGGCGCGCCTGGTTCACCTTGATGGTCCTGCCCTGGTAGGAGGTCTCGTTCAGGGCCTTGATGGCCTGATCGGCCTCGGCGTTGTTGGGCATCTCGACGAAGCCGAAGCCCTTGGACTCGCCGGTGTAGCGGTCGGTGATGAGGCTGACGCTCTCCACCTCGCCGTAGGCGTTGAAGGTCTCCCGAAGCTGATCCTCGGTGGTGCTATAGGGCAGGTTGCCGACATACAGTTTCATGCGATCTCTCTTTCTCGCGGGCTGCTTGATCCGGTGATCCCGGCGGCCAGCCCTCGAACCGGCCGGGACGATTCGCCCCTGGGCGGGGCCCTTGCTCGAGGCGCGGGGGCTTTCGTCGGCCGGCACCGCCTGCGGCGGCGCGGGAGATACGGAAGGTCGCGTCAAGAGGCAAGGCGGACTGTACAGGAAAGGACGCCGCCTTGCACGAACTTTCTTCAGGCCCCCTCGCCGAACAGCCGGTCGAGGGTCTTGGCGAGCCAGCCCTTCTCGATCTGGCCCTGCTCGAGGCTCGCCCGCACCCAGGGGGCGTACTTGTGGTCCTCCACCTGGATGTGGCGCAGCAGCCACGTGCGCAGCTCCGCCCGCACCTCGGCGGCCACGTCCTCGCCGCGCTGGAAGCGCTCGCGCCAGTCGCGCACCTCCTGCTGAAAGTGCTCGTGCAGCGCCCTATGCTCCTCGAAGGCCGGATAGCGGGCGCGCGCCATGAGGCGCTCCTCGAAGCTGAAGTGGGTCAGCGTGTAGTCGACGAGATCGTGGAGCGTGGCCGCGATGGCGGCACCGTCACCGGCGCCGATGGCATCGCCCAGCTCGTTGATGTAGTCGACGATGCGCCGGTGCTGCGCGTCGATCTCGGCGATCCCCGTATCCAGTGCCGGGTCCCAGATCCAGTGTCCGTCCTCGCCCGTCATCGCCTGCCTCGCCTGAGTCACCCCACTGCGGCGTCAACATAGCACTTTTCGCCACCGGGCCGCATCGCCCATCGGGAGGGGGCAGGTGCCCGCCGGGACGGGCTACCATAGGGCGCCGGCCGTCAGAGAGGGATGCGGATGGCCAGACCGCGCATCGATCCCTTCCTTGCTGCCGTCGCCGAGCAGCTCGAAGAAGGGCTGGTGCTCTCCGGTGCGACGGATGGAACGCGTGCTCGGCGAGAGCACGGACGGCCCCATCTCCCGCGACCCGCAGATGCTGGCTCTGCTTCGCCGCATCGAACAGGTCGCGCCCACCGAGGCCACGGTGCTGCTGGAGGGGGAGTCCGGCACCGGCAAGGGGGTGATCGCCCGGCTCATCCACACCCGCAGCCGGCGCAAACGCGGCCCGTTCGTCGCGGTTAACTGCGCCGCCATCCCGGAGACCCTCATCGAGGCGGAGCTCTTCGGTCACGTCAGGGGGGCCTTCACCGGCGCCGTCACCGACCGTGAGGGCCGCTTCGCCGCGGCCGAAGGCGGCACCCTGTTCCTCGACGAGATCGGCGAGCTGCCGCTCCATCTCCAGGCCAAGCTGCTCAAGGTCCTGCAGGATCGCACCTACGAGCCGGTGGGATCGAGCCACAGCCGCAGCAGCGACGCCCGCGTGATCTGCGCCACGAACCTCGACCTGCGAGAGGCGGTGCGCCGGGGCCGCTTTCGCGCCGACCTCTACTACCGCATCAGCGTCATCCCCCTCACCCTTCCGCCCCTGCGCGAGCGCAAGGGCGATATTCCGCTGCTCATCGAGCATTTCACCCGCCGCCTCGCCGCCCGGGGCTACACCCCGGCGCGGTTCACCGCCCCGGCGCTGCGCCGGATGTTGGACTACCCGTGGCCGGGCAACATCCGCGAGCTGGAGAACGCCGTCGAACACGCCCTGATCTGCGCCGACGGCGGCGAGGTGACCCCGGAGGACCTGCCGCAGAATCTGCGCACCCCCATGCCCGCGGCCTCCACCCCCGCACCCCCCCGGCCCGCCGCCGACCCCGAGGCGGAGCGGCGCCGCATCCTCGAGGCCCTGCACCGCTGCCGGGGCCGTCGCGCCGAGGCGGCACGTCTGCTCGGCATCGATCGCACCACCTTGTGGCGGCGCATGCGCCGGCTCGGCCTGCGTTGACGTTGCACCACGCAACGCGCGCAGATAACGCACGGGAGATCCGAGAAAAATTCCTCAAGGCGTTGCATGCACCTCGGGGTGATGCAACATTGGACACATATTACATTCTAATATTTTCAGTCACTTAAGCGTTGGCACGCTTCCTGCCTTTCCTCCGATGCCGGCCCCGGGCCGGCCTTTGGACATCCTGTGGAAGCGACACGGAAGGAGGAAGCCATGCCGACCTTGAGCAGATACGACGAGCTGCTGGCGCTGCCCGGCGCCACCGCGGCGGGCGAGTTCAGCGATACCGGCCGGCTGCTCGGCTACCAGGGCAACATCAGCGAGCAGGCGGCCGAGATCGCTGCCATGATGTGCGCCGCCAACCGCCTCATGGGCAACATGCAGGCCAAGGGCTGGAGCGCCTACACCGGCCAGGGCGGCTTCTATCCCGTGCTCGGCTTCGCCGTCTCCGGAGGCCGCTATACCGCCTGCATCATGGGGCGGTACGGGGTCTTCCTGGAGACCGAGAAGGCGGATTTCGACCGCACCTTCGCGACGCTTTCCCGCTACCTCTGAAGGGGGACGAAGAGATGGCCGATCTGGAGAAGCTGCTGAAGATCAAGGGCGTCTTCGCCGCCGGGGAGTTCGGCGACGACGGCACGCTGCTGGCCTATGCGGGCGAGATCACCGACGAGCAGGCGGCGATGGCGGCGCAGATGTGCGCCGCCAACAACGCCATGGCCCGCATGCAGTGCGACGGCTACACCGCGTTCTCCGGCGAGGAGTGGACGCCGCTCCAGGGCTGGGCGCTGACCGGCCCGCAGTTCTCGGTGTGCGTGATGGGCAACGTCGGCGTCTTCGTGCGCAACAGCGAGACGTCGTTCAACGAGATCTTCGCCGCTCTGCGCGCGGCCTGAACGCCGCCGCCCGGCCCCGCCGCGGGCCGGGCGGCGGTGCAGAGGAGGATGTCCCATGAACCCGTTTCTCAGCCCGGCCTGGATGGAGGCCTATCGGGAGGCCTGGAACCGCCATCCCAGCCTCCCAGGCAGCCTCCGCGACTTCAGCGCCGCCATCAAGTATTACGTGGAAGGACGCGAGGGCGAGGCGGTGGAGCTGGGGTCGAGGAGGGCAACGCCATCTCCGCCGGCCCCGCCGGGCGCGCGCGCTACGACTTCGAGATGTGGGCGACCCCCGAGCACTGGCGCCAGCTCGCCACCGGCGGCATCGGGCCGCGCGCGGCGATGATCTCCAAGCGGCTCAAGTTCAAGGGCTCCATGATCACGGCCATGCGCTACATGAAGCCGTTCGAGGAGTCCCTGCGCCTGATGGGCGAGATCCCCACCGCCTGGTGACCCGGCGCGCGGCCGGCGCCCGGATGGGCGGCGTCCCGCCCATCCGCCCCGCGGTGCTACCCTTTCCCTCGTCACGAGACCGACCCGGGGGAGGTGGCCATGGACGCCGAGATCGACTACGGACCGCTGGCGGGGCTCATCGGCACCTGGAAGGGCGAGGAGGGGCTCGACGTCGCCCCGGAGCCCGACGGGCAGGAGGAAAACCCGTTCTTCGAGACCCTCACCTTCGAGGCCGCAGGCACCGTCACCAACGCCGAACGGCAGACCCTCGCCGTGGTGCGTTATCACCAGGTGGTGCGCCGCAAGGCCGACGGCGAGGTCTTCCACGACCAGGTGGGCTACTGGATGTGGGATGCGGAGCGGGGGCTGGTGATGCAGTCCGTCGCCATCCCGCGGGCGGTGTGCCTGCTCGCCGGCGGACGCTTCGAGATCACGCCGGAGGGGGCGACGGTGATCGAGGTGCGCGCCGCACTGGACGATGCCGACTGGGGCATCGTGCAGTCGCCCTTCATGCGCGAGCAGGCCCGGACCGTGGCCTTCGAGCACCGGGTCACGGTGCACGGCGACCGCCTGCACTACCGCGAGACCACGCACCTGGCGATCTACGGCCGGCGCTTCGAGCACACGGACGAGAGCCGGCTGCGGCGCGTCTCAGGCTGAGCGGCGGGCGAGCCAGCGGTCCAGGGCGGCGGCGAAGGCCTGGCGCTCCCGCCGCCCGGGGGCGCTGCCGCCGCCGCGGATCGTGCCCTGCTCGCGCAGGCCCGCAAGGAGGTCGCGGGTGGCCAGGCGCTCGCCGATGTTGTCCTCGGTGTAGAGGGTCCCGCGGGGATCGAGGGCAAGCGCGCCCCGGGCCACGGCCTGCGCCGCCAGCGGGATGTCGGCGGTGACCACGAGATCGCCCGGCTGCACGGAGGCGGCGATGTGGCGGTCGGCGGCGTCGGGGCCGCCCGGCACCACCACCATCTCCACCCCCCGCGGCAGGCGCAGGGGGCGGTTGGCGACGAAGACCAGCGCCACCCCGCTGCGCACCGCCGCCCGCAGCAGGATCTCCCGGATCGGCGCCGGGCAGGCGTCGGCATCGACGTGGATCGCGGACATCCCGACCTCCCTTCCGCCCCGCCGACGTTAGCCCCCCGCCGGCACAGGCACAAGGGCGCGGGCTTGCCCTCTCCGCCCGATGCCTGTTCAAATGAACAGGTTCCACCCCGTCCGGGAGCGGTCGTGGCCCCGCCCTACGCCGAGCTGCACTGCCTCAGCAACTTCACCTTCCTGCGCGGCGCCTCCCATCCGGAGGAGCTGGTGGCGCGCGCCGCGGCGCTGGGCTACGCGGCGCTGGCGATCACCGACGAGTGCTCCCTGGCCGGAGTGGTGCGGGCGCACCGGGCCGCCCGCGAGCACGGGCTGCACCTGATCGTCGGCAGCGAGATTGCCCTCGAGGACGGCCCGAGCCTGGTCATCCTGGCCACCGATCGCGCAGGCTACGGCCGTCTCTCGGCCCTCGTCACCCGCGGCCGGCGCCGCGCCCCCAAGGGCCGCTACCGCCTCGCCCGCGCCGACCTCGCCGACGGCCTGCCGGGCTGCCTCGTCCTGCTGCTGCCGGAGGATCCGCCCGAGCCGGAGCACGCGGCGTGGGTGGCCGCCACCTTCCCGGGCAGGGCCTGGATCGCGGTGGAGCTCCACCTGGGCGGCGACGACGCGGCACGCCTCGCCGCCCTCCAGCGGCTGGGCACCGCGGCCGGCCTGCCGCTGGTGGCCGCCGGCGGCGCGATCATGCACGTGCGCGCCCGCCGCGCGCTGGCCGACGCCCTCACCGCCATCCGGCTGCGCCGGCCGCTGCCGGAGCTCGGCCATGCCCTCGCCCCCAACGGCGAGCGCCACCTGCGCCGCCGCGAGGTCCTCGCCCGGCTCTATCCGGCGCCCCTGCTGGCCGAGACCGTGCGCATCGCCGCCCGCTGCCGCTTCTCCCTCGATGCGCTGCGCTACGAGTACCCCGAGGAGCTGGTGCCGCCGGGCGAGACGCCCTCGCGCCACCTCGCCCGCCTGACCTGGGCGGGCGCCCGCCGGCGCTGGCCCGACGGCATCCCCGAGCGGGTGCGGCGGCAGATCGAGCACGAGCTCGCCCTCATCGCCGAGCTCCGCTACGAGCCCTACTTCCTCACCGTCCACGACATCGTCCGCTTCGCCCGCGGCCGCGGCATCCTCTGCCAGGGACGCGGCTCGGCGGCCAACTCGGCGGTCTGCTACTGCCTCGGCATCACCGAGGTGGACCCGGCGCGCATGGAGACGCTGTTCGAGCGCTTCGTCTCGCGCGAGCGCGACGAGCCCCCCGACATCGACGTGGACTTCGAGCACGAGCGGCGCGAGGAGGTGATCCAGTACATCTACCGCAAGTACGGCCGCGACCGGGCCGCGCTCGCCGCCTCCGTCATCACCTACCGCCCGCGCAGCGCCGTGCGCGACCTCGGCTTCGCCCTCGGCATCGACCGCGCCCAGATCGACCGCCTCGCGAAGAACCTCGCCTGGTGGGACCGGGGCCGCGGGATGACGGCCCGCATCGCCGAGGTGGGCCTCGACCCCGCAAGCCCCGTGCTGCGCCGGCTGCTGGCCCTGGTGGACGAGCTGGTGGGCTTCCCCCGGCACCTCTCCCAGCACGTGGGCGGCTTCGTCATCTCCCGCGGCCCGCTCCCGGAGCTGGTCCCGGTGGAGAACGCCGCCATGCCGCAGCGCACCGTCATCCAGTGGGACAAGGACGACCTCGACGCCCTCGGGCTGCTCAAGGTGGACGTCCTCGCCCTCGGCATGCTCACCGCCCTGCGCAAGACCCTGGCGCTCACCGCGGCGCGCGGCGGACCGGCGCGGCTCGAGGACATCCCCCCGGAGGACCCCGCCACCTACGAGATGATCGCCCGCGCCGACACCGTGGGCGTGTTCCAGATCGAGTCCCGCGCCCAGATGGCGATGCTGCCCCGGCTGCGACCGCGCTGCTTCTACGACCTCGTGATCCAGATCGCCATCGTCCGTCCGGGCCCGATCCAGGGCGACATGGTCCACCCCTACCTGCGGCGCCGGCAGGGACTGGAGCCGGTGGACTACCCCTCGGAGGCGGTGCGCCGGGTGCTGGGGCGCACCCTCGGCGTGCCCATCTTCCAGGAGCAGGTGATCCGGCTCGCCATGGTGGCCGCGGGCTTCAGCGCCGGCGAGGCCGACCGGCTGCGCCGGGCGATGGCGGCCTGGCGGCGCAAGGGCGAGCTCGCCCCCTTCCGCGAGCGGCTGCTCGCCGGCATGCGCGAGCGCGGCTACGCGCCGGAGTTCGCCGAGCGCATCTTCCGCCAGATCCAGGGCTTCGGCGAGTACGGCTTCCCCGAGTCCCACGCCGCGAGCTTCGCCCTGCTCGCCTACGCCTCCGCCTGGCTCAAGCGCCATCACCCCGCGGCCTTCTTCTGCGCCCTCCTCAACAGCCAGCCCATGGGCTTCTACGCCCCCGCCCAGCTCGTGCGCGACGCCCGCCGCCACGGCGTCGAGGTCCGCCCGGTGGACGTCACCGCCAGCCATTGGGACTGCACCCTGGAGGACCCCCCCGCGCCGGAGGAAAGGGCGGAGCAGAACCCCACCCTCCCGGCGCCGGAGGAAAGGGCGGAGCACAGCCCCGTCCTCCCCGCATCGCAGGGAGCGTCAGGGAGGGGCACCTCCCTCCCCGCCCCACGAGGAGGATCGGAGAAGGGCACCCCCCTCCCCGCATCGCGGGGAGGGCCAGGGAGGGGCTTCCCCCTCCCCGCATCGCGGGGAGGGACGGGGAGGGGCCAACCTCAGAACCAGCACCGTTCCTTCGCCCCCCTCCCCGCATCGCGGGGAGGGACGGGGAGGGGCCCAGCGCTCCGCCTCGGCCTGCGCCTGGTCAAGGGCCTCGGCGAGGCCGCCGCCCGCCGCATCGAGGCCGCCCGCGCCGAGGCCCCCTTCACCGACGTCGACGACCTCGCCCGCCGCGCCCGCCTCGACCGCCGGGCCCTCGCGGCCCTGGCCGAGGCCGACGCCCTGCGCCGCCTCGCAGGCCACCGCCGCCGCGCCCGCTGGCAGATCCTGGGCGCCGACCCCGACGCCCCCCCCATGGCGCCGCCTCGGGCGACGCCCCCGCCCCCCCTCGCCCCCGCCCCCGAGGGCGAGGAGATCGTGGCCGACTACGCCGCCACCGGCCTCAGCCTGCGCCGCCACCCCCTGGCCCTGCTGCGGGGACGGCTGCGCCGGCTCGGCTGGCGCCGCACCGCCGCCCTCGCCCTCCTCCGCGACGGCGACCCGGCCCGCATCGCCGGCCTCGTGGTCACCCGCCAGCGCCCCGGCTCGGCCTCCGGCGTCGTCTTCCTCACCCTCGAGGACGAGAGCGGGCAGGCCAACGTCATCCTCCGGCCGCGGCTCGTCGAGCGCGAGCGCCGCGCCGTGCTCGGCGCCCGGCTCCTCGCCGTCTCCGGCAAGATCCAGCGCGAGGGCGAGGTCGTCCACCTGCTGGCACGCCGCATCGAGGACCTCTCCCCCCTCCTCGGCGCCCTGCCCGTGGCCTCGCGGGACTTCCACTGACCGCACCGCGGAGATGGCAGAATGCCCCGGCGGGCATGGTGCCCGCCTGTGATGCACGGGACGCCCCCATGAACGCCGACGACCTCGCCTTCGACCGCGAACACCTCTGGCACCCCTACGCCACCATGACCGACCCGCCGCCGGTCTACCCCGTGGTGGCGGCCGAGGGGGTGCGGCTGCGCCTCGCCGACGGGCGCGAGCTCATCGACGGCATGGCCTCGTGGTGGTGCGTGATCCACGGCTACCGCCACCCGGTCCTCGACGCCGCCCTGCGCGAGCAGCTCGAGGCCATGGCGCACGTCATGTTCGGCGGCATCACCCACCCGCCCGCGGTCGCCCTCGGGCGGCGCCTGGTGGAGATCACGCCCGCGCCCCTGACCCGCGTCTTCTTCGCCGACTCGGGCTCGGTGGCGGTGGAGGTGGCGATCAAGATGGCGCTGCAGTACTGGATCGGGCGGGGCGAGCCGCGCCGGCGCCGCCTCCTCACCATCCGCGGCGGCTACCACGGCGACACCTTCGCCGCCATGTCCGTGTGCGATCCCGTCACCGGCATGCATCACCTCTTCCGCGGCGTGCTCCCGCAGCAGCTCTTCGCCCCCCGGCCGCGCTCGCGCTTCGACGGCCCCTGGGACGAGGCGGACGTCGCGCCCCTGGCCGAACTGCTGGCGCGCCACGGCGGGGAGATCGCCGCCTTGATCCTCGAGCCCGTGGTGCAGGGGGCGGGCGGGATGTGGTTCTACCACCCGGCCTATCTGCGGGCGGTGCGGCGGCTGTGCGACGAGCACGGCGTGCTCCTCATCGCCGACGAGATCGCCACCGGCTTCGGCCGCACCGGGCGGCTCTTCGCCTGCGAGCACGCCGGCGTCAGCCCCGACATCCTCTGCCTCGGCAAGGCCCTCACCGGCGGCTACATGACCCTCGCCGCGGTGCTCGCCACCGACGAGGTGGCGCGTGGGACCTCGGCCGGCGAGGCCGGCTGCCTCATGCACGGCCCCACCTTCATGGCCAATCCCCTCGCCTGCGCCGTCGCCCGCGCCAGCATCGACCTGCTGCTGGGCCAGGACTGGCGCGGGCGCATCGCCGCCATTGAGACGGGGCTGCGCGAGGGCCTCGCCCCGGCGCGGGAGATCCCGGGGGTGGCGGACGTGCGCGTGCTCGGCGCCATCGGGGTCGTGGAGATGGTGGAGCCGGTGGACGTGCCCGCCCTGCAGGCGCGGCTGGTGGAGGCGGGGGTGTGGCTCCGTCCCTTCGGGCGGCTGGTCTACATGATGCCGCCCTACGTGATCGCGGACGACGATCTCGCCACCCTCACCGCCGCCACCTGCCGCGTGCTCGCGGCCTATGCGTCGTCGATGAGCTCGTAGTCGATGCTGATGCGGTCGCCGGCCACCGGCCGGAAGCGCTCGTCGGCGTAGCGCACGTGCTCGGGGTGGTCGCGATAGGTGGTGATCACGGGCTCGCCGGCGAAGCGCACCAGCCAACAGTAGCGGTAGCGGGCATCCGCGCGCAGGGCGCGTCCCGTGACCACGCGCCGCACGCCCGGGATCGACCCCAGCACCCGCCGGCCTTCGGCCATGCGCGCCAGCGCCTCCGCCTCGTCGATGCCCTCGACGTTGTAGACGATGAGGTGCTCCACCTCGCGCCAGGGGCGGCAGGCGGCGCGCGCGTCCGCCGCCCGCCCCGCGGCCCCCAGGGCCTCGCAGCGGCGGCGCACCTCCGCGGCCACGGCGGCGCGCCCGGCCGCAAGCGCCGCGGCCTCGTCGAGGGCGGCGCCGCCCGCCACCGCGGCCGCACCGCCCGCGACGAGGGCACGCAGCACGTCGGCGCCGGGCGGGTCCTCGACCTCCACCACCAGCGGCACCGGCACCGCCGCGGCGACCGCCTCCAGCGAGGCCGGATCCGGGACGCGCCCTGGCGCCGGGGCGAGCACCAGGGCGTCGACCCCGGTCTCGGCCACGAAGCGGGCCGCCGCCTCGGGATCGGCCGTCCCGGCGGGCCAGGCGCCCTCCACCGCGACGCCGGTGGCCCGCGCCAGCGCCACCACCTCGCGGACGCGGGCGCGGTCCCCCGCCGGGGCCGGCGCCGCGGCGTCGAGCGCGATGCCGCCGCAGCCGAGGGCCACGGCACGCCGGGCGGCCTCGACGCCGCTTGCGCGGCGCCAGCGGATCGCCACCGGCACCGAGGCCCGCCGCGCCGCCGCCACCATCGCCGGCAGCAGCAACGCCGGGTCCACGAGCTCGGCATCCGGCTCCGCCAGACCCAGGATCACCGGCGCGGCGGCCTCCTCGGCGCCCGCCATGACGCCCTCCAGGGAGGCGAGCCCGCGCACGTCGAAGACCCCCACCGCATAGCCCGCCCCCCGCGCGTGGCGGAGCAGGTCGCCAAGGTGAACCCGTGCCATCGGTCGCTCCTCCCTCCTCGTGACCGGTCGGGATGATGCCGCCGCCGATGACGGCGGTCCAGCGCCGCCGCTAAGATCGGCCCATGCCCCCGCTCCTCCCGGAAACGCCCTGGCCCCTGGCCGCCGCCATCCTCGCCCTGGCCGGCCTCGTCCACGGCACCCTCGGTGTCGGCTTCCCCCTCACCGCGACCCCGCTGCTGGCCGTGTTCACCGACGTGCGCGCCGCCATCCTCCTGACGCTGCTGCCGACGGTGGTGGTCAACGTCCTCAGCATCGCCCGCGGCGGGCGCTGGTCCGAGAGCCTCGGCCGCCACTGGCCGCTGGCGGTCCTCATCCCCGCCGGCACCGTCCTGGGCACGGCCCTGCTGGCGCGGGTCGATCCGGCCCCCTTCCGGCTCCTCCTCGCGGCCGTGATCGGCCTCTATCTTCTCAACCGGCGCGAGCGCCATCCCGCCTTCGCCTGGGTCCGCCGCCACCGTCTCGCCGCCTACGGCCTCTTCGGCCTCGCCGCGGGCTTCCTCGCCGGCACCGTCAACGTCATGGTGCCGCTGCTGGTGATCCTCGGTCTGGAGCTGGAGATGCCGCCGCGGGTCATGGTGCAGGTGTTCAACCTGTGCTTCCTCACGGGGAAGCTGACCCAGATCGGGACCTTCGCCACCCTCGGCGCCCTCACCCCCGCGCTGCTGGGCGCGGCGGCGCCGCTCGCCCTGGTCGCTGCTGCCGCGCTGCTCGTGGGGATGCGGCTGCGCGAGCGCATCGCCGTCGAGACCTACCGCACGCTCCTGCGGCGGCTCCTCGCCGTCCTTGCGGTGGTCCTCGTGGCGCAGTTCCTGCTCGAACGCGGCTGAGCCGCGCCCGGCAGGCGTTGACCGCCGCCGGCGCGGGCACTACACTTTGCGGCCTTCGCGGCGGGCGGTTAGCTCAGCGGGAGAGCACTGCCTTCACACGGCAGGGGTCGCTGGTTCGATCCCAGCACCGCCCACCATCCCCACCGCGGGGCGCCGCCCCGCGCCTACCCCTCGCTCCTGCCCCCCCGCCCGGGATACCCCATCCGGACCGCAGCGGGCGCGCGATCCTTGCGGCACAGTAGGGCCAGGCGGCCGCGCGCCGCCGCCCGACGACGCACAGGACAGGGGGGACACCGTGACCGCAAGAATCGTTCGCTTCCTGGCCTCCATCCTGCTCCTCGCCGTCGGCGCCTCGGCAGGAGCCGCCGAGCGGCTGCAGCCCTACGTCCTGGCGTCCGTGCGCCAGGCCGCCCTCGCCGAGGCCCTCGGCGCGGAGCGTCCGTTCGGCTCCAGGAAGGGGCTCACGGTCGAGAAGCTGCGCAAGTACCACTACATGGTGGCCATGCCCTACTTCACGGACCCGGTCCTGCTCGCCGACCACGGCAGCCAGGAGGCCGCCGTGCAGGCGGTGGAGGCCGGGCTTGCCGCCGGGGCCGGCGGCACCGCCAAGGTCTACCGGGTCGACCTCCCCGGCGGCCGCGCCACCTTGTTCGGGGTCGCCCTGCGCGAGGGCGACGGCGCCGATGCGCGTGTGATGGCGGTGTGCGACCGCGCCCCCCTGCGGCACACGCCGCACCTGCCCTACGAGATCCTCGTCACCGGCGGCAAGGCCTACGCCCTCCATGGCAAGTTCCGCATCGCCCTCAGCTTTCCCGACCTCGGCCTCGGCACCTTCATGAAGATCTCCGGGGCACCCGACGCCATCGCGCGGGCGCTCACCGCCGCGGCCGGCGGGTCGTGACCGCGCCCCGCCCCCGCGCAAGGCGCGGGGCGAGCAGGAGCAGGCCGGGCAGGAGCAGCCAGGCCAGAGGCGGCTCGGGCAGCGCCCGCAGCACCGTCTCGGCGGCGATGCGATGTCCCGCCGCGGTGGGATGGATGGCGTCCCAGAAGAGATGGGCGCCGGGGTCCGCACACACCGCGAGCGCAGGATCCGGCTCCCCGAAGCGCAGGCAGGGTGTGGTGACGTCGGCGAGGCCGAACGCGGCGGGATCGGCGGCCACCGCCCGCATGGTCCCGAAGACATCCACCCGCGTCAGGTCCAGCCCCGGGATGGTGGCCTCCAGCAGATCCAGCCCGGCGGCGAGGGCGGCGTTGAAGCCGGCGGCGAGCGCGCTCGCCTGGGCCGCCACCCCGGCCGCCGCCGCCTCGGGGGTCATGCCCAGGTCCGGCGCGCCGAGGACCACGAAGTGCCGCGCCCCGGCCGCGGCGAGGTCACCGATGAGGGTGGCGATCCGCCCCGCGGCGGCGGCGACGGCCGCCGTGGGGTCCGGCAGGGCGGCGGCATCGCGCAGGTCGTTGGCGCCGCCCCAGATCCAGAACAGGGGATTCCCCGGGACGACGCCGCCGACGTCCGCGAGGTAGAGGGCGGCCTGGTCGGCCAGGGTCAGGGGCAGGCCCGTGCCGCTCGCCGGCCCGGTGCGGGCGCCGCCGAGGGCGTAGTTGGTGCCGCCGGCGAGGCTCGGCGCCAGCGGCAGCCCCAGGGCCGAGGCCACCTGCTCCGCCGCCACCGCACCGTCGGAGAACCGGCCCGACCCATAGGGGAGCGAGGGCACCGGATCGAAGGGGGGCGACGCGCTCGCTCCGCCGCTCAGGATGAGGGCGTTGCCGCCGTCCGAGAGGCTGTCCCCCAGCACCACCATCCCGGTGTAGGGCAGCGCCGCCGCCGTTCCGGCACCGAGGAGCAGGAGCACACCGAGCCAGCCGCAGACCATCCTCCGGGCCATGATCCGATCTCCCTCCGACAGGACCCGATCCATGGGCTGTGCAAGATCAGGGCCGACCCACGCCGTCTCCGGTCATGGAAACCTCTTGTTTCCGCATGTTATGAACGATACCTGAGGTCGTTTGTGATATCGTGCGGCCGGCCGGTCTCGGCGGCGCCCGCTCGACTGTCAAATTCCTCGACACCCGCGGGGAGGCAGGCCGGGCCCGGGCGCGCTACCCTTGCCCCCGGTATCGCAGCAACGCAAGGAGACGTCCATGAGGAAATGGCGCTGCATCGTCTGCGGCTTCATCTACGACGAGGCGGCGGGACTGCCCGAGGAGGGCATCGCCCCCGGAACCCGCTGGGAGGACATCCCGGACGACTGGACCTGCCCGGAGTGCGGGGCCGCCAAGTCCGACTTCGAGATGGTGGCCCTCGACGAGGCCTCGGGCTGAGCCGTGGCCGCGGGCGCGACCGATCCCGTCGTCATCGTCGGCACGGGGCTTGCCGGCTACACCCTGGCGCGGGAGCTGCGCAAGCTCGATGCCGAGACCCCGCTGGTGCTGGTCACCGCCGACGACGGGGCCTTCTACTCCAAGCCGATGCTGTCCAACGCCCTCGCCGAGGGCAAGGACGCCGACGCCCTCGTCCTCGACACCGCCGAGGGGATGGCGGCCAAGCTCGGGGCGCGCATCCTCACCGGGACGCCGGTGGAGCGACTCGACCCCGCGGCGCGCACGGTGCACACCGCCGCCGGGCCGCTGCGCTACCGGGACCTGGTGCTGGCGGTGGGCGCCGTGCCCATCCGCCCGCCGATGGCGGGCGAGGGCGCCGGGGAGGTCCTCTCCGTCAACAACCGGCAGGACTACGCCCGCTTCCGGACCCGTCTCGAGGGCGCCCGCCGGGTCGCCATCATCGGGCCCGGCCTCATCGGGTGCGAGTTCGCCAACGACCTTCTCGCCGCGGGCCGCGCGCCCACGGTGATCGGACCCGACCCCTGGCCGATCTCGACCCTGCTGCCCGAAGCCGCCGGGCGCGCCCTCGCTCGCGGCCTCGAGGCGGCCGGCGTGCGGCTGCTGCTCGGGCGGACCGTGCCGCGGGTGGAGCGCGCCGACGGCGGCCTGCGCCTGCAGCTCGACGACGGCGGCGGGGTGGAGGCCGACCTCGTCCTCTCGGCGGTGGGGCTGCGCCCGGACACGCGCCTGGCCGAGGCGGCGGGCCTCGAGGTGGGGCGGGGCATCCGGGTCGACCGCTTCCTGCGCACCTCGGCGCCCCACGTCTACGCCCTCGGCGACTGCGCCGAGGTGGAGGGCCGGGTGCTGCCCTTCGTGATGCCCATCATGCACGGGGCGCGCGCCCTCGCCCGCACCCTGGCGGGCGAGCCCACGCCGGCGACCTATCCGCCCATGCCGGTGGTGATCAAGACCCCGGCGCACCCGGTGGCGGTGCTCCCGCCCCCGCCCGGCGAGGGCGCGTGGCGCCTGACCGACGAGGACGGCGGCGTGCGCATGCTCTGGGTGGCCGCCGACGGCACCCTGCAGGGCTTCGCCCTCACCGGCCGCCATGCCGCCGAGCGCCAGCGCCTCACCGCGCGCGTCGGGCAGCCGGCCGCGGACGATGGCGGCTGAAGGCCGCGGCCTGCGGCGGGCGCGGGTGCTTGCGGCGCCCGCCGCCTGGCTCCTCGTCCTGCTCGCGCTGCTCACCCTCCTGACCCTGCTGCCGCCCGCCCGCACGGCCCTGGAGGGGCGCCTGGAGGCGGGCAGCCACCGTGCGCTCGCGGCCTTCGCCGTCGCGCGCGGCATCAACGCGGCGATCTCCGTGATCCAGGAGACCGAGATCGGCCTCAGCCTCGGGATCAACATCACCACCGAGCCCGGGCAGGCCCTGGATCCGGTCAACGACCTCGTCGAGCGCTTCTCCCTCGCCGCCCTCGCCGGGGCTGCCGTCCTCGCCGTCCTCCGCCTGCTGCTGGCGCTGTTCGGCGACCCCGTCCTCGTCGCCGCCCTCTGGGTCGCGGGTGGGGCGGCGGCGGGGCTCGCCCTGGCCGGACGGGCGCGCCTCGCCGCCGCGGTGCAGCGGCCGCTGGCAGCGGTGCTGGCGCTGTGGCTCTTCGTCCTCGCCACGCCCATCGCCACCGACCTCGTGCACCGGGCGCCGCCGGTGCGGGACCGCGCCGAGGCGGCGGCGGCGGCCCTGGAGGCGGCGCGGGCGCGGCTCGCCCGCTTCGACCTCACCGCCGCCACCCCCGACCGCGAGACCGTGCGCGGCTGGCTCGCCGAGGCCCAGGCCCTCGCCGACACGCTGGCCGAGCAGGCCGTGCTCGCCCTCGCGGTGCTGCTGCTGGAGACCGTGGTGGTGCCCCTCGCCGCGCTCTGGCTCGGCCTGCGGGCGGTCGGCGCCCTCCTGCGCCCGCTCCCCGTTCGAAACCCCTGAAGGGCTCGCTCATCAAAGCTCGCTGTCCTCCGGCGGGCCGCTCCGCTAGGCTTGGCCACGGTGAGGGAGGGAGGCCGGGTGCAGATTCGCAACACAAGGCAGTGCTTCGGCTGGGTCGCCATCACCCTGCACTGGGTGACGGCGGCGGCGGTGCTTGCGCTCTTCCCCCTGGGGGTGTGGATGGTGGACCTGGACTACTACCATCCCTGGTACAACCGCGCCCCCGCCCTGCACGTCTCCGTGGGCATGACGCTGCTCGCCCTGATCCTGGTGCGGATCGGGTGGCGTCTCGCCAACCCCGTGCCCGCCTTCGAGCCGGGGATGCCGGCCTGGGAGCGGCTCGCGGCGCGCGCGGCCCACTACGCCATGTACGCGCTGCTGCTGGTGGTCACGCTCTCGGGGTACCTGATCCCCACCGCCGACGGCAAGGCGGTGGCGGTGTTCGGGCTCGTGGAGGTGCCGGCCCTGCCGTGGCGGCCCGCCCGCCAGGAGGACCTCGCCGGGCTCGTGCACCGCTGGGCGGCCTGGACCCTCATGGGGGTGGCGACGCTGCACACCCTCGCCGCCCTCAAGCACCACTTCCTGGACCGGGACCGGACCCTCGTGCGCATGCTCCGGCCCGGCCCTGCCGACGCGAACCGACCGACGGATGATAGGGAGGAACAGGCATGAAGAGGACGATCCGCAACACCCTCGTGGGCATCGCCGCCCTTGCGGCCGCCGCCGGGGCACAGGCCGCACCCGAGCGCTACGCCCTCGATCCGGCGCACACCTTCATCACCTTCGAGGTGAGCCACATCGGCTTCTCGTGGATGCCCGGGGTGTTCCGGGAGTTCGAGGGCTCCATCATCTTCGACCCGGATGATCCGTCCGCGAGCCGGGCCGAGTTCACGGTGAAGACCGCGTCGCTGACCACCTTCCACGCGGAGCGCGACAAGCATCTGCGCGAGCGCCCCGGCCTGTTCGAGGTGGCCGCGTTCCCGGAGGCGCGCTTCGTCAGCACCGGCTACGAGCGCACCGGCAGCGGCGAGGGCCTGCTCCACGGCGAGCTGACCATCAAGGGCCGCACGCGGCCGGTGACCTTCAAGGTCCAGGAGATGGCGGCGCGCAAGGACCCGTGGGGCAACTTCCGCCGGGCCTTCTCGGCCGAGACGGAGGTCAGGCTCACCGACTTCGGCATCACCTTCTTCGCCGACAACAAGATCCCCGTGCCCACCACGGCCCGGATCCGGGTCGCGGTGGAGGCGCTGCGCCAGTAGTCCCGCGGCACCCCGCAGGCGGTGCGAGAAAAAGCGAAGGGGCCCGCGGGCCCCTTCGCCTTTCCCCTCGCCGGCGCCGGCCTCAGAGGGCCTTGTGCGATCCGTCGCAGAAGGGGGGCGTCCCGGTGCGCTTGCACATGCACAGCGCCACCTCCTTCCGCGCCTCCAGGGTGAACTGCACCGGCCGGATGTCGGTGGTCTTGTGGGAACCGTCGCAGAAGGGCTGGTTGGCGCTGAGGCCGCAGGCGCACCACCAGTACTCGCCCGCATCCAGGGTCATCACCATCGGCTCCCTGGCCGCGATCTTCGCCTCGCTCATGGCTTGCTGTCCTCCCTCGTGGCAACGGACCTCCGTCCGGATCCAGTCTAGCCGCGGCCGCGCCGGTGCGGGTGAAAAGGTTTCGCACGCACCCTTCAGCACGTCTGAACGGCCCCCCCTATACTGTCCGCCACCCCAACGTTTGTCCCGGAGGCTCCCATGGCCGCGCATCCACACCGCCCCCAGGTCTACGCCATCGACGGCGTCGTCCCGGTGATCGAGCCGGGCAGCTTCGTGCACCCGAGCGCCGTGATCATCGGCGACGTCCTCCTGCGCACCGGCTGCTACGTCGGGCCCCATGCCTCCCTGCGCGGCGACATGGGCCGCATCGTCGTCGGCGCCGGCAGCAACATCCAGGACGGATGCATCGTCCACGGCTTCCCCGGCGGCGAGACGGTGATCGGCGAGAACAGCCACATCGCCCACGGCGCCGTCATCCACGGCTGCATCCTCGGCGCCAACGTGCTCGTGGGCATGAACGCGGTGGTCATGGACGAGGCCGAGGTGGGGGAATCGGCCTTCGTCGCGGCCATGGCCCTGGTGCCTGCGGGGCGGCGCATCCCGCCCGGGCATCTGGCCGCCGGGGTGCCCGCCCGCGTGGTGCGGGAACTCACCGCGGAGGAGCGCGCCTGGAAGCGGGGCGCCACCGCCGAGTACCAGCACCTGACCCGTCGCAGCCTCGCCACCCTGCGACCCGCCGAGCCGCTGGCCGCGGTCGAGCCCGACCGGCCGGCCCTGCAGCCGCTGCCCCTCGACCCCCTGCACCGGAGCCGCCGCTGACGGCGGCGCCTCAGCCCCCGGCAGGCCCCGGCAGGCGGGCGATGAGGTCCACCGTGAGGTCCTCGAAGCGCAGCACCCGCGCCCCCGGATACCGGGCGGCGAAGGCCTCGGCGTCGTCGCGCCGGGCGAAGGAGGCCAGGGTGTGGCCCATGGCCCCCTTGAGGGGATGGCCGACCACGTACCAGGCCTTGCGCCCGTCCACGAGATGGCGGTCGTCCGGCGCCTCCCAGGGGCTTTGCGCCATGTCGTGCACGTAGAGGGCCTGGACCTGGCTGCGGTGCTCCGGGTCCAGCGCCCAGGCGAAGAGGTCGCGCGTCGAGCAGAACTTCAGCACCCGCCCGGCGGCGTCCACGGCCTCCCCCTTGGGCCCAGGGAAGCGGCGGATGAGCATCCCGCAGAGGTGGCAGGTCTCGCCCTCGGCGATGGGCTCGGGCCCCGCCACCCGCTGCTCGGTGCCGCCCCCGCAGCCCGCAAGCGCCGCCGCCAGCATCACGCACGCCCACCAGCGCATCCTTCCCCCCTCCCCGTTCAGAGCCTTCGCCGCCGAAAGGACCACACCGCCCCCGCCAGCGGAAGCACCGTCCACGCCACCAGCGCCGCCGCGAGCACCGCAGGCCGCAGGCCGGCCTGCACCGCCACCGAGGCCACGCCCGCATAGGCGGCGCCCGCCTCGGTGGCCGCGAGGTTGAGCACGCGGAAGACGTCGGCCGGATTGAGCAGCAGCAGATAGCCGAGGAGCCGGCCCGGCATCCGCCCGCCGCCCCCCACCAGGGCCCCGAGCAGGGCGAGATCGAACACGAGGACGAAGACGAACCAGAGCACCAGCGCCATCGCCGCCGCCCGCCCCTTGTCCCGCGCCCGCACGCTGATGAGGAGCCCCATGGCCGTGAAGGCCGCCCCCAGGAGCAGGGCCGAGGCGATGAAACGGGCGAAGGCCGCGGCCAGTTCCCCCGCCGGGGCCGCCCCCGCGAGCCCCAGCACCGCACCGGCGAGCCCGAACCCCACCACCGTCGCCAGGGCAAGCCCCGCCCCCGCGCCCCAGAACTTGCCGAGGACGAAGGCGGTGCGGCTGACCGGGTAGCTCAGCAGCAGCAGCAGCGTGCCGCGCTCGGCCTCGCCGACGATGGCGTCGTAGGACTGCAGCAGCGCCACCAGCGGGATGAGGAAGATGCCGAGGCTCGCCAGGCTCGCCATGGTGGCGGCGAGGGACTGGAAGCCCAGCGTCCCCGCGGCGGCCCCGCCGAGGAAGGCGATGCCGACGGCGAAGACGAGGAAGACCGCCGTCAGCGCCAGGACCCAGCGGTCGCGCAGGCCGTCGCGAAGCTCCTTCACGGCCACCGCGAGCACCACCCTCACGGCGCCGCCCCCTCGGTCTCGTCGGCGCGCCGCGACAGCTGCGCGTAGATCTCCTCCAGCGTCGGCTCGTGGACGTGGAGATCCCGCACCGAGGCGTCGCCGGCGAGCGCCCGCAGCACCGCCATCTTGGCCTGCGCCGCCACCTCCAGCCGCCACCCCGCCCCCTCGCGGGCGAGGCGTGCGTCGTGGGCGCGCGCCAGGGTCTCGAGCCGGGCCCCGTCGCCGCCCTCCACCTGGATGCGCACCGGCAGCCCGAGGGCGCGCCCCAGCTCGCGGGGCGTGCCCGCGCCCACCACCCGGCCGCGGCGCAGCACCACGGCACGGCCGATGCGCCGCTCGAGCCCCGCGAGCACGTGGGAGGTCACCAGCACCGCGCAGCCGCCCTCGCGGACCGCGTCCAGCAGCCGGTAGAACTGGGCCGTGGCCACCGGGTCGAGGCCCACCGTCGGCTCGTCCAGCAGCAGCAGGCGCGGCCGCCCCATGAGCGCCTGCGCAAGCCCCAGCCGCTGGCGCATCCCCTTGGAATAGCCGCCGACGCGGCGGTCCGCCGCCTCCGCGAGCCCCACCTGCTCGAGGATGCGATCCGCCTCGCGCCGGGGCACCCCCTTCAGGCGCGCCAGGTAGTGCAGCACCTCCCGCCCGCTGAGGGCGTCGTAGAAGGCCACGTTCTCGGGCAGGAACCCCACCCGGGCCCGCGCCCGCCAGCCCGCCTCGCCGCGGGGATCGGCGCCGAGGGTCAGGACCCGCCCCGCATCCGGCGCCACCAGCCCGAGGAGCAGCTTCATGACGGTGGTCTTGCCGGCGCCGTTGTGGCCGAGGAGCGCCACCGCCTCGCCCGCGCCCACCTCGAGGCTGACCCCGTCGAGGGCGACCACGCGCCCGAAGCGGCACACCACCCCCTCGAGGCGGGCCCCCGCCGGCTCGGTCATGACGGCTGCGCCGGCGCCGGCGGCTGCACCAGCGGGTGGCTGTCGCGCACCCCGGGCGGCCGCAGCACCGGAAAGACCCGCTGCGCCCATCGCAGGACCTCCACCGCCGGGCTGTGCATGAACACCCGCGCCAGCGGATATCGCCACAGAATCAGGTCGACGCCGTCGTTGGGCTCGTGGGGCACCTCGCCGATGCCGTCGCCGTCGAGGTCCCAGCCGAGGTAGTCGCTCCAGTAGTTGCCGCGCCCGCCCTCGGACCACTCCTGCGGGCGCGTGGCCACGTACTTGACCTGGCGGCGGTTGCCGCTGAAGACGTTGCCGGCGAAGACGTTGTCCTCGGACCCGGCGGTGATGTGGACGCCGATCTCGGAGTCGGCGAAGACGTTGTCCACGATGCGGTTGTAGACCGAGTTGTAGATGAACAGGGCCTTGCCCTCGGCGCCGGCCACCGCCGCCCCGGCGCCGGGGTCGCGGCCGCGCCGCACCCGCCGCACCACGTTGCCCCGGATCTCCGAGTAGTTGATGTAGTTCATGAGGATGCCGTAGTTCTCGTCGTCCTCGGAGACGTTGCCGACCACGGTGAGATGGTCGGACTGCATCAGCGCGTAGCCGCAGCGGGTGCGCGTCGTGCGGTTGCCCTCCAGCCGGTTGTGCTGCGAGTACATGTAGTGCACCCCGAAGCGCAGGTCGTGCATGCGGTTGCGCGCGATGCGCGTGCCCCGGGTGTTGTCCAGATAGACCCCGTCACGGGTGCCCCAGATCTCGTTGTCCTCCACCACGCCGTCGGTGACGTTGAAGAGGTGGATGCCGTTGCCGCGGTCCTGCGAGCGAAGCCGCGCCGCGCCGTGGATGCGGTTGCCGCGGATGACCGGCCCCGCCGCGGCGTGGACCCAGATCCCGAACAGGTTGTTCTCGAACCGGTTGCCGAGCACGCGAAGGCCCGCGGCCGAGCGCTCCGCGAAGATCCCCGCGTGCTGCTTCGTGAGGCTCTTGCCGGAGTTGCGGATCTCGAGGTTGCGGATCGTGACCCCCGCGGCCCGGACCCGGATCACGTCCCCGGCCCCGCCGCCGTCCACCACCGCACCCGGGAGCCCCTCGAGGGTCACGGCGCGGCCCACCACCACGCCGCCCCGGTGCACGCCCGGGGCGAGCCGCAGGACGTCGCCGTCGCGGGCCTCGGCAAGCGCCTCCGCAAGCCCCGCACCCCCTGCCGGCACGGCCACGACGCCGGCCTGTGCCGCTGCCGCGAGGAGCCAGAGCAGAAGGAGCCTCCGCAGCATCATCACGCACCGGGAAGGGCCGGGGCGGCCGGAGGCCGCCCCGGCCCCGGGGGCGCCGCGCCCCCGGGCCGGACCGCGCCTTACGGCTCCACCAGGAGCCGGCCGCGCATCTCCAGGTGCAGGGCGTGGCAGAACCACTGGCAGTAGTACCAGTAGACGCCCGCCTTCTCCGCCTTGAAGGTCACGGACGAGGTCTGCTGCGGACCGATCTCTATGGCGATGCCGTGGTCGCACAGGGTGAAGCCGTGCGTGAGGTCCTCGATCTTGTCGATGTTGGTGATGGTGATGGTGACCTCGTCGCCGCGCCGGACCCGGATCTCGTTGAGCCCGTAGCGCGGCGCGCTGGAGGTCATGTAGACGCGGACCCGATTGCCGTCGCGGATGACCTTGTTGTCCCGCTCCAGCACCACCCCGTCCCGCTTCGCCATCTCCACCGTCTCCGCGAAGTAGGGATCCTTGCGGTCCCAGATCTTGCGCACAGTCTTGAGCTTGCTGCGGTGGACCATGATGGCGTCGTGCGGCTCCGGGAAGGTGGGCCCGTCGTGCACGAGCTCCATCCGCTCGCCCGAGATGTCGATGAGCTGGTCGTTCTCGGGCTTCAGCACGCCCACGTTGAGGTAGCGGTCCTTGGAGAACTTGCACAGCGAGACCAGCCACTTGCCGTCGGCCTCCTTGGTCTCGGCCATGCTCGCCTTGAGGTGGCCGGGCTGGTAATGGACGTCGATCTTCTGCCGGATGTAGTTCACCTTCTCGCCCTTGTAGGCGCGGATGGCGTCGGCGATGTTCCACTTCACCACCTGGCTGTCGATGAACAGCGTGGTGTAGGCGTTGCCGCGCCCGTCGAAGGTGGTGTGCAGCGGCCCGAGACCCAGCTCCGGCTCGGCCACCACCACGTCCCGCGGGTCCTTCAGCTCGCCGGCGAACCACTTGTCCACCAGCTCGATGGAGATCACGGTGCAGGTGGGCGAGAGCTTGCCGTTGGCGATGAAGTACTTGCCGTCCGGCGAGGTGTTGACCCCGTGCGGGCTCTTGGGGGTGGGCACGTACAGGGTGTAGGGGGTCCTGCCGCGCCCGTCCACCACCGGCACCTTCGAGTCGCCGAGGGTGATGTACTTGCCCTCGCGCACCGCCTGCTCGATGCGCGGGATGTTGAAGATCACCGTCCAGTCGCGCTCGGCGGCCATCATGCCGGCGAGATCCACGGCACCCTCCGCGTTGTAGCAGGTGGCCGCGGCGTACTTGCCCGAGTAGTCGGTGTCGGTGTTGTCGAGGTTGCCGTCGACGATCACCTGCCACTTGATCTCCATGGTGTCGGCGTCGACGGCGGTGTAGAGGGTGTAGTACTTCTCGGGCTCGTCGAGGATGCTGCCGTCATTCGGGTGCGGGATGCGGAACTCGCCGTTGCAGAAGACGTAGCCCGTGCGCGGCACCTTCTGCAGGCGCAGGCCGTGGATCGCCTGCACGTTGGGGATCCCGATGACCTTGTCGGTCTTCATCACGTCGCAGCGGATGCGCGCGATGCGCGTGTTGGCCTTGTCGTTGACGAACAGGTAGCGCCCGTCGTAGGTGCCGTCCGTGTAGCTCATGTGGACGTGGTGGGTATCGCCGTTGGGCGGCGCATCCGGGCCCAGGACGCGCTTGCTCTCGTTGGTCAGGCCGTACCCGCTGGCCCCGTCGTAGTTGAAGACGGGGATGCGCATCAGCTCCCGCATCGACGGGATCCCCAGGATGCGGACCTCGCCGCTGGGCCCGCCGCTCCAGAAGCCGTAGTACTCGTCCAGCTCCCCGGGCGGCACCACCGTCTTCTCGATCGCGGAGGCCTTCGCCGCGCGCACCGGCGCAAGCCCCGTGGCCGCGATGCCGGCACCCAGGGCACCCACCGCGGCGGTGTTGCGCATGAACTCGCGACGGCTCAGGTTCGGAAGCCGCCGGGTCTCCTTCTCCTTCCCCTTCTTCATGGCGCGTCTCCTCTTCTCCTCGTGACATGTCACCCCACGTCGGCGGTTCTCACCGCCGCCTCTTCTCCTTGCGGAGAACCCTTGCCGGCGCCGCGCTTGGCACGCCGCCGCCTCGCCACCAGCGGCGGGCAGCGCCGGTCGTCGAAGTAGGTCACCTGGCAGTCCAGGCAGTAGTGGCACTCGTTGAGATTGATCCGGCCGTCCGGATGGATCGCCTGGACCTCGCACTCGTTGCCGCAGAGCCGGCAGGGACTGCCGCACTCCCGGCGCCGCTTGAGCCACTCGAACAGATGCAGCCGCCCCGGGACCACCAGGGCCGCCCCCAGGGGACAGAGGTAGCGGCAGTAGAACTTGCGGTTGAACACGCTCGCCACCAGCAGCCCCGCGGCGTAGAGCACGAACGGCCACTCGCGCTGGAAGCGCAGCATGATCGCAGTCTTGAAGGGCTCGACCTCGGCGTAGCGCTCCGCGGTCGCCATGGACTCCAGGGAGATGCCGAAGAGCACGAGCAGGATGACGTACTTCAGCGCCCACAGGCGCTCGTGCACCGCAAACGGGATGCGGATCTGGCGCACCCCGAGGCGCACGGCGATCTCGTTGATGAGCTCCTGCAGGGCGCCGAAGGGGCAGAGCCAGCCGCAGTAGATGCCCCGCCCCAGCAGGAGCAGCGTCGCCGCGACGAAGATCCAGAGGATGAAGATCATCGGATCCATGAGGAAGAGCTCCCAGCGGAACTCATGGATCACGGCGTTGATGAAGGTGAAGACGTTGACCACCGAGAGCTGCGCGAGCCCGTACCAGCCGATGAAGAAGAGGGTGTAGACGAGGTAGAGGTGGCGGACGTTGCGCAGCAGGCGCGGCCGGCGCGCCAGCGGCTCCTGGAAGACCAGGATCAGGACCAGCGCCCCCAGCCCCGCGAGCAGCACCGCGACGTCGAAGCGCCGGTTGCGCCAGACCGAGACCCACATGGGCTCGCCCTCGCCGGCCTCCTCCGCCGCCGGCTGCGGCCGCTCCAGGAAGGCCTCGGGCGTCTCGTAGCCGGCGGTGAAGCTGGTGAAGACGCTCTTGACCGGGCCCACCTGCCGGCGCACCAGCAGCTCCAGCTCCCACGGCGTGCCGGGGTCGAACTCGAACCCCTTGCGGATGACGAAGATCGCCATCTCGCGGAAGGTCGGGATGCCGTCGGCATAGACGTCGGCGAGGCGGTAGTAGTCCAGATCGTGGAAGGTGATGAGCTGCCCGTCCTGGCGCAGCTGCACGCGGTCGAAGATGCCGCCCCGCACGTAGCCCGAGCCCTTGAAGGAATAGAGGCCGTTGGCCATCACCGCAATGGCGTGCTCACCCTCCTCGAGCGTCTCCATGAGCCAGCGGTACTGCTCCTCGCCGAGGAGGTTGCGGCCCACGGTGGGCGGGTTCAGATAGGCGTAGTAGAGGTCGATGAAGGTCTCGTCGCGGGCCTCGGGGGGCGCGTCGCCCACGCCCTCCCCGGCGGTGCCGCGAAAGGCGTCGTCCACCTCGCCGCGGGTGAGGTGCAGACGGCGCACCGCGCCCGCGCCCAGCAGATCCGACCAGCCCCGGGGCTCGAAGACGTCCATGCGGACCTTCGCCCGCGCCGCCGTCGCCACGCCCACCTCGGCGATGCCGCGGCTGGCGGCCACCTTGCGCGCCGCGCGCATGATGGTCTGGTTGACCACCATCACGGTCACGGTGGCGCCCGTGACCGCGTCGACGCGGTCGAACCCGGGCGGCGCCTTGCTCCCCACGGCGATGCGGTCGGTGACCTTCTTGCCCCGATACTGGGCGGCGAAGTCGAAGAGGCGCTGCTCCGGGATGCCCACGAGGAGGATGGGCTCGTGGTGCTCCAGGACCAGCGCGCCGCGGATCACGCCCTCGCGGTCGAGGCCCACGAGGAGATTCACCGGCTTGCCCGAGTAGGCCGGGATGGGGGCGATGTCGACGGTCTCGAAGACGTAGCCGAGGAGCTCGTCGCCGGCGTAGACGGGCTGCGCCGGCGGATCGCCCTCGCGCTCGCCGACGCGGGTCGCCTGGGGGAAGAAGCCGCGGATCTCCGGGGCCACCTCGGCGCGGACGTCATGCCCGGGCAGCAGCGCCGCAACCAGCACCAGGAGCAGCAGGAGCAGACCCGCTCCCCCGGCCCGCCGCCCGGCACCGCGCCCCACCCGACCGCTCATCGCCACCCTGGCCCCCTGCCCCCGTGGTGCGCATCCCTCCATCTCAATATAGCTTCTCCCCTGTATCCTGCCATGCACATCTCCCAATTCAATTCCGAGCGATTCCGCCCCCACGGGCCGGCCGCCTTGCGCCCGCCTCTTCCGCCGCGGGAAGGATTAATCACTCATCAAGCCTATCCCTGTATGCTTCGTGCCTCGTGCGAGGCCGTGCACTACATCGTTCGCGGTCCGCGCATCCCAATCCTTGATCCGGATCAAGACCGCCCCGGCGCCCAGGCACCATGCTCCATCGCCCAGTCCACCTGCCCGCCGAGTCCCGGCCGTACCCGCGGCAGCCCCGGGCGGCCGCCGGTCTCCGGCGAAACCCCTGGGCGGCGCACGGCTGGCTTGCGGGCTGGGCCCTGCTGGTGGCGACGACGCTGGTCCTGCGCCAGCCCGTCCCCATCGACGAGACGCGCTATCTCGCCGTGGCCTGGGAGATGTGGCAGCGCGGCGACTTCCTCGTGCCCCATCTCAACGGGCATCCCTACGCCCACAAGCCGCCGCTGCTCTTCTGGCTCTTCCACCTCGGCTGGGCCCTGTTCGGCGTCAACGCATGGTGGCCGCGGCTGGTGCCGCCCCTGCTCGCCCTCGCCGCCCTGTGGGTGACCCGGCGCATCGCGGGGCGGCTGTGGCCCGACGGCGAGGCCGCCCTGCTCGCCCCCTGGGTCCTGCTCGGCTGCCTCTTCTGGGCCGCCTACATGCCGGCCACCCTGTTCGACCTGCCGCTCACCGCCGCCGTGACCACGGCGATCTACGGCCTCGTCCTCGCCGCCACCGGCGCCCCGCGCCGCGGCTGGGCCGTCACCGCCGGCGGGCTCGCCGCGGGGCTGCTCTTCAAGGGACCGGTGGCCCTGCTCCCGGTGGCCTCGGTGGCGCTCGCAGGGCCCTGGTGGAGCGGGGAGGTGCGGCGGGCCCCGCGCCGCTGGTACGGCGGCTTCGCCCTCGCCGTGCTCGCCGGGCTGGCCGCCCTCGCCGCCTGGGCCCTGCCCGCGGCCTGGGCCGGGGGGCCCGGCTACGCCGACGACCTCCTCTGGCGCCAGACCGCGGACCGGGTGGTGGAGAGCTTCGCCCACCGCCGCCCCTGGTGGTGGTACTTGCCGCTCCTGCCGGTGCTGCTCTTCCCCTGGAGCCTGTGGCCGCCGGCCTGGCGCGGGCTCGGGCGCTGGCTGCGCAGCACCGAGCCGGGGCTTCGCATGGCCCTCGTCTGGGTGGTGCCGCCGCTGCTCGTCCTGAGCGCCGCCAGCGGCAAGCAGGCGCACTACCTGCTGCCGCTCTTCCCCGGGGCGGCCCTCGCCGGGGCGAGGCTCGCCGCCGAGTCCGCCGCCGGGCGCGGCGGCAGGGCGCGGGCGCTGGGGGCCGTGGTCCCCATGGCGGCCGCCGCGGCCGTGCTGCCGGGGCTGCCGCTGCTCGCCGAACGCTGGCTGCACCGGCCGGTGGACGGCGGCTGGGTCCTCTGGAGCAGCCTCCTCGTCGCCGCGGGCGGCCTGATCCTGCGCACGGCGGTGCGGGGCGGGGCGCGCGCCAACGTGATCGCCCTCTCCCTGGGCGGCCAGGTGACGGCGCTCGCCCTCACCGGCATGGTCCTGCAGATGCTGGCGCCGTTCTTCGACCCCGCCCCCATGGCGCGCCGGGTGGCACCCCTCGTCGCCGCAGGCACCCCCGTGGCCTGGGTCGGCGGCTACCACGGCCAGCTCCACTTCGCCGGCCGCATCCGGCGGCCGCTGGACGAGGTGGACCGGGGCGGCACCGCGGCCTGGGCGCGCGCGCACCCGGACGGCTACGTGGTCCGGCGCGAGGAGAACCCGCCGCAGGGAGGGGCGGTGCGCCCCGTCTTCGTCCAGCCCTACCGCGACGGCTGGCTGGTGCTGTGGCGGGCGGCCCATGAAAGACCCCCGCCGGAGAGGCGGGGGAAGCACGCACCACGAGGAGGAGGATCGCCGATGAGCGCACCGTCGCTCACCCTCCTTGTCGGCCGCCCGGCCCTGGACTTGAACGGCGGCGCTTGAATCCCGCCCCGGCGCCCCCACAATCGGCTCAGGCCCTGCCGGGAGAAGCCCATGGCCGCCGCCGACGCCGCTCCCGCCCGCTACTGGCACCGCCTCCCCGACGGGCGCATCCAGTGCGACCTCTGCCCGCGCTTCTGCAAGCTGCGCGAAGGGCAGCGCGGCCTCTGCTACGTGCGCGCCTGCGAGGGCGGGCGCATGGTGCTCACCACCTGGGGGCGCTCCAGCGGCTTCTGCGTCGACCCCATCGAGAAGAAGCCCCTCAACCACTTCCTCCCGGGGACGCCGGTGCTCTCCTTCGGCACCGCGGGCTGCAACCTCGCCTGCAAGTTCTGCCAGAACTGGGACATCTCCAAGTCGCGGGAGATGGACACGCTGGCCGACCGCGCCGATCCGGAGACCATCGCCCGCGCCGCCGAGGCCCTGGGCTGCCGCAGCGTCGCCTACACCTACAACGACCCCGTGATCTTCCTCGAGTACGCCCTCGACGTCGCCGCCGCCTGCCGCGCCCGCGGCATCCGCTCGGTGGCGGTGACCGCAGGCTACATCTGCCCGGAGCCGCGGGCCGAGTTCTTCGCCGCCATGGACGCCGCCAACGTCGATCTCAAGGCCTTCGACGAGGACTTCTACCACCGCCTCACCGGCGGACACCTCCAGCCCGTCCTCGAGACCCTCGAGTACCTGCGCCGCGAGACCGGGGTCTGGCTCGAGATCACGACCCTGCTCATCCCCGGTCACAACGACTCCGACGAGGAGCTGGACCGCATGACGGCCTGGGTGGTGGAGCGGCTCGGCCCCGACGTGCCCATGCACTTCACCGCCTTCCACCCCGACTACAAGATGCGCGACGTGCCCCCGACCCCGCCCGAGACCCTCTCGCGCGCCCGCGCCATCGCCCTGCGCAACGGCGTCCGCTACGCCTACACCGGCAACGTCCACGACGAGGCCGGGCAGAGCACCTACTGCCACGCCTGCGGCGCGCGCCTCATCGGCCGGGACTGGTACCGCATCACCCACTGGGGCCTGGACGCGCAGGGGCGCTGCCGCCGCTGCGCCACCCCCTGCGCCGGCGTCTTCGAGCCCCGTCCGGGCACCTGGGGTCCGCGGCGGCTGCCGGTGCGCCTCGCCGACTTCCGGGCCTGAACGGTGGCGGCCGACAACGAGACCATCGCCGCGGTCTTCGACGAGCTCGCCGACCTGCACGAGATCGAGGGCGACAACCCCTTCCGCGTGCGCGCCTACCGCAACGCCGCGCGCACCCTGCGCGGGCTCGGCCGCGAGGCGGCGCAGCTGCTGGCGGCCGGGGAGGACCTGACCCGGCTGCCCGGCATCGGCCGCGAGCTCGCCGCCAAGATCGCCGAGATCGTGGCCACCGGGACCTGCGCCGCGCTGGAGCGGGCACGGGCGCGCGTCCCGCACGGGCTGGTGGAGCTGCTGCACGTCCCCGGCCTCGGTCCGGTGCGGGTGCGCACCCTCCACCGCGCCCTCGGCATCGACAGCCCCGAGGCCCTCGCCGAGGCCGCCCGCGCCGGCCGCCTGCGCGCGCTGCCGGGCTTCGGCGAGCGTCTCGAGGCCCGCATCCTCGAAGCCCTGCAGGCGCGCCTGGACCAGGCCCGCCGTTTCCCCCTGCACAAGGTCGAGCCCGTGGTGGCGCGGCTCCTGGCCTACCTGCGCCACACCCCGGGGGTGGCGCGGGTGGAGCCGGCGGGCAGCTTCCGCCGCCGCCGCGACACGGTGGGCGATCTCGACGTCCTCGCCGTCGCCGCCGACGGCGCCGCGGTGGGTGACCGCCTCGCCGCCTGGGAGGAGACCGCCGAGGTCCTCTCCCGCGGCCCGACGCGGGCGAGCATCGTCCACCGCGACGGCATCCAGGTGGACCTGCGGGTGGTGCCGCTGGAGAGCTTCGGCGCCGCCTGGCACTACTTCACCGGCGCCAAGGCGCACAACATCGCCGTGCGCCGCATGGGCCAAGCCCGCGGCCTCAAGATCAACGAGTATGGGGTCTTCCGCGGCGGCGAGCGCATCGCCGGCGTCGACGAGGCCTCGGTCTACGCCGCCGTGGCGCTGCCCTGGATCCCGCCGGAGCTGCGCGAGGACCGCGGCGAGCTGGAGGCGGCGCGCCAGGGCGCCCTGCCGCGGCTGGTGGAGCGCGCCGACCTGCGCGGCGACCTGCACTGCCACACCACCGCCAGCGACGGGCGCGACGACCTCGAGGCCATGGCCCGGGCGGCGCAGGCCCGCGGCCTCGAGTACCTCGCGATCACGGAGCACTCGCGCCGCCTCCGCATCGCCCGCGGCCTCGACGAGCGCGGCCTGCTGCGCCACTTCACCGCCATCGACGAGCTCAACGCCCGCCTCGAGGGGATCACGCTGCTCAAGGGGGTGGAGGTGGACATCCTCGAGGACGGGCGGCTGGACCTGCCCGACCGGGTGCTGGAGCGCTGCGAGGTGGTGGTGGCGGCGGTCCACTCCGCCTTCGGCCTCGACGCCGGGCGCCAGACCCGGCGCATCCTGCGCGCCCTGGACCACCCCCTGGTGCACGTCCTCGCCCACCCCACCGGACGGCTCCTGGGGCGGCGTCCGCCCTACGCGGTGGATCTCGCCGCGGTCATCCGCCGCGCCGCCCGCAACGGCGTCTGGCTCGAGCTCAACGCCAATCCCTGGCGGCTCGACCTCGACGACGTGCACTGCCGCATGGCCCGCGACGAGGGCGCGCGCATCGCCCTCTCCTCCGACGCCCACGCGGCGGCGGAGCTGGACCACCTGCGCCACGGCATCGACCAGGCCCGCCGCGGCTGGCTGGAGGCCCGCGACGTGGTCAACACGCGCCCGCTGGAGGCGCTGCGGCCCCTGCTCGCGGCGCGCCGCTGAGGGGGATCAGCCCGCTCGGCGCACGGGCGGCTGCGCGCCGAGGTGCGCCGCGAGCGCATCCGCGGTGCCCACGTACGCGCCGTCGAGCCAGATCTGGGGCACGGTGACCGGCGTGCGGGGACCGATCCGGGGCTTGACCCGGGCCAGCATCTCGTAGAGGGCGCGCGGATCGCGCACCACGTCGTGGTAGGCGTAGTCGATGCCGGCCTCGGCCAGCATCGCCTTGGCCCGCTCGCAATGGGGGCAGCCGGCCTTGCCGAAGAGGTGGCTGCCCTCGAGGGGGGTGCGCGCGGCGTGGGCCTCGATCACGGCCTGGGTGAAGAGGCCGCGGTTGAGCGCAAGCCCCTGGCTCACCACCCGCCCCTCCACCATGACGATGGGCGCGTGCCAGCCCCCCGCGCGCAGCGGCCGCCACCACTCGCTGAGCCAGTCCCGCACCTCCACCGCCACCGGGATGCCCGCAAGCTCGTGGGCCAGGGTATCGCGGATCACGTCCTGGGTCAGCGCGCACTCCCCGCACGGGATCCGCACCCGGAACGGCCCCCAGGCCCCCGCCCAGCGGTAGACCATGACCCGCACCGGGTCCTCTCCGTCTCCCTGCGCCCTCGCCATCGGCCTCGTCTCCCATGCCGCATGCCTGCCCGAGGAGACCGCCCCGGCGCGGCGCGTCTTACCGCGGCCCCGCACGAAGGCTCAGCGCAGCCCCCGCAGCGCCGGCCGCCGGCGCACCCCGCCCGCGGCGCGCCGCACCGCCCGCACGATCCCCTCGGCATCGAGGCCGGCCTCGGCGAGCAGCTCCCCGCGGCTGCCGTGCCCCTGGAAGCGGTCGGGAAGCCCCAGGTGCAGCAGCCGCGGCCCCGCGCCGGCGAGGGCTTCCGCCACCGCGCCGCCGGCCCCGCCCGCGACCACGTTGTCCTCCAGCGTCACCAGGACGCGGTGCGTCGCCGCCAGCTCGCGCAGCAGCGTCTCGTCCAGCGGCTTGACGAAGCGCATGCCCGCCACCGTGGCATCCAGCGCCTCGGCGGCGGCGAGCGCCGCCTCCAGGAGGGCCCCGAAGACGAGGAGCGCCACCCCCGAACCGCCCCGGCGCACCACCACGCCGCGCCCGTGCGCAAGCGGCGCCGCCTCCCGACCGGCCGGCGCCGGCCCCCGCGGCCACCGCACCGCCGCCGGGCCCTCCAGGGCCAGGGCGTGCTCCAGCATGGCCCGGCACTCGGCGGCATCCGCCGGCGCCATCACCGTCAGCCCCGGGATGCAGCGCAGGTAGGTGAGGTCGAAGGCGCCGGCGTGGGTGGGCCCGTCCGGGCCCACCACCCCGGCGCGGTCGATGGCGAAGAGCACCGGCAGGCCCTGCAGCGCCACGTCGTGGATGAGCTGGTCGTAGGCGCGCTGAAGGAAGGTGGAGTAGATGGCCACCACCGGGCGCAGGCCGGCGCAGGCGAGCCCCGCGGCGAAGGTCACCGCGTGCTGCTCGGCGATGCCCACGTCGAAGTAGCGCTGCGGGAAGCGCTCGGCGAAGGCCACCAGCCCCGAGCCCTCGCGCATCGCCGGCGTGATCGCCACCAGCCGCGGCTCCCGCGCCGCCGCCTCGCAGATCCATGCCCCGAAGACCTCGGTCCAGGTGGCTCCGCCGGCGCCGGAGACGGCCCGGCCCGCCGCCGGGTCGAAGGGCCCGGTGGCGTGCCAGGCCACCGGATCGGCCTCCGCCGGGGGATAGCCCTTGCCCTTGCGGGTCACGACGTGGAGCAGCTGCGGCCCGCGCCGCTCGCGCAGGCGGGCGAGCACCGCCACCAGCGTCTCCACGTCGTGGCCGTCGACCGGGCCGTGGTAGTCGAAGCCCAGCTCCTGGAAGAAGGCCGCGGGCCCCAGCAGCCCCTTGACCTGGCGCCGCGCCTCCCGCAGCAGCGTCCCGGCCGGGCCCATCCGGGCCAGCGCCCGCTCCCCGCCGGCGCGCACGGCGCCGTAGAGCGGGCTCGCCCACAGCCGCGCCAGGGAGCGCGACAGCGCCCCCACGTTGGGCGAGATGGACATCTCGTTGTCGTTGAGGACCACGAGCAGGTCGGCGCCGAGATGGCCGGCGTGGTTGAGGGCCTCGTAGGCCATGCCGCCGGTGAGCCCGCCGTCGCCGATCACGGCGACGACACGGCGGTCCTCGCCGCGCAGCGCCGCCCCCACCGCCATGCCCAGCCCGGCCCCGATGGCGGTGCTCGCATGGCCCACCCCGAAGGCGTCGTACGGACTCTCCTCGCGCCGCGGGAAGCCCGACGGGCCGCCGCGGCGGCGCACCCGGCGCAGGGCCTCGCGCCGCCCGGTGAGGATCTTGTGCGGGTAGGCCTGGTGCCCCACGTCCCACACCACGAGGTCGTGGGGCGTGCGGTAGACGTAGTGCAGCGCCACGGCGAGCTCCACCGCGCCCAGGTTGGCGGCGAAGTGGCCGCCGGCGGCGGCGACGGTCTCGATGACGCAGCGGCGCACCTCGTCGGCCACCGCAGGCAGGCGCGATCGCGGCAGGCGGCGCAGGTCCGCCGGCGAGTCGATCATGGAGAGCAGGCGGTAGCGCGCGTCCTCGCCCATGGTGCCGCGGCATCGTCCCTCGTGACTCCCCTCCACGTTACCACCGCCCGGCGTGGCGGCGCCACGCCGCGGCGGCGCCGGTCAGGGGCCCACGCGGCCGATCCCGGGCAGGCGCAGGGCGAGGTCGGCGGGGTCGAGGCCGAAGGCGAGCCCGAGGAGGTTGATCTCCACCCCCTCCTCCCGCGCCAGGGTCAGGCCCAGAAGCCCGCCGAGGGAGAGCTGCCAGCCGGTGCCGCTCACCGCCGGCGCCAGCACGCGGGCGCCTAGGTAGTCTTTCCCCACCGCGGTGGGGGGCAGGTCCAGCCGCAGCGCCGGCACGCGCCGGGCGACCCAGGCGGTGAAGGTGTTGGAGTTCGGCCCCGGCCAGAGCCGGTAGCGGTCGGGCCAGGGGTAGGCCGCCACCGCGGCCTCGATGGCCGGGATCGCCGCCGCGGCCGCCTCCCCGCGCAGCTCGGCCAGCACCTCGGGGGCCGCGCCGAACCAGCGCGCATCGGGCGGGCGGTGGCTCGTCACCACGGCGGAGCCTCCGTGGTGGAGGCGCCAGCCGATCACCTCGTGCACCGTCCAGACGGCGGCCCCGCGCGGCTTGACCGCGATCCAGGTATGGATGCCGAAGGCGCCGCGCCAGCCCCAGGCACGCGCGCCGTAGACCTGGACCACGGCCTCCGGGGTCGCGGCCGGATCCGGCGCAAGCCCCACGGGCTCGCGCGACGCCGCCCACCAGGGGCCCCGCCCGCCTTCCGTGACGAGCGCAAGCGCCGGGCCCACGAGGAGGACGCCCAGGAGCCGCACCAGCCATTGCAGGGCAAAGCGCATCCCGATCCTGTGAGCCCCGGAGCCGGCGCGCGGTTCCCGCCCGCGCCTCAGGCCGCGCCGGCGGCGGGCCGCGCGCGCCAGGCGCACAGCCGCGCGAGGCCGTGGTTGAGGAGCGAATAGGCGGCCGGCACCACCACCAGCGTGAGCAGGGTCGAGGTCACCATGCCCCCGATGATGGCCACCGCCATGGGCTGGTTGGTGTCGGCCCCGGCGCCGCGGCCGAGCGCCGCCGGCAGCATGGCCAGGATCACCGTCAGCGACGTCATGAGCACCGGTCGCATGCGCAGGGGGCAGGCCTCGGCCAGGGCCTCGTCGATGCCGTGGCCGCGCGCGCGCAGCTGGTTGGTGAGGTCCACCAGCAGGATCGAGTTCTTGGCCACCAGCCCGAGCAGCAGCACCATGCCGATCATGGAGAAGATGTTGAGGGTCTGGCCCGCGAGCCACAGCCCCGCGATCCCGCCGATGATGGCGAGCGGCTGCGCGAGCATGATGACCACCGGCTGGAGGAAGGAGTCGAACTGGCTCGCCAGCACCATGTAGAGCAGGATCAGGGCCATGGTGAAGGCGAAGGTCATGTAGCGCGCGGTGTTGCCGAACTCCTCGGCCTGGCCGAGGAACTGGATGCCGTAGCCGGCAGGCAGCAGCTCCGCCGCGGCCTCGCGCACCGCCGCCACCGCCGCCCCCAGCGGCATCTCAGGGGTGCCGTAGAAGGCCGCCCCGTACTGCAGGTCGATGCGCGGGATCACGGCCGGCCCCAGGGTGCGCTCGAAGCGGGCCACGGTATCGAGCCGCACGAGCTCGCCCGCACCGCCCCGCAGGTAGACCCGGCCGAGGTCCGCCGGCCCCCGGATCGCCCCCCCGGCGGCCTTCAGGCGGATGTCGTAGCGGCGCCCGTCACCGGGCACGTCGTTGTACTTGGCCACGTCCAGCCCCCCGGCGAGGACGAAGAGCGCGGTGGCGAGATCCTGCGCCGGGATCCCGAGCTGCGCCGCGCGCTCGCGATCCACCACCGGCACCACCTGGGGCAGGTCGAGCTGGAGGTCGAGGTCGAGCCGGCCCATGCCCGGCAGGGCCGAGAGCCGCTCGTGCATGTGCCGCGCAAGCGCGGCCACCCGCTGCAGGTCGGGCCCCTTGAGCATGAACTGCAGCGGCTCGCCGCGCCCGCTGCTCAGGATCGGCACCTGCCCGGCAAAGGCCTCCACCCCCGGGATCGCCGCGAGCCGGCGGCGCACCGCCTCCACGATCTCGCTCTGGTGGCGTGTGCGCTCGGCGCGCGGGGCGAGGCGCACGAAGACGCTGCCGCGGTTGACCTGGCCGCCGTCGCCGCCGCCGATGGCGGCGAAGAAATGGTCGATGCCGGGCTCGGCCCGCAGCGCCGCCTCGATCTCGGCGAGCCGCCCGGCGGTGTAGTCGATGGACGAGCCCAGCGGGGTCCGGAACACCACCAGGAAGCGGCCCTCGTCGTCCTCGGGGACGAAGGTCTTGCCCACCTGGCCGAAGAGCAGGCCGCTGGCGGCCAACGCCGCCGCGGCGAGCCCCAGCACCGTCCAGCGCCAGCGCAGCACCAGGCCGAGCAGGCGCCGGTAGCCCGCCTCCATGGCGCGGAACCCGCTCTCGAGGAGGCGGTAGATCCGGCCGTGCTCGCGCCGCACCTGCAGGTAGCGCGAGCACAGCATCGGCGTCAGGGTCATGGAGACGAACCAGGAGACCAGCACCCCGAAGGTGACCACCACCGCGAAGGAGCGGAAGAAGCGGCCGATGATGCCGCCGAGGAAGATCACCGGCGCGAAGATCGAGACCAGGGCGAGGGTCGAGGCCAGCACCGCGAAGACCACCTCGCGGGTGCCGTGCTCGGCGGCGCGCACCGGGTCCGGGTCCACGGTCTCGCGACGGCGGTGGATGTTCTCCAGGACCACGATGGCGTCGTCCACCACGATGCCCACCAGCAGCAGCAGGGCGAGCAGGGTGAGCACGTTGATGCTGAAGCCGAAGCCGTACATCACCGCCACCGCGCCGAGCAGCGAGACCGGGATCGCAACGGCGATGATCAGGGTGGCGCGCAGGCTCTTGAGGAAGAGCCACACCACCAGCGCCGCGAGCAGCGTCCCCAGCGCCAGGTGCTCCTCCAGCGCCGCCACCATCTCGAGGACGAAGGCGCTGTCGTCCGAGGCGATGGACAGGCGCAGCCCCGGCGGCAGCGCCGGCACGATCTCCTCGCGCAGCCTGCGTCTGACCTCCTCGACGATGGCCACGGTGTTGGCGCCGCTGACCTTGACGACGCCGAGGCCCACCGCGGGCTCGCCGTCGAAACGCGCGATCTGCCGCGCATCGGCGAGCCCGTCCTCGATGCGGGCGAGGTCGCGCAGGTGCACCGGCGCCCCGTCGCGGTAGGCCACCAGCAGCCCGCCGAGGGCGGCCACGTCGTGGAACTCGAGGTCGAGCTTGAGCAGCGCCTCGCGGCCCGCGCCCTCCACGAAGCCGCCGGGCAGGCGGACGTGCTCGCGCCGCAGCGCCGCCACCACCTCGGGCACGGTGACCCCGAGGGCGGCCATGCGGGCAGGGTCCAGCTCGACCCGGATGGTGCGCTCGCGCTCACCGCCGATGCGCACCTCGCCCACCCCGTCCACGGTCTCGAGGCGCTTCTTGACGACGTTGCGGGCGTACTGGTTGAGCTGCTGCAGGGTGCGGTCGCCCTGGAGGACGATCCACATCACCGGCGCCGCGCCCACCTCCACCTTGGCCACCACCGGCACCTCGGCCTCGTCCGGCAGGTCGGCGACGATCTGGTTGATCTTGGCCTGGACCTCGTTGAAGGCGACGTCGATGTCCTTGAACAGGTTGAAGCGGACCAGGACCAGCGAGACCCCGGGCGAGGAGCTGGAGATGATGTGCTCGATCCCGGGCACGGTGTTGACCGCCTCCTCCACCACGCTGGTCAGGCTCGAGTCCACCACCTCGGGCGAGGCGCCGGTCATCACCGTGGTGACCGAGATCATGGGGAACTCGACGCTGGGGAAGCGGTCGACGCCGAGGCGCTGGAAGCTCACGAGCCCGAACAGCACCAGCACGCCCGAGAGCATCCAGGCGAGGACGTGGCGGCGGATGGCGATCTCGGGCAGGGTCATGCCCCGGGCTCCCCGCGCACCGCCACCGCGGCCCCGTCGGTGAGGAAGCCGGCGCCGTCCACCACCACCCGCTCGTCACCGGCAAGCCCGGAGCGGATCTCGATCCAGCCGTCGCCGTGCAGCCCCGTCTCCACCGGCCGCGCCGCGACCCGGCCACCGTCGGCGAGGACGTAGACCACCTCGCCCGCCGGCCGGCGCACCACCGCCGGCGCCGGCACCGTGACCGCGCCCGCGCGCCGCGCCAGCACCACCGTCATGTCGACGCTCGCCCCCGCGCGCCAGCCGCCGGGGTTGTCCAGCTCGGCGATGACGTAGAGGGCCCGTGCGCTGCGGCTGACCATGGGACGGATCTCGTCGATGCGCGCGCGCACCGTCCGCCCCGGCGCCGTGGGGCTTGCCAGGCGCACCTCCAGCCCCGGCCGCAGACTCGGCGCCAGCGCCTCGGGCAGCGGCGCCACCGCGCGCAGGCGGCCCTCGTCGACGATGCGGAAGAGCGGCTGGCCCACCTGGACGAAGTCGCCCGCGGAGACCCGGCGGGCCTCGATGCGCCCGGCCACGGGGGCGCGGATCGCGGCCTTGGCGAGGGCGTGGCGGCGCTCGGCGACGCGCGCCCGCGCCGCCGTGAGCTGCTCGCGCAGGGCGTCGAGCTGGGCCTCGGCCTCGTCCACCAGGGACTGGTTCACATGCCCCTGGGGCAGCAGCGAGCGCAGCCGCGCCACCTGCTTCTCCTGGGCGCGGATGAGGGCGGCGATGCGGGCCTCGTCGGCCACCGCCGCATCCAGGGCCAGGCGCAGGTCCGTCTCGTCGATGCGTGCGAGCACCGCGCCCGCGGCCACCGCATCGCCCTCCTCCGCCGCCGCCTCGGCGATGCGTCCGGCCACCTCCGCCGCGACCCAGGGGGCGTGCTTGGGCTCCAGCGTCCCCACGCTGCGCTCCACCACCTCGAGATCGCGCCGCACCGGGCTCGCCACCGTCACCGGCGTGCGCCGCACCTCCGCCGGCGCCGCCTCCTCCGCCGCCTCTCCGCTGCAGCCCGCGGCCAGCGCCGCGAGGGCGAGCGCCACGAGCCGCCTCACCGCCCCGCCTCCCGCGGCGCCGCGCCCCGCAGCAACAGCCGCGCGAGCCCGGCCGCGAAGCGCGCCGGATCCTCGGCCAGGGCCCGCGTCGCCGGCAGGTGGCGCAGCACGTCCCGGGCCAGGAAGAAGAGCACCTCGGCGCCGAAGAGCACCGTCACCAGCAGCCCCGGCTCCACGTCCGCGGCCAGCTCGCCCCGCGCCTGCGCCCGCTCCAGGTAGGCGACGATGCGGGCGTGATCGTCGCCGAAGACCTCCTCGGCGAGGGTCCGCGCCCGCTCCTGCCGCCCGGTGAGGAGCTCGCGCAGGATGAGCCGCGCCACCGCCCCCTGCTCCAGGAGGCTGGCGAGATGCGTCTGCGCGAGCCGCCCGAGCCCCGTCTCCAGGGGCTCGCCGCCCTCGTCGAGGCTGCGGATGAGCTCGCTGGTGCGCCGGCAGGCCCGCCGCACCACCGCGAGGTAGAGCGCCTCCTTGGTGCCGAAGTGGTGGAAGACCGTGGCCTTGCTGACCCCCGCGCGCCGCGCGATGGCCGCCATGGAGATCCCGTCGAAGCCGCGCTCGGCGAAGAGCGCCTCGGCCGCGTCCAGCACCGCCTGCGCCCCCGCCGCGCGGGTGTCGCCGTCCTGCATGCTCGCCCCCTCCGCTGACCGACCGATCGGTCAGCGGAGGGGATCATAGCCGCGCGCGGGGCGCGGCGCAAGGGCCCCGCCGGGCCCTCAGCCCCCGCGTGCCAGGAGCCGCTCGTAGGCGGGCAGGGTCAGGAAATCCTCGAAGCCCTCGGAGAGGACGAGGCCGTCGAGGAGCGCGCGCGCCTCCTCCAGGGGGAGGTCGGACCCGGCGAGCCGGGCCAGCTCCTCGTCGCGCAGCCGCTCGTAGAGGGCCGCGGTGATCTCCCGGCCGTCGTCGGTGCGGGCGCCGTTGCGGATCCACTGCCAGAGCTGGGCGCGGGCGATCTCGGCGGTGGCCGCATCCTCCATGAGGTTGAAGATGGCCACGGCGCCGAGGCCGTCGAGCCAGTTGGCGATGTACTGCAGGGCGACGGAGATGTTGTTGCGGATCCCGCCCTCGGTGATGGTGCCGCCCGGGACGTGGTCGTCGAGCAGGTCGCGGGCCGAGACCTGCACGTCCTCGCGCAGTCGGTCCTTCTGGTGCGGCCGCTCGCCCAGGACGCGGTCGAAGACCTCCTTCGCCACCGGCACCAGGTCCGGGTGCGCCACCCAGGTGCCGTCGAAGCCGTCGGCGGACTCGCGCTCCTTGTCCTCGCGCACCTTGGGGATCGCCACCTCGTTGACCTTGGGGTCCTTGCGGCTGGGGATGAAGGCGGCCATGCCGCCGATGGCGTGGGCGCCGCGCCGGTGGCAGGTGCGCACCAGCAGCTCGGTGTAGGCGCGCATGAAGGGCACGGTCATGGTCACCTGCGCGCGGTCCGGCAGGACGAAGTCGGGGCGCGTGCGGAACTTCTTGATCATGCTGAAGATGTAGTCCCAGCGCCCGGCATTGAGACCGGCCGCGTGGTGGCGCAGCTCGTAGAGGATCTCCTCCATCTCGAAGGCGGCGAGGATGGTCTCGATGAGGACCGTGGCGCGGATCGTGCCGCGGGGAAGGCCGAGGCGGTCCTGGGCGGCGTCGAAGACGTCGTTCCAGAGCCGCGCCTCGAGGTGGTTCTCCAGCTTGGGCAGGTAGAAGTAGGGGCCGCTGCCCCGCGCCACGAGCTCGCGGGCGTTGTGGAAGAAGTAGAGACCGAAGTCGAAGAGCGAGGCGCTGACGGGCTCGCCGTCGACGAGGACGTGCTTCTCGGGCAGGTGCCAGCCGCGCGGGCGCACCACCAGGGTGGCGGTCTCGTCCTTGAGCTCGTAGACCTTCTGCGCCGTCTCGAGGCGGATGGTGCGGCGCACCGCGTCGCGCAGGTTCACCTGCCCGTCCATGACGTTGGCCCAGGTGGGCGAGAGCGCATCCTCGAAGTCGGCCATGAAGACCTTGGCCCCCGAGTTGAGGGCGTTGATCATCATCCGCCGCTCCACCGGCCCCGTGATCTCCACGCGCCGGTCCTCGAGGTCCGCCGGCGCCGGCGCCACCCGCCACGCCGACTCGCGCACGGCGCGGGTCTCCTCGAGGAAGTCGGGCAGCCGCCCGGCCTCGATCTCCGCCTGCACGCGCACGCGCCGCGCCAGCAGCTCGTGGCGACGGCCGTTGAAGTCGCGGTGCAGCCCGGCGACGAAGGCCACCGCGTCGGGGGTGAGGATCTCGCGCCACGCGGGGCGGATCTCGCCCCGGATCTCGACGCCCTCGACGATCCGCTCGCTGTTCATCGCTGCCTCCTCCGGTTCTCGTGGTGTGTGTCACGCGCGGGCCGCGCCCGCGCCCTCCAGCCCCTCCGCCACCGCCTCCAGCCAGTGCCGCACCGACACCGGGGACGCCGCCGCCAGGTGCGCCAGGCAGCCGATGTTGGCGGTGAGGATCTCCTGCGGCCCGCCGGCGGTGAGGGCGGCCAGGCGCCGCGCCCGCAGCGCCCCCGCCAGCGTCGGCTCGAGCAGCGAATAGGTGCCGGCCGAGCCGCAGCAGAGATGGGCATCGGCCACCGGGAGCAGCTCGAAGCCGAGGCCCCGCAGCAGGGCCTCGGCCTGCTCCGCGGCGCGCAGGCCGTGCCGCAGCGTGCAGGGGACGTGGAAGGCGACGCGCCGCCCGGCGCCCGGCCGGCCGAGCCGGCGCCAGTCCAGGGCGGCCACCAGCTCGGCCGGGTCGCGCACGCGCTCGGCCAGCCGCCGGGCGCGCTCGGCGTAGGCCGGATCGGCGCCCAGCAGCTCGCCGTACTCGCGCAGCATGAGGCCGCAGCCGCTGGCGCTCGCCACCACCGCCTCCGCACCCGCCTCCAGGTGGGGCCACCAGGCGTCGATGTTGCGCCGGGCCAGGTCGCGGGCCGCCTCGGCCGCGCCGAGGTGGTGGCTGATGGCGCCGCAGCAGCCCGCCTGCGCCGCCCGCACCACCTCCACCCCGAGGTCGGCCAGGACCCGGGCGAGGGCGGCGTCGACGGCCGGGCGCAGCACCGGCTGCACGCAGCCCTCGAGCAGCAGCACGCGCCGCGCGGCCTGCACCCGCGGCCACGGCGCCGCCGCCGCGGCGGGCGGCACCTTCTCCCGCAGCACCCCGGGGAGCAGCGGCCGCAGCGCCCGCCCCAGCGCCAGGGCGGCGGCGAAGCGGGTGCGGTGGGGCAGCACCGCCCGCAGCAGCGCCCGCAGCGCGCGCTGGCGGAGCGGACGCGGCCGCTCGCGCTCGAGCACCTCGCGCCCGAGATCGAGCAGGCGGTGATAGCGCACCCCCGAGGGGCAGGTGGTCTCGCAGCTTCGGCAGAGCAGGCAGCGGTCCAGATGCAGGCGGGTGCGCTCGCCCACCGCCTCGCCCTCGAAGAGCTGCTTGAGCAGGTAGATGCGCCCGCGGGGGCTGTCGTCCTCGTCGCCGAGGAGCTGGTAGGTGGGACAGGTGGCGAGACAGAAGCCGCAGTGGACGCAGGCGCGCAGGATGGCGTCGGCCTCCTCGCCCAGGGCCGTGCCGCGGAAGCGTTCGGCAAGCCGCGTCTGCATCCTCAGAGCCCCGGATAGAGCCGGCCGGGATTGAGGATCCCGTGCGGGTCCAGCGCCGCCTTGAGCCGGCGGTGCAGGCGCAGGATCGGCTCCGGCAGGGGATGGAAGACGGTCACCCCGGCCGCCGGCCCCGAGAGGCGGGTGGCGTGCCCACCGGCCGCCGCCGCCACCTCGCGGATCCGCCCCGCGGGCTCGGCGCTGCGCAGGAAGCGCTGCCCGCCGCCCCAGTCCAGGAGCCACTCGCCCGCAAGCGGCAAAGGCGGCGCCGCGGGCGGCAGCGCGATCCGCCAGAGCGCGCCCTCGCCGTCGCGGAAGAAGGGATGGGCGAGGTCGCGGACGCCGTCCCAGAAGGCCGCCGCCTCCGCCTCCCCCATGACCTCCCCGCCCACCTCGGCGGCGGCGGCCTCGACCCCCGCGGCGGCCCCGGCCAGGCGCAGATGGAGCCGCCCCGCCACATGGCAGGCCCCGGCCAGCGGCAGCGGGCGCCGCGCAAGCCCGGCGAGCCGCTCCAGGGCACCCGCGGCGTCGAGCGCGAGGACCCGGGTCTGCTCCCGCACCGGGCGCGGCACCACCCGCAACGAGACCTCCAACAGCACCCCGAGGGTCCCCTGCGCCCCCGCCATCAGCCGCGAGAGGTCGTAGCCGGCGACGTTCTTCATCACCTGGCCGCCGAAGCGCAGCACCTCGCCGCGGCCGTTGACCAGGCGCACCCCGAGGACGAAGTCCCGCAGCGCCCCCGCCCACGGGCGGCGCGGCCCCGACAGCCCCGCCGCCACCACCCCGCCGAGGGTCGACGCCGCCCCCAGCCGGGGCGGCTCGAAGCCCAGCATCTGCCCCTGCGCCGCCAGCGCCGCCTCCACCTCGGCGAGCGGCGTGCCCGCGCGCGCCGTGATCACGAGCTCGGTGGGCTCGTAGCCGACGATGCCCTCGTGGCCCGCGAGCGGGAGCGGCTCGCCCGCCACCGCCTCGCCGAGGAAGGCCTTGGTGCCGCCCCCCTGCGGGATCAGGGGCGTGCCCCGGGCGGCGGCCTCGCGCACCCGCTCGGCGATCTCGGCGCTGCGGTCCGCCGCCATCAGAACCGCTCCAGATCGGGGAACGGCAGTCGCCCGCCGCGCACGTGCATGCCGCCGAGCTCGGCGCAGCGCGCCAGGGTCGGGATGGCCTTGTCCGGATTGAGGATGCGCCCGGGGTCGAAGGCCTCCTTGACGGCGTGGAACTGCGCGATCTCCTCGCGCGTGAACTGCACGCACATGGCCGGCAGCTTCTCCAGCCCCACCCCGTGCTCGCCCGTGATGGTGCCGCCCGCCTCGACGCAGAGCTCGAGGATGCGCAGCCCCAGCTCCTCGGTGCGCTCGAGCTCGCCCGGGCGGTTGGCGTCGTAGAGGATCAGCGGATGGAGGTTGCCGTCGCCGGCGTGGAAGACGTTGACCACCGCCAGCCCGTACGCCTCCGAAAGGCGGGCGATGCCCTCCAGCACCCGGGCGAGGGCGCGCCGCGGGATCGTGCCGTCCATGCAGTAGTAGTCGGGCGAGATCCTGCCCACCGCCGGGAAGGCGTTCTTGCGCCCGGACCAGAAGAGCGCCCGCTCGCGCTCGTCGCGCGCAAGGCGCACCTCGCGCGCGCCGCAGTCCTCGAGGATCGCGCGCACCCGGCCGATGTCCTCCTCCACCTCCTCCGGCGTACCGTCCAGCTCGCAGAGCAGGATCGCCGCGGCGTCCACCGGGTAGCCGGCGTGGACGAAGTCCTCGGCGGCGCGGATGGCGGGCCCGTCCATCATCTCCAGGCCGCCCGGGATGATCCCCGCGGCGATGATGCGGCTGACCGCCTCCCCCGCGGTGGGGATGTCGTCGAAGGCGGCCAGCAGCACCCGCGCGCACACCGGCCGCGGCAGCAGCCGCACCGTGGCCTCGGTCACCACCCCCAGCATCCCCTCCGAGCCGATGAGCAGCGCCAGCAGGTCGTAGCCCGGCGCATCGGGCGCGACCCCGCCGAGGCGCACGAACTCGCCCTCCACCGTCACCATCTCGACCCCCACCACGTTGTGGACGGTGAGGCCGTACTTGAGGCAGTGGACCCCGCCGGCGTTCTCGGCCACGTTGCCGCCGATGGTGCAGGTGACCTGCGAGGACGGGTCCGGGGCGTAGTAGAGCCCGTAGGGGGCCGCGGCCTCGGTGACGGCGAGGTTGCGCACCCCCGGCTCGACGCGGGCGACGCGGTTTCGCACGTCCACCTCGAGGACGCGGTTCATGCGGGCGAGGCTGAGGACGATCCCCTCCGGGTGCGGCACCGCGCCGCCGGATAGGCTGGTGCCGGCCCCGCGCGGCACCAGCGGCACCCCGGCCTCGGCGCAGGCGCGCACCACCTCCCGCACCTCCTCGCGGCTGCGCGGCAGGACCACCGCCGCGGGCAGGGCGCGGTAGGCGGACAGGCCGTCGCACTCGTAGGGACGCAGCGCCTCGGGATCCGTGAGCACGCACCCGCCGCCGAGCCTGCGCGCAAGCGTCTCGGCCACCGCCCGCGCCCGCCGCCTTGCCGTCCGGTCCGCTCCGCCGTCCACCGCGAACCCTCCCGTCGCGCCCGCCTCGACCATAATAGGTGCGTCGCCGCCCGCGCGGGCGGGGCCTGCCCCTCGGTGACAACCATAGCGCCGGGCGCGGCGTTTCACAATACAACGCGAGTTCCGTATTATGAAACTTGGCTGTTCCATCCAGGTCCTCGAGCGCACCAACGCCCTCCTGGATGCCCTCGCCCGCCACGCCGAGCCCACCGCCCTCAAGGTGCTCGCGGCCGAGACCGGCCTCCCCCCCTCCACCGCCTCGCGCATCCTCGCCTGTCTTGCCGCCTTCGGCCTCGTCCAGCGCGACGGCCGCGGCCACTACGCCCTCGGCGTGAAGCTGCTGCAGTTGGCGAGCCGCGTCCACGCCCGCCTCGACCTGCGCCGCGAGGCCCGCCCGGTGATGGAGGCGCTGCGCGACGAGCTGGGCGAGACCGTCAACCTCACGGTGCGCGAGGGCGACGAGGTGATCTACATCGAGCGGGTCACCTCGCGGCGCGCGGTGCGGGTCGAGCAGGTGATCGGCACGCGGGCGCCGCTGCACGTCACCGCCGTGGGCAAGGTCTTCCTCGCGGAGGAGGACGAGGCGGCGGTGGCGGGCTATGTGGAGCGGACGGGTCTTCGCCCCTTCACCCCGCGCACCATCACCGACCCGGTGCAGCTCGCCCTGGAGCTGGCCGAGGTGCGCCGCCGCGGCTACGCCACCGATCGCGAGGAGGCCGAGGCCGGCGTCGGCTGCATCGCCGTGCCCGTGCGCGACAGCCTCGGGGTCGTGGTCGCCGCCCTCTCGGTCTCGGCGCCGGTGGAGCGGCTGCGCCCGGAATGGAGCGGCCGCGTGATCGCCGCCGGGCGGGAGCTCTCCGCCCGGCTCGGCAGGCACCCGGAGGCGGATGCCGCGGCCCCGTGAAATGCCCGGCGTCATCCACAGAAGCTGTGGAAAACTCTGTGGACGAATCCGGGCCGTGGCCGCCAAGCGCCCATCGCGCCGTAGCACCGGTCAGGCTGGTCACAAGATGACCGATCCAATAGGAACGTGAAAACAAGGACTTGCAATCGACTTCGGATGTACGGCGCAAAGAGCGCGGCGCAGCCGTGCCGGACGGCGTGGCGCCATGCTGCTGTGCAAAACGCGGACCGCGCGGCGCACCCGCCCCCCCGCCCCGGGGGCCGTATCATGATCCGACACCGGGACCGCCGGACCGACCCACGCAGGACGAAAGGAGGAACAGCCGCATGATCATCGGACGCACGGTGGAGGAGCTGGAGGTGGGCCAGAAGGCCGCCTTCGAGAAGACCATCTCCGAGAGCGACGTCTACCTCTTCGCCGGCATCACCGGCGACCTCAACCCCGCCCACGTCAACGAGGTGCAGGCCTCGCAGACCGTGTTCAAGGGCCGCATCGCCCACGGCATCCTCACCGCCGGGCTGATCTCGGCGGTGCTGGCGATGCAGCTGCCGGGGCCCGGCTCCATCTACGTCAGCCAGGACCTGCGCTTCAAGGCCCCGGTGCGCATCGGCGACACCGTGCGCGCCGAGGTGGAGGTGCTTGAGGTGGACGTGGCCCGCAACCGCTGCCGCCTCGCCACCCGCTGCTACAACCAGGACGGCACCCTCGTCCTCGACGGCGAGGCGGTGGTGATGCCGCCCAAGCGGCCGCGGGGGGGCTGAGGCGTGGACGGTCCGCTCTTCGACGGCCGCGAGCGGGACTTCGAGCGGCTGCGCCGGACCTTCCGCTGGCGGGTGCCCGCCCGCTTCAACATCGCCGACGCCTGCTGCGACCGCCACCGCGACCGCGCCCGCGAGGTGGCGATCCTGCACGAGGACGCCCGCGGCGCGCACCGCGCCTACACCTTCGGCGCCCTGCGCGAGCTCTCCAACCGCCTCGCCAACGCCCTCGCGGCCCTCGGCGTCGGCCCCGGCGACCGCGTCGCCATCCTGCTGCCGCAGCGCCCCGAGACCGCCATCGCCCATCTCGCCGTCTACAAGCTGGGCGCCGTCGCCCTGCCCCTGTCCATCCTCTTCGGGCCGGAGGCCCTGGCCTACCGGCTCGCCGACAGCGGCGCCCGCATCGCCATCGCCGACGAGGCGCGGGCGGCGCGCATCGAGGGGCTGCGCGAGGCGCTGCCGCAGCTCGAGCACGTCCTCGTCTGCGGGCCCGGCGAGACCGGCAGCCTCTGGGAGCGGCTGCGCCGCGGCGCCGACCGCCGCCCCGACCACGAGACCGCGGCCGACGACCCCGCCTATCTCATCTACACCTCCGGCACCACGGGCCCGCCCAAGGGGGCCCTCTGCGCCCATCGGGCCCTCATCGGCAACCTGCCGGGCTTCGAGCTCTCGCACAACTTCTACGGCGTCCACGGGGGCCTGTTCTGGACGCCCGCGGACTGGGCCTGGACCGGCGGCCTCATGGACGCCCTGCTTCCGGCCCTCTGCTACGGCCAGCCGGTGCTGGGCTACGAGGGCGAGGGCCGCTTCGACCCCGACCGGGCCTTCCATCTCATGGCCCGCCACGGGGTGCGCAGCGCCTTCATCCCCCCCACGGCCATGAAGATGCTGATGCAGGTGCCGAGCCCGCCGCGGCTCGCCCTGCGCACCATCATGTCCGCGGGCGAGCAGGTGGGCGCGGAGATCCTGCGCTGGTCGGCGGAGCGGCTCGGCGTGCCCGTCAACGAGATGTGGGGCCAGACCGAGTTCAACTACCTGGTGGGGAACTGCTCGGAGATCCTCCCCGTCCGCCCCGGCTCCATGGGCCGGCCCTATCCCGGCCACGAGGTGGACGTGGTGGACGAGGAGGGGCGGCCCTGCCCGCCGGGGGTCGAGGGCGAGATCGCGGCCCGGCGCGAGGGCGACCCGGTGATGTTCCTCGGCTACTGGAACAACGAGGAGGCGACCCGGGCCAAGTTCCTCGGCCCCTGGTTCCTCACCGGCGACGTGGGGCGGCGCGACGAGGACGGCTACCTCTGGTTCGTGGGGCGCAAGGACGACGTCATCACCAGCGCCGGCTACCGCATCGGACCCGGCGAGATCGAGGACTGCCTGATCCGCCACCCCGCGGTGGCCCAGGCGGCGGTGATCGGCGTCCCCGACCCCCTGCGCGGCGAGATCGTCAAGGCCTTCATCGTCCTCGCCCCCGGGCACGAACCCAGCGAGGCCCTGACCCGCGACATCCAGGCGAGCGTGCGGGAGCGGCTGGCCGCCTACGAGTACCCGCGCGAGATCGAGTACATCGAGGCCCTCCCCATGACCACCACCGGCAAGGTCCGGCGCACCGAGCTGCGCGCGCGCGAGCGGGCCCGGCGGGGCGGCTGAGCCGGGCCCGCGCGGGCGGCAGGCCGGATTGCGCGCAGCTTGCCACTCCGCCATGCCGGGCTAGGCTTGGGACAGAGAACATCCGACCGGCAGGGTCGGGTTCCACAGGGAGGAGGTGCCATGCGCGAGCACGAGTCCATCACCCACCTGCTCAACCCGGCGGAAGCGCCCCCGGCGGGCTTTCCCCACGCCCCCGTCGGCTGGAGCCCGGAGGAGGCCCTGGCGACGGCGGCGCGGGAAGGGCTCACCCTCGGCGAGGACCACTGGGCCGTGATCCAGGCGCTGCAGGCCTACTACGCACGCAACCCGACGGTGCACCTGCGCGAGCTCCACGACGCCCTCGACGAGCACTTCCACCTCGAGGGCGGCCTGCGCTACCTCTACGAGCTCTTCCCCGGCGGACCCGTCAACCAGGGCTGCCGCCTCGCCGGCCTCAAGCCGCCCCCCGGCGCCGAGGACCCGGCCTTCGGCGCCACCGCCTGAGGGCGGTCACCGGGGGGGTACACCGCCCCGGTTCCCGGCCGCCGCCCCACCCTGCTACCCTAGCGCCGCCAACCCGACGGGGGCGCGAGATGAGCGGCGACGGCAACGACATCGAGACCCTGCGGCGGATCCTCGCCGAGCACCGGACGGTGGCGGTGGTGGGGCTGTCGGCGAAGTGGTACCGGCCGAGCTACTTCGCCGCCAAGTACCTGAAGGATCACGGCTACCGCATCATCCCCGTCAACCCCGCCTACAACGAGGTGCTGGGCGAGCGCTGCTATCCCAGCCTGCGCGCGATCCCGGAGCCGGTGGAGGTGGTGGACGTCTTCCGCCGCCCCGAGGAGGTGCCGGCGATCGCCGAGGAGGCGATCGCCATCGGCGCCAAGGTGCTCTGGATGCAGCTCGGCGTCGTCCACGAGGAGGCCGCCCGCCGCGCCCGCGAGGCCGGGCTCGCGGTGGTCATGGACCGCTGCATGAAGATCGAGCACGCGCGCTTGTTCGGCGGGCTCAACTTCGTCGGCATCGACACCGGCGTCATCTCCGCCCGCCGCCCCCGCCACCTCCCCTACTGACCGGAGAAGCCCTGCCATGGCGGATCGCAAGTTCGGCTTCGAGACCCTCTGCCTGCACGCCGGGCAGCTCCCGGACCCGGTCACGGGGGCGCGCGCGGTGCCCATCTACCAGACCACCTCCTACGTCTTCGACAGCACCGACCACGCCGCGAGCCTCTTCAACCTGCAGACCTTCGGCAACATCTACACCCGCATCATGAACCCCACCAACGCCGTCCTGGAGGAGCGGATGGCGGCGCTGGAGGGGGGGCGCGGGGCGCTCGCGGTGGCCTCGGGGATGTCGGCGCAGATGGTGGCGCTGCTGACGCTGCTCCGGGAGGGCGACCACATCGTCGCCGCCCGCACCCTCTACGGCGGGACCCACTCGCAGTTCGGCTACAGCTTCCGCCGCATGGGCATCGAGACCACCTTCGTCGATCCCGACGACCCCGAGAACTTCCGCCGCGCCATCACGCCCCACACCAAGGTCCTCTACGCCGAGACCCTCGGCAACCCGAACAGCAACGTGCTGGACATCGAGGCGGTGGCCGCGATCGCCCACGAGGCGGGGCTCCCCCTCGTGGTCGACAACACCTTCGCCACCCCCTACCTCTGCCGGCCCATCGAGTGGGGCGCCGACATCGTCGTCCACTCCGCCACCAAGTTCATCGGCGGCCACGGCACCTCCATCGGCGGCATCGTCGTCGACTCCGGGCGCTTCCCCTGGGACAACGGCAACTTCCCGGAGATGGTGGAGCCGTCCCCCGGCTACCACGGCGTGCGCTTCTACGAGACCTTCGGCGACTTCGGCTACATCATGAAGTGTCGGGTCGAGACCCTGCGCACCCTGGGCCCCGCCATGAGCCCCTTCAACGCCTGGCTCTTCCTGCAGGGGCTGGAGACCCTGCCCCTGCGCATGGAGCGCCACTGCGCCAACGCCCAGCGGGTGGCCGAGCACCTGGCCGCCCACCCCGCCGTGGCGTGGGTGCGCTACCCGGGCCTGCCCGACGACCCCTACCACGCCCTGGCCCGGAAGTACCTCCCCCGGGGGGCGGGGGCGGTCTTCACCTTCGGCGTCCGCGGCGGCGCCGAGGCCTGCGTGCGGTTCATCGAGTCGGTGCAGTTCCTGAGCCATCTCGCCAACGTGGGCGACGCCAGGACGCTGGTGATCCACCCCGCCTCCACCACCCACCGCCAGCTCACCGAGGAGGAGCAGCGCAAGGCCGGGGTGACGCCGGACATGGTGCGCATCTCGGTGGGGCTCGAGAGCCTCGACGACATCCTCTGGGACATCGACCAGGCCCTGGCCAAGGCCGCCGCCTGAACCTGCCCGGTGCCGTACCTGCTGCTGGCGCTGGCGGCCCTCTTCTGGTCCGGCAACTTCGTCCTCGGCCGCGCCTTCCACGCCGAGCTGCCGCCGGTGGGGCTCGCCTTCTGGCGCTGGGCGGCGGCGCTGGCGATCCTGGCGCCGCTGGCGCTGCCGCGGCTGCGGCGGGCGTGGCCCGCGCTGCGCGCGGCGCGCGGCCGCATCGCCGCCCTCGCCCTCCTCGGCGTCGCGGGCTTCAACACATTCGTCTACCTGGGCCTGCAGAGCACGACCACGGTCAACGCGCTGCTCATCAACGCCACCGTGCCCGTCCTGATCGTCCCCCTCGCCTGGCTGAGCGGCATCGAGCGGCCCGGGCCGCGCCCGCTCGCCGGGGCCCTCGTCTCCCTCGCCGGCGTGGCCTGGATCATGGCGCGCGGCGACCCGGCGGCGCTCGCGCGCCTCGACGTCCACGCCGGCGACGCCTGGATCCTGCTCGCCGCCTTCTGCTGGGCCGCCTACTCGCTGCTGCTGCGGCGCCTGCCGCCGGGGCTCGACCCCCTGGCCTTCCTCCTCGCCATCGTCGCCCTCGGCGTGGCCGTGCTCGCCCCGCTCTACCTCGCCGAGCACCTGGGCGGCCGCGCCTTCCCCCTGACCCGGGCGAGCGCCGCGGTGGTGGGCTACGTCGCCCTGTTCGCCTCGGTGCTCGCCTTCGTGTGCTGGAACCACGGCATCCGCGCCGTCGGCGCCGCCCGCGGCGGGCTCTTCATGCACCTCATGCCGGTCTTCGGCACCGTCCTCGCCGTGCTCTTCCTGCACGAGCGCTTGCACCGCTACCACCTCTTGGGAATGCTAGGCGTGGCCGCCGGCATCGCCCTGGCGACTTCGCGTCCGCGCGGCAGGAGGAAGGAGGAGCAAGCGCCGTGAGCACCCGCAGCCCCTATGACATCGGCCTCGACCGCAACGCCGCCAACCACGCACCGCTCACGCCCCTGAGCTTCATCGAGCGCGCCGCCTCGGTGCACCCCGAGCGCACCGCCATCGTCCACGGGCGCATCCGCCGCACCTGGGCCGAGACCTACGCCCGCTGCCGCAGACTGGCCTCGGCCCTGGCGCGGCGCGGCATCGGCCGCGGCGACACGGTGGCGATCATGGCCCCCAACGTGCCCGCCATGTACGAGGCCCACTTCGGCGTCCCCATGGCCGGCGCCGTGCTCAACGCCCTCAACGTCCGCCTGGACGCCGCCACCATCGCCTTCATCCTCGAGCACGGAGAGGCGAGGGCGCTGATCACCGACACCGAGTTCGCGCCCGTGATCCGCGACGCCCTGGCGCGGCTCGGACGCGACATCCTGGTCATCGACATCGACGACCCCGAGGGCCCCGGCGGCGAGCGCCTGGGCGCCGTGGAGTACGAGGACTTCCTCGCCGAGGGCGACCCGGGGCATGCGTGGCATCCCCCCGCCGACGAGTGGGACGCCATCGCCCTCAACTACACCTCGGGCACCACCGGCAATCCCAAGGGCGTCGTCTACCACCACCGCGGCGCCTATCTGAACGCCATCGGCAACGTCCTCGCCTGGAACATGACCGCGCACCCGGTCTACCTCTGGACCCTGCCCATGTTCCACTGCAACGGCTGGTGCTTCCCGTGGACCCTGGCCCTGCTCGCGGGCACCAGCGTCTGCCTGCGCAAGGTGGAGGCGGGCGCCATCTACCGCGCCATCGCCGAGGAGGGCGTGACCCACTTCTGCGGCGCCCCGGTCGTCCTCGGCATGGTGATCCACGCCTCGGAGGCGGAGCGGCGCCCCTTCGGCCATCGCGTCGAGGTCATGACCGCGGCCTCCGCGCCGCCCGCCGCGGTGCTGGAGGCGATGGAGCGGCTCGGCTTCCGCGTCACCCACGTCTACGGCCTGACCGAGGTCTACGGCCCGGCCGTGGTCTGCGACTGGAAGGCGGAGTGGGATGCGCTGCCCATGGAGGAGCAGGCCCGCATCAAGGCCCGCCAGGGCGTGCGTTACCACGTCCTCGAGGGGCTGATGGTGGCCGACCCCGAGACCCTGCGGCCGGTGCCGCGCGACGGCGCCACCCTGGGCGAGGTCTTCATGCGCGGCCACATCGTCATGAAGGGCTATCTCAAGAACCCCAAGGCCACCGAGGAGGCCTTCCGCGGCGGCTGGTTCCACACCGGCGATCTCGCGGTCTGGCACCCGGACGGCTACATCGAGCTCAAGGACCGGTCCAAGGACATCATCATCTCCGGCGGCGAGAACATCTCCACCATCGAGGTGGAGGGGGTGCTCTACCGCCATCCGGCGGTGCTCGAGGCGGCGGTGGTGGCCAAACCCGACCCCAAGTGGGGGGAGACACCCTGCGCCTTCGTCACCCTGAAGGAGGGCGCCGAGGCCAGCGCGGAGGAGATCATCGCCTTCTGCCGCCAGCACCTTGCCCGCTTCAAGGTGCCGCGCACGGTGGTCTTCGGCCCCCTGCCCAAGACCTCCACCGGCAAGATCCAGAAGTTCGTGCTCCGCGAACGCGCCCGCCGCCTGGCCGAAGGGCAGCCCTGACCCATCGGGGGTAACCCGCCCGGGTTACCCCCTGCGCACCGGTGCGCCCGCCCGTCGGTCGGATTGCACCCCCTCCCCCACCCTCCGTGAAATCGGCGCCATGGTCCCGGCCCGGTGCCTGCGCGCCGGCGGACCCGCACCCGGCAACGCACGCGAAGGAGGAGATCATGGCCGAACTGACGCGCCGTCGCTTCCTCAAGGCCACCGCCGGCGGCCTCGCCGCAGGCCTCGTCAGCCGCCCCGCCCTCGCCCTGCGGGCGCTGCAGCCGGCGGTGGGGATCGACAACCCCCTCAAGCACTATCCCAGCCGCGACTGGGAGAGCCTCTACCGCGACATCTACAAGCCGGACGATTCCTACGTCCTCGTCTGCACCCCGAACTGCACCCACAACTGCTACCTCAACGCCTACGTCAAGAACGGCGTCGTGGTGCGCATGGGGCCGACCCAGAACTACCACAAGGCCACCGACGTCTACGGCACCGTCGCCAGCCAGCGCTGGGATCCGCGCCTCTGCAACAAGGGCATCCTCCTGCCGCGCCGCTTCTACGGCGACCGCCGGGTCAAGGCGCCGATGGTGCGCAAGGGCTTCCTCGAGTGGGTGCGCCGCGGCTTCCCGCGCGACGAGGACGGCCTGCCGCCGGCCGAGCTCTTCCGCCGGGGCGAGGACGGCTACGTGCGCGTCTCCTGGGACGAGGCCTACGAGATCGTGGCCAAGGCCCTCTACGAGACCGCCAAGACCTATTCCGGCGAGCAGGGCGCGGCGCTGCTCAAGCGGCAGGACTACGACGAGGCCATGATCGCGCGCATGGGGAGCGCCGGCACCCGCGCCATGAAGTTCCGCGGCGGCATGCCCGTGCTCGGCTCCATCAAGCTCTTCGGCCAGTACCGCACCGCCAACTCCATGGCGCTGCTCGACGCCCACATCCGCAACGTCGGCCCCGACAAGGCCAAGGGCGGCGTCGGCCTCGACAACTACTCCTGGCACACCGACCTGCCGCCGGGCCACCCCATGGTCACCGGCCAGCAGACGGTGGACTTCGACCTCGCCACGGTGGAGTACGCCGACTGCATCGTCCTCTGGGGGATGAACTGGATCTCCACCAAGATGCCGGAGGCGCACTGGCTGACGGAGAACCGCGCCAAGGGCAAGAAGGTCATCGTCATCAGCACCGAGTACAGCTCCACCTGCTCCAAGGCGGACGAGATCGTCCTCATCCGCCCCGCCACCGACCCCGCCCTCGCCCTCGGCGTGGCGCAGATCATCATCGAGGAAAAGCTCTACGACGAGGAGTTCGTCAAGGGCCACACCGACCTGCCGCTGCTGGTGCGCATGGACACCGGCGATCTGCTGCGGGCCCACGAGGTGATCCCCGGCTACCGGCTCAAGGAGCTCAAGCTCACCCGCGTGGTGGACGACCCCAAGGACCTGCCCAAGCCCTTCCACGTCAACGTGGGCGAGCCGGTGGTCACGCGCAAGATGCGCGAGGAGTGGGGCGACTTCGTGGTCTGGGACCTGCGCAAGGGCCGCCCCGCCGCGGTCTCCCGCGACGACATCGGCGAGCACTTCCTCAAGACCGGCATCGACCCCGCGCTCGAGGGCGAGTTCGAGGTGGAGGTCGGGGGCGAGAAGGTGAAGGTGCGCCCGGTGTTCGACCTCGTACGCCAGCACCTGGACGACACCTGGAACCCCACCAACACGTCCAAGGTCACCGGCGCCCCCAAGTCGGCCCTCTACAGCCTGGCGCGGCAGTTCGCGGCCCACCCGGAGAAGACCCTGTTCATCACCGGCATGGGCCCGAACCAGATGTTCAACGCCGACCTCAAGGACCGCGCCATCTTCCTGGTGGCGGCCCTGACCCGCAACGTCGGCTTCATCGGCGGCAACGTCGGCAGCTACGCGGGCAACTACCGCGCCGCCTACTTCAACGGCATGCCGCAGTACCTCGCCGAGAACCCCTTCGACATCACCCTCGACCCGAAGGCGCCGGCGAAGGTCAAGCCCTATCTCACCTTCCAGTCGGCGCACTTCTATTCCCACGGCGACAAGCCGCTCAAGGTCCACGGCCACTACTTCAACGGCCGGACCCACATGCCGACGCCCACCAAGGCCTTCTGGTTCTCGGGGTCGAACTCGATCCTCGGCAACGCCAAGGGCCACTATGAGGTGGTGATGAACCTGCTGCGCCACCCGGCGCATCGCCACCCCGGCGCCCACAAGCGCATGATCGACGTGCTGGTGGTCAACGAGTGGTGGTGGACCGCCTCCTGCGAGTACGCCGACGTCGTCCTCGCCGTCGACTCCTGGGGCGAGTACCACCAGCACGACATGACCCAGTCCTGCACCAACCCCTTCATGCAGGTGATGCCCATCACCAAGATCAAGCGCATCCACGACACCCGCGCCGACGCCGAGACCTACAAGGGGGTCGCGGCCAAGCTCGCCGAGCTCACCGGCGACAGGCGCTTCATCGACTACTGGGCCTTCATCAACGACAAGGACCGGGCCAAGCCCTACATCCAGCGGGTGCTCTCGCACTCCAACATGATGAAGGGCTACGACGTCGACAAGCTCCTCGAGCTCGCCGAGAAGGGCATCCCGGCGATGATGATGGGGCGCAGCTACCCGAAGAACATCGGCTACGAGCAGAGCAAGGAGTCGAAGCCCTGGTACAACCGCACGGGGCGGCTCGAGTTCTACCGCGACGAGCCGGAGTTCAAGGACTACGGCGAGAACCTCCCGGTCTACCGCGAGGCCGTCGACTCCACCTGGTACGAGCCCAACGTCATCGTCGCGGCGCCCCATCCGCTGATCCGGCCGAAGCAGCCCACCGACTACGGCTTCTCGCGCTACGACCTCTCGCGCGAGACGCGCCAGGTGCGCAACGTCGTCTACACGCCGGAGGAGCTGCTCAAGACCGAGCACCCGCTCAAGCGCGAGCAGTTCCGCTTCGTCTGGATCACCCCCAAGTTCCGCCACAGCGTCCACACCATGTTCGCCGACCTCGACCTCACGGCGGCGCTCTGGGGCCCCTTCGGCGACGTCTACCGCAGGGACAAGCGCAAGCCGTGGGTGGGCGAGGCCTACGTGGACATCAACCCGGAGGACGCCAAGCGGCTCGGGATCGAGGACGGCGACTACGTCTGGATCGACGCCGACCCCGAGGACCAGCCCTTCACCGGCTGGAGCCAGCGGCCCGAGGACTACAAGGTCGCCCGCTGCCTGCTGCGCGCCCGCTACTACCCGGGCACGCCGCCGGGGGTGCTGCGCACCTGGTTCCACTTCACCCAGGCGAGCTACGGGACGGTGCGCGGCCAGACCAGCCGCGACGACGGCCTCGCCAAGAACAGCGAGACCCGCTACCAGGCCATGTACCGCAGCGGCGGCCACCAGAGCGGGACGCGGTCCTGGCTGCGCCCGACCCTGCTCACCGACAGCCTCGTGCGCAAGAACCTCATGGGTCAGGTGATCGGCAAGGGCTTCGCCCCCGACGTGCACTGCGCCAACGGGGCGCCGCGCGAGTCCTTCGTCAAGATCACGAAGGCCGAGGACGGCGGCATCAACGGGCAGAAGCTCTGGCGCGTGGCCCGGCTCGGGCTGCGTCCGGGCTACGAGACGCCCACGATCCTCCGCTACCTCAAGGGCCAGTTCATCCACACCGTCTGACGGGGAGAGAGCCATGCCGAAGGTCTACAACTGGCAGCTCGGGCGCGAGATGGACTACCCCTACGAGCCCGCGCCGCCCAAGCGGCAGTTCGCCGCCGTCTTCGACACCAACAAGTGCATCGCCTGCCAGACGTGCACCATCGCCTGCAAGATGACCTGGACGTCGGGCCGCGGGCAGGAGTACATGTTCTGGAACAACGTCGAGAGCAAGCCCTACGGCGGCTTCCCGCTCGCCTGGGACGTGCGCCTGCTCGAGCACCTCGGCGGCGGCACCTGGGAGGGCGGCGTCTACCGGGGCAAGACCATCTTCGAGAAGGCCAAGGAGGAGCGGAAGACCGTCGCCGGCTTCCTTCCGGAGCTCGAGGACTGGGCCTACCCCAACACCGGCGAGGACGACATCTGGGGCGATCGCGTCGACGGCGGCATGCACATCGACGCCCTGCCCCACCCCATGTGGTTCTTCTACGTCCCGCGCATCTGCAACCACTGCACCTATCCCGGCTGCCTCGCCAACTGCCCCCGCCAGGCCATCTACAAGCGGCCCGAGGACGGCATCGTCCTCATCGACCAGTCCCGCTGCGAGGGCTACCGCCAGTGCGTGCGCGGCTGCCCGTACAAGAAGGCGATGTTCAACGCCACCACGGGGCGGTCCGAGAAGTGCATCGGCTGCTACCCGAAGGTGGAGCAGGGCATCCAGACCCAGTGCATCGAGCAGTGCATCGGCAAGATCCGCCTCCAGGGCTGGATCAGCCCGCCCGACCAGGCCCGCGAGGACAACCCCATCGACTACATCGTCCACATCAAGAAGCTGGCCCTGCCGCTCTTCCCGCAGTTCGGCACCCAGCCCAACGTCTACTACATCCCGCCGATCCACGTGCCGACGCCGTTCCTCGTCCAGATGTTCGGCCCGCGCGTGACCGAGGCGGTGCGCGTCTACCGTGAGGAGGTGCGGCGCGATCCGGTGCTGCAGGGGCTGCTGGTCATGTTCGGGAGCTCGCCCCAGATCATGACCCGGTTCAAGGTCCGCGAGGGCGTGGCCTACGGCTACAACGCCGACGGCGAGGTGGTGGCCAAGGCGCCCATCACCGAGCCCCTCGCCCTGCGCGAGCCCTACGACCGCAAGCTCGACGTCTACCGCCTCGACATCACCTGATGGCGCGCAAGGAGGATCACCCCATGTGCCGCAAGCTGCTCCTGACCGGCATCGCCGCCCTCGCGGTCGCCGCCCCCGCGGCGGCCCAGGGCCCCGACGGCGCGGTGGTGGTGGGGCGCACCGCCCGCGACCTCACCACCGACCCCGACGCCGCCGTCTGGCGCAACGCCCCCGAGACGGTGGTGGCCCTCGTCCCCCAGACCATCGCCATCCCCAACGGCGGCGGCTCGGTCAGCCGCATCCGCATCCAGGGCCTGCACAACGGACGCCGCATCGCCTTCCGCCTGAGCTGGGACGACGCCACCGCGGACACCGAGAACGCCGTCGAGACCTTCCGCGACGCCGTCGCCCTGCTCTTTCCCCTCGATGCGCGCGATCCCACCAAGACCTCGCCCCTCATGGGCAACAAGGGGGCGCCGGTGAACATCTGGCAGTGGCGGGCCGACTGGCAGGCCGACCGCGACGGCGCCGACCGCCTCGCCGCCCGCCAGCCGCACACGGCGGGGTTCTGGATCTCGCCGGTGGACGAGATCCTCAAGGCGCGCTACCCGGGCAAGCCCCGGCCGGACGCCGTGGCCCTCGAGTTCGTCGCCGAGGGCTGGGGCACCCTCACCCGCCAGGCCCAGCAGGACGTCGATGCTGGCGGGCGCTGGCGCGACGGGCGGTGGAGCGTGGTCTTCGTGCGCGACCTCGAGCGCACCGATGGCTCCGACGCGGCCTTCGCCCCCGGCGCGCGCACGGTCCTCAACGTCGCCGTCTGGAACGGCCACGAGGAGGACGTCAACGGACGCAAGTCCGTCTCCCTGCAGTGGATCCCGGTGGAGGTGCGCTGAGGTGGCCGCGATGGAGCCGATGGAGACCGCCGCCGGCGCGGCGCTGGTGCGGGCGCGCATCTACGAGCTGCTCGCCTGCGGTTTCGTCCCCCCCGACGGCGGGCACGCGGCCCACCTGCGCGGCCCCTACCTGGCGCAGTGGGCGGAGGTGGCGGCCGCCCTCGACGACGCGGTGGGCCTCACCGAGCCGCTGCGCGAGCTGGGCGAGCGGCTGCGCGCCACCGCCCCCGAGGCCCTGCGCGACCTCTACGACCACCTCTTCGAGCCCCAGGGCCGCATGGCCGCGCCGCCCTACGAGGGCGAGTACACGCGGCCGACGCCGCAGCACGACCTCCTGCTCTCGGCGCAGCTCGCCGACATCGCGGGCTTCTACCGCGCCTTCGGGCTCGAGCCCTCCGAAGCCCATCCCGACCGGCCCGACCACGTCGCCACCGAGCTCGAGTTCATGCACGTGCTGGCGCGCAAGGAGGCGGAGGCGGCGGCCTGCGGCGAGGACGAGCACTGGGCGGTGACGCGGGAGGCCGAGGTCAAGTTCCTGCGCGACCACCTCGGGCGCTGGACGGAGGCCTTCCGGGAACGCGTGGAGGACCGCGGGGCGGACTCGGCCTATGCGGCGCTTGCGCGCCTGACGGCGCGCTGGGTGGCCTTCGATGCCGCGCTCCTGCAGGCGATCCCTGCGGGAAGCGGCTGAACCCGCCGTCCGGCCGGCGGTTGCGCTATGATCCCCGGGGCGGGGCGCAGTTCCTCGCCCCGGGGAGGGGTGGTCATGCTCCGGGAGCTCCTCAGACGCTCGGTGATCATGCGTCTGGGCTTCGTCCTCTCCGCCATCGTGCTCCTGGCCTGGGCGGGGATGACGAGCGCCCTCTACATCGCCGCCCGCGCCGACGGCGAGGCGCAGGCGGTCAACGTGGCGGGCCAGCTGCGGATGCAGTCCTACCGCATCGCCACCCACCTCCTCGCCCTCGTCTCGGCGACCCCCGCAGCCCCCGCCGGTCCCCCGCTCGCGGAGCTCGTGGCCGGGTTCGAGCGGCGCCTAACCCATCCGGCCCTGCGCGAGGCCATCCACGGGGCCGCCGCCACCGGCAGCCACGCCCGCTACGAGACCGTGGCGCGGCGCTGGCGGACCGAGATCCGGCCCCTGCTCGCGGACCTCGACCGCCAGCTCGAGCCGCCCGCCGCGACCGGCCTCACGCCGCCGCCGCCGGACGGGGTCCAGCTCGCCGGACGCTACCTCGCCCTGCTGCCGGATTTCGTGGACCAGATCGACGGCATGGTCAAGGCCCTCGAGATCGAGGCCCAGCGACGGGTGCGCATGCTGTGGCTGCTCGAGGCCATCCCCCTCGGCCTGACCTTCGCCATCGTGCTGCTGGTCCTCTACCTCTCGTACCGCCGGCTCCTGGCGCCGCTGCACCGCCTGCTCTCCTGCGCCGAGGGGCTGCAACGCGGCAATCTCGCCCTGCGCGCGGAGACCCGCGGCAACGACGAGTTCGCCCTCATCGGCCGCACCCTCAACGCCCTCTCGGAGGATCTGCGCGCCCTCTACCGCGATCTCGAGGCGCGGGTGGAGGAGAAGACGCGCGAGCTGCGCCATCGCACCGCCTCGCTGGAGCTCCTCTACCGCACGGTGCGCCGGCTCAACGAGACCGCCGAACCCCAGCGCACCTTCCCCGCGCTGCTGGACGACCTGGCGGCGGCGACGGGCGCGAGCGGCGGTTTGATTTGCCTCGGCGCACGTCCCGGGGCGCTGGCCGAGAGCCACCCCTCGGGGAGCCTCCGCCGCGTCTGCCTGTGCCGCTCCTGCGCCGACTGCCGGGCCGAGGCCGGGGTGCGCGTGCTGGAGCTGCGCGACGACGCCGGTGTCCCCCACCGCGTCCTCTCCGTGCCCATCGCCGACCAGAACACGCGCTTCGGCGTGCTGCTGCTGGAGTTCGCGCAGGCCGCCTCCCCCGAGGCCTGGGCCCGCAAGCTCGCCGAGGCGGTGGCCGACCACGTGGGCATCGCCATGCGCATGCAGGCGCGCCACGACGCCGAGCGGCGGCTTGCCCTGCTCGAGGAACGCAGCGTCATCGCCCGCGAGCTGCACGACTCCCTCGCCCAGTCCCTGAGCTACCTCAAGATCAAGACGCGCCGCCTGGAGACCGAGCTCGCGCGCCACCAGGAGCCCGCGGCGGCGGCGCTGGTGGGGGAGATCCGCGCCGGCCTCAACGACGCCTACAGCGAGCTGCGCTCGCTGCTCAACACCTTCCGCCTGCGCATCGACGGGCGAGGTCTCGAGGGGGCGCTGGCGACGGCGGTGGCCGAACAGGCGCGGCTGAGCGGCATCGACATGGCCCTGGAGTACCGCCTCCCGGCCGGCGCCCTCGACGCCCACGAGGAGGTGCACGTGCTCCACATCGTCCGCGAGGCCATCGCCAACGTGGCCCGCCACAGCGGGGCGCGCCGCGCGCGCATCTCCCTCGACCACGCCGGCGCGCAGGTGGTGGTGCGGGTGGAGGACGACGGGAGCGGCCTGCCGGACGAGGCCCCCGAGGGCGACCACCACGGTCTCGCCATCATGCGCGAGCGGGCCGGGGAGCTGGGCGGGCGGCTGCGCCTTGCCCGCGCCAGCGCCGAGGGCGGCACCCTGGTGGAGCTGCGCTTCGTGCCCCGCGCAGCCCAGGCGACGCAGGCCACGGCATGAGCGCGCCGCGCCATCGCGTCCTGGTGGTGGACGACCACCCCCTCTTCCGCAAGGGGGCGGCGGAGCTCATCGCCATGTCGTCCGCGCTCGAGCTCGCGGGCGAGGCCTCCAGCGGCGAGGAGGGCGTGCGCCTCGCCCGGAGCCTCGCCCCGGACGTCATCCTCCTCGACCTCAACATGAAGGGCATGGACGGCCTCACCACCTTGCGCACCCTGCGCGCCGAGGGGGTGCGTGCGCGCATCGTCGTCCTCACCGTCTCGGACCACGAGGGCGACATCGTCGAGGCCATGCGCGCCGGCGCCGACGGCTACCTCCTCAAGGACGCCGAGCCCGAGGAGATCCTCGAGCACCTGCACCGCGTGATCGAGGGCCACATGGCGGTGAGCGACGAGGTCACCCGCATCCTGGTGGGGCAGCTGCGCCGCGGTCCGGAGCCCGCGGCGCCGGAGGCCGCCCGGCTCACCGCCCGCGAGCGCGAGGTCCTGCGCCTGCTCGCGCGCGGCCTCAGCAACAAGACCATCGCCCTGCGCCTGGGCATCTCCGACGCCACGGTCAAGGTCTACGTCAAGGGCATCCTGCGCAAGCTGGGCCTGCGAAGCCGCACCGAGGCGGCGGTCTGGGCGGCCCAGCACGGCCTCGACGGCACCTCCTCCCCGGACGCGGCCCGGGACGACCCCGCCTAGGTCTGGTCTGTCCGCAGGTCGTTCATCCGGGCCTCCGGCCCGAAGCGGATGGGTGAGACCAGCCTGTCGGCCAGGGAGAGCCCCGGATGAATGGCCACAGGAACGCACGCCGCCCCCCCCCACGGCCGAGCCAGCCATCTAGGTACAGCGCATCGTCGACGAGGGTCGGCCCGGGCGTGTGACCGCTGGAGCCTGCGGGGTCGGCCCACGAACCCCCTGCAAGAGGCTGCGAGGCTTCCGCGAGGAAGGCCCCGCAGGACTTGTCCACCGCAGCTTGCGCCCCCGGCGCTGCCCCCACCCCACCGATCCGGCCCTCATCCGCCGCGCCATCGCCCTTCGCCGCCAGCGCCTCGGTTCTCGGCACGCCCAGAACTCGGCCTCTCCCGGATCACCGAGGCACGCGTCCTCGCCCGCGCAGGCCTCCGTCGCCTCAGCCATCGCTCCTCCACACCGCCCCCGAGGCGTTCGGTCTGCGCCCCCCGGCCTACTCCCGCACCTCGACATCAAGAAGCCCGGGCGCCTCCGCCGTCCGGGCCATCGCGTCACCGCCGCATGCCGCCACAACCCCCGGGCGCTCGTTGGGCGCATGTCCACGTCGCCCTCGACGACGGTACGCGCATCGGCTTCGCCCCCATCGCGCCCGATAAGGCGGCACACAGTTCTTGTCGCTTCCTGATCCGGGCCCTGCGCCACGACCGCGGGCTCGGCACCCGCAGACCGACGACGGCTCCTGCGACCGCGCGCGCCGCTTCCGCCGCCTGTGCCGAAGGCTCGGGCCTCGCCCCATCGACACCCGCCTCTGCACGCCACGGACCGACGGCCAGGCCGAGCGCCGAGAGCGCGCCGCCCGCCTGCCCAGGTGGCCGCTTCACGCCCATGGGCATCGACCCCACGGCGGCATCGGATGGCGCACGCCATCCGCACCCGGCGCCGGCCCGTGACCGACCTCGCGAGAATCCTCGCCTAGGCGGCGTGGCGGCGCAGCAGCCGCACCACCCCCACCTTCACCGCGTCGTTGACCAGGAACCAGGCCAGCGCATAGGCCCACACCCAAAGGGCGGCCTCCCAGCCGATGGGGGCGACGAGCCAGCCCTCGGCCGCGATCACCGTGCCTGCGAGCTCCGTCCCCAGGGTGGCCCAGAACAGCACCGGTGCCGGCCAGGGGCGCGACCAGAACCACCCCTCGGCGCGCGTGACGTAGAGGGTCATGTGGCCCGAGATCACGAGCTTCAGGAAGAGCACGGTGCGGATCGTCTCCTGCGCAAGGCCCCGATCCTGCAGCAGATGGAAGAGCAGGAACGAACTCGCCACCCCGGTGAGCCCCAGCACCGTGGCCACGGTCAGCAGCCGCGCCGTCTCCCAGCGCGCCGGCACGGGATCCATGCGGGTGCGGTCGTAGGCGATGGCGAGGATCGGGATGTCGTTGAGCAGCGCCAGGAGCACGATCATGGGCGCCGTGATGGGGTAGAAGTCGAAGGCGAGGATGGCGAGGGCGACGAAGAAGACGATGCGGATGGTCTCGGCGATGCGGAAGGTGGCGTAGCTGCGCATCCGCCCGAAGGTGGTGCGGGCCTCGCGCACGGCCTCGGCGATGACGCCGAGACCCGGCTGGGTAAGCACGATGTCGGCGGCGGCGCGCGCCGCGTCCGTGGCCCCGGCGACGGCGATGCCGCAGTCGGCCTTGCGCAGCGCCGGGGCGTCGTTGACGCCGTCGCCGGTCATGCCGACGATGTGCCCCCCCTTCTGCAGCGCGTCGACGATGCGGTACTTGTCCTCGGGCACCACCTCCGCGAAGACGTCCACCTCCTCGATCATCTCGATGATGGCCGACTCGTGGGTGTGGATGAACTCGCGGTCCAGGAGCGTGGTGTCGTAGAGCCCGCGCACCTCCTCCATGACCTCGGCGGCGAAGCGGCGCGCCTCGGCGCGGCCCACCTCGCCGCGCAGCCGGGCGTAGAGGGCGGCGGCGAGGGCCTCGACGAGGGCGAGGATCTCCTGGCTGCCCGAGCCGGTGAGCTGGCGGGCGCGCACCACCCGCGGCGGCAGCCCCAGCAGACGCCCCACCTCGCGGGCGATGGCGGCGTTGTCGCCCGTGATCATCTTGATGCGCACGCCCTGCTCGCGCATGGTGTCGATCACCTCGCGCGAGTCCTCCCGCGGCGGGTCGAAGAGCGGGATCAGGCCCACCAGCTCGAGGGGGCGCCCTCCTGCGCCGCCCGCCCCACGGCCAGGGTGCGGTAGCCGCGGGCGGCGAGCTGCTCCACCAGCTCCCCCAGCGTCCGCGCCTGCTCCTCGTCGAGCCGGGCCAGCTCCATGAGGACCTGCGGCGCCCCCTTCACGGCGACGAGGCGCCCGCCCGCCCCCTCCGCCACCGCCTCGGTGCGCTTGCGCACGGGATCGAAGGGGGTGAAGCGGCGCTGCCGCCAGGCCCGCCAGTCGAGATCCGGCAGGTGCTCGTCGATGTGGTGGAAGATGGCGAGCTCGATGGGGTCCTGGTTCTCCTGCCGCGAGGCCAGCGCCGCCAGCAGGAAGACCTCGCGCTCGTCGTGGCCGTCCAGGGCCACCGGCTCCACCACCCGCATCTCGTTGCGCGTCAGGGTCCCCGTCTTGTCGCAGCAGAAGACGTCGACGCCGGCGAGCTCCTCGATGGCCACCAGGCGCGAGACGATGGCGCGGCGGCGGGCGAGGTTCATCGCCCCCACGGCCATGGTCACCGAGAGGACCGCCGGCAGGGCCACCGGGATGGAGGCGACGGTCAGGACCAGCGCGAAGCGCAGGATCTCCAAGGGCGGCTCGTGCCGGAAGAGCGCGACCAGCACCACCACCGACACCAGCGCGAGGGTCAGCAGGATCAGGAAGTTGCCGATCTGGATCACCATGCGCTGGAAGTGGCTGCGCTCGTGCAGCCCCGCCTCGGCCACCAGCGAGACCACCGACTGGAAGCGTGTCGCGGCGCCGGTGTTCACCACCACCGCGAGCATCTCGCCCTGCTTCACCACGGTGTGGGCGTAGACCACCTCGCCCGCCTTCTTGGAGACCGGCAGCGACTCGCCGGTGAGCATCGACTGGTCCAGCAGCAGATACTCGCCCTCCACGAGCTGGCAGTCCGCGGGCACGATGTCGCCGATGCGCAGCCGCACGATGTCGCCCGGCACCAGCTCCCGCGCCGGCAGCCGCCGCCAGCGCCCCGCGCGCAGGGCGAGCACGCTGCGGGCCATGCCCCGGCGCAACGCCCGCAGGGCGTCGAGGGCCCGGTGCTCCTGCAGGAAGTCGAGGCCGGCGTTGACGCCGAGGAGGACCCCGATGATGGCGAGGTCCTCCCACTTGCGCGCCAGCGCCGAGAGGACGGCGGCGGCCTCGATCATCCACGGGATCGGGCCCCAGAACCGGCGCAGGACCCGGTGCCAGACCGGCTCCTCGCGCTCGGCGATCTCGTTGTGGCCGAAGCGCGCAAGCCTTGCCGCGGCCTCCGCCTCCCCGAGGCCGTGCGCGCGGTCGCTCCCGAGCTCGGCAAGGGTCTGATCCGGCGGCTGCCGCGCGTAGTCGTCGCTGGGGTGCGGGATCCGCGCGCCCACGGCCGTCGCACCGCGCTAGCCTTCCCCGCCAGCGCCGCGCGCCGCGCGCAGCAGCCGCGCCATCTCGGCCGCGGGCACCGGCCGGCCGTAGCGGTAGCCCTGGGCGAGACGGCAGCCGGCCTCGAGCAGGAAACGCTCCTGGGCCTCGGTCTCGACCCCCTCGGCGATGACCTCGAGGCCCAGGCTGCCGGCCACGGCGATGATCGCGCGGACGATGTCCTCGTCGGCGCCGCCGCCGCCGAGCCCCGCGACGAAGGAGCGGTCGATCTTGAGGTGATCGGCGGGAAGGCGCTTGAGGTAGCTCAGCGAGGAGTAACCGGTGCCGAAGTCGTCGATGGACACCGCCACGCCCTCCGCCTTGATCGCCCCGAGCACGGTGACGCTGCGCTCCGGATCCTCCATCGCCGCGCTCTCCGTAATCTCCACCTCCAGCAGCCGCCCAGCGACCCCGTGGCGGCGCAGGGCCTCGCCGATGCTTTCCGCGAGGCCCTCGTTGCGAAGCTCCACCGCCGAGACGTTGACCGCCACCGGCACCGCGATGCCCTCCCCCTGCCAGCGCGCGAGCTGGCGGCAGGCGGCCTCGCGCACCCAGCGGTCCAGCTCCCCGATCAGGCCGCCCTCCTCGGCCGCGGTGATGAACTCCCCCGGCGGCACCAGCCCCCTTTCGGGGTGGCGCCAGCGCACCAGCGCCTCGAGGCTCCGGATCCGTCCCGCGGGCATCTCCACCCGCGGCTGGTAGTGGAGCTCGAGCTCGTCGGCGGCGAACGCCCGCCGCAGCGCCTCCTCGAGGGTGAGGCGGCGCGCCACCGCCTCCTCCTCGCCCTGGTGGTAGAAGGCGTGACCGAGACGGCCCCGCTTGGCGCGGTACATGGCGATGTCGGCCCGCCGCAGCAGGACGTCCACGTCGTCGCCGTCCTCGGGGAAGCGCGCGATGCCGATGCTCGCCCCCACCCGCACCTCCCGCCCGCCGAGCCGGAAGGGGGCCTCCAGCACCGCCTGCACGCGCTCGGCCACCGAACGCGCCGTCTCCTCGGTGCCGTTCCACAGCACGGCGGCGAACTCGTCGCCGCCGAGCCGCGCGAGCAGGTCGCCGTTGCGCACCACCCCGCGCAGCCGCTCCCCGGCCTGGGCGAGGAGCCGGTCGCCCACCTCGTGGCCGAGGGTGTCGTTGACGTCCTTGAAGCGGTCGAGATCGAGATAGAGCACGGCCAGCCGCACCCCGAGCCGCCGCCCCTGCTCCAGCATCTCCACGAAGCGCTCGCGCAGCATCCGCCGGTTGGGCAGCTCCGTGAGCGGATCGTAGTTGGCCAGACGGCGGATGCGTTCCTCGTAGCGGTGCTGCTCGGTGACGTCCAGCAGCGTCCCCACCAGCACGCGCTCGCCGTCGATCTCGGCCGCCGACCCGAGCACCTCGACCCGGATCTCGGTGCCGTCCTTGCGCAGGCCGCGGAAGCCGTAGTGGGCCACGTCGCCGCGCCCTTCCAGGCGCTCGCGCACGCGCCCGCGCACGAGCTCCCGGTCGGCCGGGGCCACCAGCTCGCCCACCTCGCGCCCGACGATCTCCTCCGGCGTGTAGCCGAAGATCTCGGCGAGGCGGGGATTGACGTAGGCGAAGCGGCCCGCCCGCACGATGTAGACCCCGGCCAGCGAGCGCTCCACCAGGTTGCGGAAGCGGCGCTCGCTCTCGCGCAGCGCGCGCTCCATGCGCACCTGCTCGGTGACGTCCATGACCAGGGAGGCGATGCCGAGGACGGTGCCGTCCTCGGCCACGAGCGGGGTGTTGAACCAGTCGCAGAGGATCTCGCGCCCGTCGCGGGTGGCGTTGACGTTGCGCGAGCGCGCCCCGCCCCGCCCCTCCACCAGCTCGCGCCGGATGCGCTCCACCTCGGGCCGGACCCGCTCGGGCACGATGAGCTCGAAGGCGCTGCGTCCCACCGCCTCCTCCGCCGTGTAGCCGAAGATGCGCTCCGCGGCGGGATTCCAGCTGCGCACGCGAAGCGCCGTGTCCCACTCGATGGCGCCGAGGGGCGTCTGCTCCACGTGCAGGGCGAGGCGCTGGCGCGAGGCGGCGAGCGCCTCCACCGTGCGCCGCCGCTCGATACCGAGGGCGAGCGCCCCCGCCACCCGGCGCAGGAAGCCCTCGTCGGCGGCGTCGCGCCGGTGCCCCTCCGGGAGGTAGAGCAGGAGCACACCCGCGGTCCCGCCGCGGGCGAGGATGGGCACCACGTAGTGCCCGTGCGGCTCCATGGCGTCGTGGCGCCGCTCGTGGCGCGCGTCGACGCAGGCAGCGTAGACGGGCCTGCGCTCCGCCGCGGCGCGCCCGCACAGGCAGCACCCGAACGGAACCTCGGCGCAGAGGGCCTGCAGCGCGGGCTCGAGACCCCAGTCCGCCGCCATCCTCAGCCGGCCGCCGTCCTCGGCGAGGAAGACCGCCCCCTTGCGCATCAGCGCCAGCCACGGCACCTGACACAGGGCCTCGAGGGCGTTGCGGAGATAGGCCTCCATGGGGTGGTCCGAGAGCGCCTCAGCGAGGAGCCGGTTGAGCGCGGCGGCCTCGTCCGCGGCCCGCCGCACCGAGGTCACGTCCTCGCCCTCGGCCACCATCAGGGCCACCGCCCCGTGCCCGTCCCGAACGGGCGTCACCGCGAGGCTGAGGACGCGCCGCCCCGCCTCGCCGTCGAGCGCCACCTCGCGCTCGCCGCGCACGCCCGCCGCGGCCCAGGCCACGAGCTCGGCCACCGTCTCGCGGTCCGCCGCCGCCCACGGCAGCGCCTCCCACAGCGGCGCCCGCCGCCCGCCGAGGGCCTCGCCGGCCCCGTTCCACCGCATCACCGCACCGTCCGCATCGAGCAGGGCGAGGGCGTGCCGGCTGTGGGCGAGCACCGCCTCGAGCTCCTCGTGGCGCGCCCGCAGGGCCTGCTCGCGCCGCTCCACCTCGAGCCGAAGGCGCACGTTCTCGCGCAGATGCCCCCGGATGCGCCGCCCCGCCTCCAGCAGGACGCCGAGGTAGACCAGACCCAGGAGGGCGAGACCGAAGCCGACGGCGCCGCGCTCCAGGGCGAGCCGCAGGAGCATCGGGGCGAGCACGGGCGCGACGTAGGCGAGGGTCGCCGCCCCCGAGGGGGCGAGCACCGGCACCCCGCCCGCGGCCATCCCCACGACGACGAGCCCGAGGACCGGCCAGTGGGGCGAGCCGGTGTCGATGAGGAGCGAGGCCGAGCCCCAGACCACGCCGGAGGCCGCCGCCCCGGCGACGAAGGTCCGGTGCCAGCGCCCGTCCGCGGGACGTCCGCGCCCGATCCAGCGCGCCCGCACCAGCGTCCGCGCCGCGCCCACCGCGGCCACCGCCGCCAGCCAGACCAGCATCCGCGGCCCGGCCACCGGCCACAGCATGGCCGCCGTGACCGCCGCCACGGCCACCGTCACCGCCGGCGTGAGCGCCAGCGTGTCGTAGAGCAGCCGGAGGCGCTCGGCCTCCCAGCCGCACGCCTCCGCGTCCTGGCTCTCCTGCAACGCGTTCCCTCAGCGTCCCTGCCAGACCGGACGACGCTTCTCGAGGAAGGCGTCGATCCCCTCAGCGGCGTCGCGGGCCAGCATGTTCTCGGTCATCACGCGCCCGGCGTAGGCATAGGCCTCCTCCAGGGGCATCTCCAGCTGGCGGTAGAAGGCCTCCTTGCCGATGCGCAGGGTCAGCGGGGACTTGGCGCAGAGCGTCGCCGCAAGCTCCGCCACCGCCTCGTCCAGGCGCTCGGGCGCCACGACCCGGTTGACCAGGCCCATCTGCCGCGCCCGTTCCGCATCCACCATCTCGCCCGTGAGCAGCATCTCCATGGCCTGCTTGCGCCCGACGTTGCGCGACAGCGCCACCATCGGCGTCGAGCAGAAGAGTCCGATGTGCACCCCCGGGGTGGCGAAGCGGGCCTCGGTGGAGGCCACCGCGAGGTCGCAGCTCGCCACCAGCTGGCAGCCCGCCGCGGTGGCGATGCCGTGGACGCGGGCGATCACCGGCTTGGGCAGGCGCACGAGGCTCGTCATCAGGCGGCTGCACTGGGCGAAGAGGGCCTCGTAGAAGGCCCGCTCGGGCCGCGCCCGCATCTCGCGCAGGTCGTGCCCGGCGCAGAAGGCGGGTCCGTTGGCGGCGATGACCACCACCCGCACCGCCTCGTCGGCGGCGCAGGCGTCCACCGCCTCCTGCAGCGCCGCCATGAGGGCGGTCGAGAGCGCGTTGCGCGCCCGCGGCCGGTTGAGGGTCAGGGTGGCGACCCCGTCACGCACCTCGCGGAGCAGGATCGGCTCCGCGGCGGCGGCTTCGTTCTCGTGACCCATCTCGGCCTCCTCCCGCGCTGGACCCGTGTCCGCCCATGGTAGCGCGGACCGGGCCGCCGCGGGCAGGCCGCCCCGCGGCGGCGCTGCTACACTGCGCTGCGGAGGAGCCCCGGAGGAGAGCCCCCGTGCGCGCCGTGGACCGGGTGATCGAGCGGTTGCGCGACCGCTTCGGCCGCCGCCTCAGCACCGCCGCCGCCGTGCGCGAGCAGCACGGCCGCGACGAATCCTGGCACCCGCCGGCACCGCCCGACGCCGTGGTCTTCGCCCGCTCCACCGAGGAGGTGGCGGCGGTGGTGGCCGCCTGCGCCGAGCACCGCGTGCCGCTCATCCCCTTCGGGGCGGGCACCTCGCTGGAGGGCCACGTGGCCGCGCTCCACGGGGGGATCTGCCTCGATCTCGCGGGCCTCGACCGCATCCTCGCGGTGCACGCCGAGGACCTCGACGCCGTGGTCGAGGCCGGGGTCACACGCCGGCGCCTCAACGAGCACCTGCGCGACACCGGGCTCTTCTTCCCGGTGGACCCGGGCGCCGACGCCACCCTCGGCGGGATGGCGGCCACCGCCGCCTCCGGCACCAACGCGGTGCGCTACGGCACCATGCGCGAGAACGTGCTCGCCCTCACGGTGGTCCTCCCCGACGGGTCGGTGGTGCGCACCGGCACCCGGGCCCGCAAGTCCGCCGCCGGCTACGACCTGACGCGGCTGATGGTGGGCTCCGAGGGCACCCTCGGTGTCATCACCGAGCTCACCCTGCGCCTGCACGGCATCCCGGAGGCCGTCTCCGCCGCGGTCTGCCCCTACCCGTCGGTGCGCGCGGCGGTGGACACCGTGATCCTGACCATCCAGAGCGGGATCCCCGTGGCCCGCATCGAGCTCATGGACGAGACCAGCATGGAGGCGGTCAACCGCTACGCCCGGCTCGACCACGCCGTGGCGCCGACGCTGTTCTTCGAGTTCCACGGCAGCCCCGTGGAGGTGGAGGAGCAGGCGCGGCGGGTGGGCGAGATCGCCGCCGAGCTCGGCGCCGGCGCCTTCCGCTGGGCCACCCGCAGCGAGGAGCGCAACCGCCTCTGGCGCGCCCGGCACGACGCCTACTACGCGCTCAAGGCCCTGCGTCCCGGGGGCACCGGCTGGGCCACCGACGTCTGCGTCCCCATCTCGCGGCTCGCCGAGTGCATCGAGGAGACCCGGCGCGACCTCGAAGGGCTGCCTATGCCGGTGGGGCTGCTGGGGCACGTGGGCGACGGCAACTTCCATCTCGCCTTCATCGTGGATCCCGACGACCCCGCCGAACTGGCGCAGGTCAAGGCCGTCAACGAGCGCCTCGTCGCCCGCGCCCTGGCCATGGAGGGCACCTGCACCGGCGAGCACGGCATCGGCCACGGCAAGCTCGAGGCCCTGCGCGCCGAGCACGGCGATCTCCTGCCCGCCATGGCCGCCATCAAGCGGGCCCTCGACCCGCACGGGATCATGAATCCCGGCAAGGTGGTGCCCGCCTGAGGCGGCCGTCTCAGGCCGAGGCGCCCCGGCGCGCCTCGTGCCACAGCAGCCCCGCCCCCAGCGCCAGCACCAGCCCCTGCGCCGCGAGCGTCTCCAGCGTGGGATAGAGGCCCAGCAGCTCGATCCGCGGCAGCGGCAGCAGGTCCACCGGCAGCCACCCCGCCTCCTGCAGCGCCGCCACCCCGTGCCCGGTGAAGACGAGGGCGAGCACGAACAGGATCGCGGCGTTGACGTTGAAGAAGACCCGCAGCGGCAGCCGCACGCTGAAGCGCAGGATGAGCGCCGCGATCACCACCAGCGCGGCCGCCGCCGCCCCGAGGCCCGCCCACAGGGCCCAGGCGGCCTCCGACGCCCCCTGGCTCCAGAGCGCCTGATAGAAGAGGATGGTCTCGAACACCTCGCGGTAGACGGCGAGGAAGACGCTGCCCGCCAGGGCCCAGAGGGCGCCCCCGCGGAGGGCGTCGTGCACCCGCTCCTTGAGGAAGCGCTGCCAGCGGTCCGCATGGGTGCGGCTGTGCAGCCAGAAGCCCACGTAGAGCAGCACCGCCACCGCCAGCAACGCCGTGACGCCCTCGGTCACCTCGCGGCTTGCGCCGCTGATGCGCAGCACGTTCGTCGACAGCCACCAGGTCGCCCCCCCGGCGGCGAGCGCCCCGATCCAGCCCAGATGGACCCAGCGCATGGCATCCCGCCGCCCCGCCTGGACCAGGGTCGCGGCGATGACGGCCACGATCAGGATCGCCTCCAGCCCCTCGCGCAGGAGGATCACCAGGCTCGCCACGAAGGCGGTGCCGGGCCCCAGCGCCTCGCCCCCGGCGAGGACCGCCTCCGCGGCGTCGAGGGCCTCGCGCACCCGCCTCATGGCCGCCTCCACCTCGTCCTCCGCGGCGCCCCGGCGCAGCCCCTCGCGCAGCGCGGTCATGGCCTCCTCCACCGCGCGGCGCTCGGCGCCGTGGCCCTGCAGCCGCGGCTCCACCAGCTCGAAGCCCTCGAGATAGGCGGCGAGCGCGGCCTCATAGGCCCCCTCGCGATCCCCCTCGCGCAGCCGCGCCCACGCCCGGTCGAGCCACGCGCGCGTGACCGCCAGGGGATCGGCGGCACCCGCGACCTGCGCCGGCTGCGTCCGCAGCCACGCCAGCACCGCCTCCGCGTCCGCCCCGTGGGCCTCGCGGACCGCCGCCGGCACCGCCCGCACCAGCGCCCCGAGGTCGGCGAAGACGCCGCGCCAGCGCGCCTCGTCCGCGGCCCAGAGCGCCTGTCCCCGCGCCAGCTCCGCCGGCGTCGCCGAGCGCGCCGCCACCCAGAAGGCCAGCGCCCACCGGGTCGCCTCGTCGAGCTCGGAGAAGCCGGGCATCCCGGTGCCCGGCACGCCGAAGGTGATGGTGTTGTAGAGCCCCTCCACCGAGCGCCCGGCGGCCCGGTCGCGGTCCGTGAAGTCGGTGGGCCGGGGCTCGAGGCCGGCCGCCAGCACGCCGTCGCCCCGCCCCTCCGGACCGTGGCAGGCGACACAGCGCGCACCGAAGACCCGGGCGGCCGCCGCCGGATCCGGTGCGGCGCGCGGCACCGTCACCACCCCGTAGGCCTCCGCGAGCGCCTCGCGCAGGCTGCGGGCGAGCCCCTGCACCCGCGCCCCCGGCGCCTTGGCCAGCACCGCCGCCTGCAGCGCCTGCGCCTGCGCCGCCAGGGCCTCCCTCCGCGGATCGGGCGGAAGCCGCCCGATGCCCCGCACCACCTCGGTGGCGAACTCCACCTGCTCGGCGTACTCGGCCTCGTCCAGGACCCTGCCGTCGCGCACCATCTCCGGATAGTCGGCGGCGAGATAGTCCAGCATGTGCAGCAGCCGCCCCGGCCCCGCCGCCGCCATCGCGGCGCCCCATGCCAGCAGGAGCACGGCCAGTCCCCGGCGGAACCTCGCGCCCATGGCGCCCCCCTAACGTGCATGCGAACGATTCGCATTTTCCTGATTCGCGGAGGAGGAGGCAAGCCCGCCCCGGGCGACGGATCCGTGCCCGCGGCGAACCGCGGTCCGCACCGGCATCCTGCCGGCGCACGCGCGCCGGCGTCACGGCGTCACTTGGTGTGGCAGGTGAGGCAGATCTGCGAGCCGTCGCTCGGCACCCGCAGGAAGGACGGGATCAGGGCCCCGCCGCCGCCGTCCACGCCGTGGGGATCATGGCAGCTCGCGCACTCCACACGCGGCCCCGAGCCGTTGTCGTAGAGGCGGATCTCGTCGGGATCGGCGCGCCCGTCGCCGTCCTTGTCGAAGAAGCGCAGCCCGCCCTGCGCCACCATGCCGGGCGCGAAGTCGTACACCCCGGGGTCCGGGTAGCGCACCCCCACCGGATGGTCGTTGCCGAGGCTGGTGCCGATGACGAAGGCGGTGAAGTCCGGGAGCCCGAAGGCGTTGCCGCCGTAGTGGCACTCCTTGCACTTCTCCGGCTCCTCGCCGGGGTTGCCCTCGCTGCCGAGCTCGGCGTGGAAGCAGGGGGTGTTGCCGCAGAAGATGAAGCCCGCCTGGATGTAGGAGGGCCCGTTGTCCCAGGTGGAGAGGAAGGCGTCGTTGACGGTGGCCTCCTGGGCCGCGCTGTAGCCGCCCGGACCCGGCATGTTGATGATGGAATCGATGGCGATGGTGCCGTCGTGGCACGACAGGCAGAGCAGCGAGTTGGGGCCGGGGCCGGGGTTGTCGGTGGAGATCAGCGTCTGCGAGGTGTAGACGGTGTACGCCCCGGGGTCGTTGAGGGTGCGGTTCCACAGCGGCGCGGTCTGCCGGCTCGAGGCGCCGTGGGGGGTGTGGCAGTAGACGCAGACCTCGCCGTAGAAGTTCTTGTACCCCGTCATCATCCACTGGATGCCGGAGCCGATGTAGGAGAAGGTGAGGTTGTGGCGGGTGTTGACGATGCTGTCGCGGTTGCTGGCTCGGGTGTAGTCGCCGTCACCGGGCGAGCCCGGCGGCGCCCAGGAGCCTGCCCACACCGCACCGGCGATTGCCGCCAGCGCCATGGCGAGGACGGGACCGGTCCGCATGGATCTTCCCTCCGTGGCCTGCGTCCGGTGTCCAAGGGTACAGCCACAAGATTAGCATGGGTTTAAGCGCCGGAGGCGCCCGCGCCCCTAGGCCTCCTCGGGCGCCTCCGGCGGTACCGGCCGCGGCCGCCCCTGCTCGTCGACGGCGACGTAGACGAAGGTGCCCTCCGTGACCTTGAAGTGTCGGGTGCCGACGCCGCGGCAGACCCAGGTCTCCACGTGGATGCGGATGGAGGTGTTGCCGACCCGCACCACCTCGGCGTAGCAGCTCACCTCGTCGCCGACGTAGACCGGGAGGTGGAAGCTCATGGCGTCCACGGCGACGGTGACCACCCGGCCGCGGGCCCGCTTGACCGCGGCGCTGCCGCCTGCGAGGTCCATCTGCGCCATCAGCCAGCCGCCGAAGATGTCGCCGTTGGGGTTGGTGTCGGCGGGCATGGCGATGGTGCGCAGGGTGAGCGCCCCGCGCGGCTCGAACCCCGCATCCCCCTCCGCGCTCATCGCAGGTACTCCCGGCTGATGCGGCGGAAGCGCTCGGTGCCGGCCTCCCGGAGCCATTCGAAGGCCACCATCTCGCGGCTCACCACCCGGACCCCCTCCTGGCGCATGCGCGCAAGCCCCAGGTCGCGGTTCTGCACCGCGCGCGAGCCGACGGCGTCGGCCACCACGTAGACCTCGCGCCCCTGCCCCAGCAGCCCGAGGGCGGTCTGGAGGACGCAGACATGGGCCTCGATGCCGGCGATGACCACCTGGTCGCGGCCGCTGGCCTCGATCCGGGGGGCGCACTGCGGGGCCGCGGCGCAGGAGAAGTGCACCTTCTCCATGAAGGCCTCGGCGGGGATCGACGCCCGCAGCGAGGCCACGGTCCGCCCCAGCCCCTTCGGGTACTGCTCCGAGGCCAGCACCGGCACCGCGAGCTCGCCCGCGAGCCCCACCAGCCAGCGGCAGGCCGCCTCCACCGCCGCCCCCTCGTGGATCGCCGGCAGCAGCCGCTCCTGCACGTCCACCACCAGCAGCAGCGATCGTCGCGCATCCAGCAGCATCGCACCCTCCTCCGCGGGGCGCCCCGGGCCGCCCGCCTTTCCCTTTACGTTCGCGTCAACATTGGGGTATCTTGAGCGCGCAAGTCTAGCGCGGCGCAAGGGGCCATGGCCAAGCACGTCAGGAAGGCGACCAAGACCACCTACACCATCACGGAGCTTGCGCGCGAGTTCGACGTCACCACCCGCGCCATCCGCTTCTACGAGGACCAGGGCCTGCTCAAGCCGGAGCGGCGCGGGCGCAACCGCGTCTACAGCAAGCGGGACCGGGTGCGGCTGAAGCTGATCCTGCGCGGCAAGCGCCTCGGCTTCACCCTGCAGGAGACGCGGGAGCTGTTCGACCTCTACGACTCGGCGCCCTCGGGGGAGCTGGCGCAGATGCGCTACTTCCTGCGCAAGATCCGCGAGCGGCGGGCGATCCTGCTGCAGCAGCGCCAGGACATCGAGGTGGTCCTCTCGGAGCTCGACGCGATCGAGAAGCAGTGCCGCCAGCGCCTCGCGGAGATGGGCGTGGCGGAGGACGAGGCGCCGGCGGCGCCGGCGGCCGAGGCCGCCGCGGAGGCCTGAGCCCGCGCAGCCCGCTGTTGACGTTTACGTCAACGTCCGTATCATCCGCGGCCGATCCTTCGGGAGGCGGCGCGGGGCCGCGGCAGAGGCGGCAGGCGCGGCGCATCGGGGCCGGGTGCGACGCGTGCGGGCCCCGGCACCGGGGCCCGTCTGTACCCTCCCAGGCCGCGCCCGCCCATGATCGTCACGCACCGTTCGGCGCGCGCCGGGCAGGCATCGAGGAGGCACGCCGTGGGCAGCCAGACCTTCCCGTCCCTCAACTTCGATCTGGGCGAGACCGCGGACCTGCTGCGCGAGTCCGTCCACGACTTCGCGAGCCGCGAGATCGCCCCGCGCGCGGCCGACATCGACCGCGACAACGACTTCCCCGCCGACCTCTGGCGCAAGCTCGGCGACATGGGCCTGCTCGGCATCACCGTCGAGGAGGAGTACGGCGGCGCCGGCATGGGCTACCTGGAGCACGTGGTGGCGATGGAGGAGATCAGCCGCGCCTCGGCCTCGGTGGGGCTGTCCTACGGCGCCCACTCCAACCTCTGCGTCAACCAGATCCGGCGCAACGGCACCGAGGCGCAGAAGCGCCGCTACCTGCCCAGGCTCATCAGCGGCGAGCACGTGGGGGCGCTCGCCATGAGCGAGCCCAACGCCGGCTCGGACGTGGTCTCCATGCGCCTGCGCGCCGAGAAGCGCGGCGACCGCTACGTCCTCAACGGCACCAAGATGTGGATCACCAACGGTCCCGAGGCCGACGTCATCGTGGTCTACGCCAAGACCGACCCGGCGGCGGGCCCCCGCGGCATCACCGCCTTCATCGTCGAGCGCACCTTCCCCGGCTTCTCGGTGGCGCAGAAGCTGGACAAGCTGGGCATGCGCGGCTCCAACACCGGCGAGCTGGTCTTCGAGGACTGCGAGGTCCCCGAGGAGAACGTGCTCGGCGAGGTCAACGGCGGCGTGCGCGTGCTCATGAGCGGGCTCGACTACGAGCGCGTCGTCCTCTCGGGCGGGCCGCTCGGGATCATGCAGGCGTGCATGGACGTGGTGGTGCCCTACGTGCACGAGCGCGAGCAGTTCGGCCAGCCCATCGGCACCTTCGAGCTGATGCAGGGCAAGCTCGCCGACATGTACACCACCCTCAACGCCTGCAAGGCCTACGTCTACGCCGTCGCCAAGGCCTGCGACCGCGGCGAGACCACGCGCAAGGACGCCGCGGGGGCCATCCTCTACGCCTCCGAGCGCGCCACCTGGATGGCCCTGCAGGCGATCCAGTGCCTCGGCGGCAACGGCTACATCAACGAATACCCCACCGGGCGGCTGCTGCGCGACGCCAAGCTCTACGAGATCGGCGCCGGCACCAGCGAGATCCGGCGCATGCTCATCGGCCGGGAGCTCTTCGAGGAAACCCGCTGAGGCGCGCGCCGTGGCCGACCTCACCGAGACCTACCGCGGCACCGTCTACCCGTGGCACTGCGACCACGTCGGGCACATGAACGTCATGTGGTACGTGGGCAAGTTCGACGAGGCCACGTGGAACCTGTTCACCCTCATCGGCATCACGCCCTCGTACCTGCGCGCCCACGGGCGCGGGATGGCCGCGGTGCAGCAGAACATCACCTACCGCCGAGAGCTCCTCGCCGGCGACACCGTGGTGGTGCGCTCGGGGGTGCTGGAGCTGCGCGAGCGGGTGATCCGCTTCGTGCACGAGATGCGCCACGCCGAGCGCGACGAGATCGCGGCGGTGGCCGAGCTCACCGGCGTGCATCTCGACACCGCCACCCGCAGGGCCTGCCCCTTCCCGGAGCCGATCCGGGCCCGCACCCGCCTCGTGCGCTACGACCTCTCCGCGCTGCGGCCGCAGCGAGACCCCGCATCCACACCGTGAGGTGAACGCCATGCACAACGATCCCGTCGTCATCGTCTCCGCCGTCCGCACCCCCATGGGCGCCTTCCAGGGCGAGCTCTCGCCGCTCGCCGCCCCCGAGCTCGGCGCCGCCGCGATCCGCGCCGCGGTGGAGCGCGCCGGCGTCGCCCCCGGGGACGTCGAGGAGGTGATCATGGGCTGCGTCCTGCCCGCCGGCCAGGGCCAGGCCCCCGCCCGCCAGGCCGCCCTCGGCGCCGGGCTGCCCCTGTCCGCCGGCTGCACCACGGTCAACAAGATGTGCGGCTCGGGGATGAAGGCGACCATGCTCGCCCACGACCTGCTGCTTGCCGGCAGCGCCGCGGTGATGGTGGCGGGCGGCATGGAGAGCATGAGCAACGCCCCCTATCTCCTGCCCAAGGCGCGGCAGGGCTACCGCATGGGGCATCACCAGGTCCTCGACCACATGTTCTACGACGGCCTCGAGGACGCCTACGACAAGGGCCGCCTCATGGGCACCTTCGCCGAGGACTGCGCCGCCCGCTACGCCTTCACCCGCGAGCAGCAGGACGCCTTCGCCCTCGCCTCCCTCGAGCGCGCCCGCAAGGCCACCGAGGACGGCACCTTCGCGCGCGAGATCGTCCCCGTGAAGGTGGCCACGCGCAAGGGCGAGGTGGAGGTGGCCACCGACGAGGGTCCGCGCACCGCGCGCCCGGACAAGATCCCGCAGCTGCGGCCGGCCTTCCGCAAGGACGGCACCGTCACCGCCGCCAACGCCAGCTCCATCTCCGACGGCGCCGCCGCGCTGGTGCTCATGCGCCGCTCGGAGGCCGAGCGGCGGGGGCTGCGGCCGCTGGCGGTGATCCACGGTCACGCCACCCACGCCCAGGAGCCGGCGTGGTTCACCACCGCCCCGGTGGGCGCCATGCGCAAGCTCCTCGAGCGCCTCGGCTGGGGCGTCGGCGCCGTGGATCTCTTCGAGGTCAACGAGGCCTTCGCGGTGGTCACCATGGCGGCGATGAAGGAGCTGGAGATCCCCCACGAGAAGGTCAACGTCCACGGCGGCGCCTGCGCCCTCGGCCACCCCATCGGTGCCTCCGGGGCGCGCATCCTCGTCACGCTCCTCAACGCCCTGGAGAAGTACGACCTGCGCCGCGGTGTGGCCTCCCTCTGCATCGGCGGCGGCGAGGCCACCGCGATCGCGGTGGAGCGGCTGTGAGCGGCCCCTCGGCCCGCGCCGCGGCGCGGGGCCGCCGGCACAGGAGGGCGTCGCCATGCTGCTGACCGAGGAGCAGCGGCTCATCCGCGAGGCGGCGCGGGAGTTCGCCCAGGGCGTGCTCGCCCCGGGGGCGGCCGAGCGCGACCGCACCGGCCGCTTCCCCCGTGAGGAGCTCGCCCAGGCCGCCGAGCTGGGCTTCTTCGGCGTCCTCGTGCCCGAGGCCTGGGGCGGCGTCGGCGCCGACCACGTCAGCCTCGCCCTCATCCTCGAGGAGATCGCCGCCGCCGACGGGGCCTGCTCCACCATCCTCAGCGTCACCAACTCCCTCGTGTGCATGCCGCTGCTGCGCTACGGCACCGAGGCGCAGAAGGCGCGCTGGCTCAGGCCCCTGGCGCGCGGCGAGATGCTCGGCACCTTCTGCCTCACCGAGCCCCACGCCGGATCGGACGCCGCCGCCATCCGCACCCGTGCGGTGCGCGACGGCGACGGCTGGGTCCTCAACGGGGTCAAGCAGTTCATCACCTCCGGGAAGAACGCCGACCTCGCCCTGGTCTTCGCGGTCACCGACCCCGAGGCCGGCCGCCGCGGCATCAGCGCCTTCCTCGTCCCCACCGACAGCCCCGGCTACCGGGTGGCGCGGATCGAGGAGAAGCTCGGCCAGCACGCATCGGACACCGCCCAGATCGTGTTCGAGGACCTGCGCCTGGGGCCCGAGCACCTGCTGGGGGCCGAGGGCGAGGGCTACCGCATCGCGCTCTCCAACCTCGAGGGCGGGCGCATCGGCATCGCCGCGCAGTCGGTGGGGATGGCGCGCGCGGCGTGGGAGGCGGCGCTCGCCTATGCGCGCGAGCGCGAGACCTTCGGCCGGCCCATCCTCGAGCACCAGGCGGTGGCCTTCAAGCTCGCCGACATGGCCACGCAGATCGAGGCCGCCCGCGGCCTGGTGCTGCACGCGGCGGCCCTGCGCGATGCCGGCGAGCCCTGCCTCAAGGAGGCCTGCATGGCCAAGCTCTTCGCCTCGGAGATGGCCGAGCGGGTCTGCTCCGACGCGATCCAGATCCACGGCGGCTACGGCTACACGCGCGACTTCCCCGTGGAGCGCATCTACCGCGACGTGCGCATCGCCCAGATCTACGAGGGCACGAGCGAGATCCAGCGCATGATCATCGCGCGCGAGATCGCAAGGGGCTGAGCCATGGCCGCGCCGGTGGAGTTCTGGTTCGACTTCTACTCCCCCTACGGGTATCTCGCGAGCCTGCAGATCGACGAGATCGCCGCCCGCCACGGCCGCGCGACGGTGTGGCGGCCCTTCCTCCTGGGGCCGATCTTCCAGCGGCAGGGGCTCGCGCCCCTGGTGGAGATCCCGCTGCTCGGCGACTATGCGCGGCACGACTTCGCGCGCTCGGCCCGCCTCATCGGCGCCCCCTTCCGCCTCCCCAGCGCGTTTCCCAAGGCCGGCCTGGCGCCGGCGCGGGCCTTCTACTGGCTCGCCGAGCGCGACGAGGCGAAGGCCCGGGCCCTCGCCCGGGCGGTCTTCCGCGCCGTCTTCGTGGAGGACCGCGACGGCGCCGACCCCGCGGTGGTGGCCGAGCTCGCCGCCCCCCTGGGGATCGAGCGGGACGAGCTCCTCGCCGCCGTGGCCCGCCCCGAGATCAAGGAGCGCGTCAAGGCCGCCACCGCCGAGGCCATGGCGCGCGGCGTGTGCGGCTCGCCGTTCTTCTTCGTCGACGGCGAGCCCTTCTGGGGCAACGACCGGCTGTGGCAGGTGGAGCGCTGGCTGGAGACCGGCGGATGGTAGGGATCGCGAGCATGCCGATGCAGCGGAGCGGCGCGCCATGAGCATCCTGCGAAGCGAGATCGACCGGCGCTCCGAGGCGTACCGGCGCAACTACGCCCGCAACGAGGCGCTGGTCGCCGACCTGCGGGCGAAGGTGGCCCAGGCCGCCCTCGGCGGCGGCGAGCGCGCCCGGCGCCGCCACGTGGAGCGGGGCAAGCTCCTGCCCCGCGAGCGCATCCAGCGGCTGCTGGACGTGGGCGCGCCCTTCCTGGAGCTGTCGCAGCTTGCGGGCTACCGCCTCTACGACGGCGAGGACGTCCCCGCCGGCGGCATCATCACCGGCATCGGCCGGGTCGCCGGGCGCGAGTGCATGATCGTGTGCAACGACCCCACGGTGAAGGGCGGCAGCTACTACCCCATCACGGTCAAGAAGCACGTGCGCGCCCAGGAGATCGCGGCCGCCAATCACCTGCCCTGCATCTACCTGGTGGAGTCGGGCGGGGCCAACCTGCCGCGCCAGGACGAGGTCTTCCCGGACCGCGAGCACTTCGGCCGCATCTTCTACAACCAGGCCAACCTGTCCGCGCGCGGCATCCCCCAGATCGCGGTGGTGCACGGCTCCTGCACCGCCGGCGGCGCCTACATCCCGGCGATGTCGGACGAGAGCATCATCGTGCGCCGCCAGGGCACCATCTTCCTCGGCGGCCCGCCGCTGGTGAAGGCGGCCACGGGCGAGGTGGTGAGCGCCGAGGACCTCGGCGGCGCCGACGTGCACTGCCGCACCTCGGGCGTGACCGACCACTACGCCCTCGACGACGCCCACGCCCTCGAGATCGCCCGCCGCGTGGTGGCCAACCTCAACCACCGCAAGCAGGTCCCGGTGGATGTGGCCCCGCCGCGCGCCCCCGTCTACGACCCCGAGGAGCTCTACGGCCTCATCCCCGAGGACGTGCGCAAGCCCTTCGAGGTGCGCGAGGTCATCGCCCGCATCGTCGACGGCTCCGAGTTCGACGAGTTCAAGGCCCTCTACGGCACCACGCTGGTGTGCGGCTTCGCCCGCATCTGGGGCTACCCGGTGGGCATCGTCGCCAACAACGGCATCCTCTTCTCCGAGTCGGCCCTGAAGGGGGCGCACTTCGTCCAGCTCTGCGCCCAGCGCGGCATCCCGCTGGTCTTCCTGCAGAACGTCACCGGCTTCATGGTGGGCAGCAAGTACGAGGCCGGGGGCATCGCCAAGGACGGGGCCAAGATGGTGACCGCGGTGGCCTGCGCCCGCGTGCCGCGCCTGACCGTGATCATCGGCGGCAGCTTCGGCGCCGGCAACTACGCCATGTGCGGGCGCGCCTACGACCCGCGCTTCCTCTGGACGTGGCCCAACGCTCGCATCTCGGTGATGGGCGGCGAGCAGGCCGCCAACGTGCTCGCCCAGATCCGCCGCGACGCCATGGAGGCGCGGGGCGAGCGCTGGGACCCCGAGGAGGAGGAGGCCTTCAAGGCCCCCATCCGGGCCCAGTACGAGACCCAGGGCCACCCCTACTACGCCACCGCGCGGCTGTGGGACGACGGCATCATCGACCCCGCCGAGACCCGCATGGTGCTGGGGCTGGGGCTGTCGGCGGCCCTCAACGCCCCGATCCCCGAGACCGACTACGGCATCTTCCGGATGTGACCATGAGCAGCGAACCGGTACGCACCGAGATCGACGACGAGGGCTTCGCCACCGTCACCCTCAACCGCCCCGAGCTCCACAACGCCTTCGACGACGAGCTCATCGCGCGGCTCGCCGGCATCTTCCGCGGGCTCGCCGAGAACCCGCGGGTGCGCGTGGTCCTGCTCGCCGCCGAGGGGCGCAGCTTCTCCGCCGGCGCCGACCTCAACTGGATGCGGCGCATGGCCGGCTACTCCGAGGCCGAGAACGTCGAGGACGCGATGGGGCTGGCGCGCATGCTCGAGACCCTCTACCGCCTGCCCCGGCCCACCATCGCCCTCGTCCACGGCGCCACCTTCGGCGGCGGCGTCGGGCTCGTGGCCTGCTGCGACATCGCCCTCGCCGCCCCCGAGGCCCGCTTCGCCCTCACCGAGGTCCGTCTCGGCATCCTGCCTGCGGTGATCAGCCCCTACGTGGTGCAGGCCATGGGGATGCGGGCGGCGCGGCGCTACATCCTCACCGCCGAGCGCTTCGACGCCGAGGAGGCCCGCCGCCTGGGGCTGGTGCACGAGGTGGTGCCGGCCGAGGGCCTGCGCGCGCGCGGCCTCGAGCTCGCGCGCCAGCTCGCCGGCAACGGCCCGGAGGCGCTGGCGGAGGCCAAGGCGCTGGTGGACGCCGTCGCCCACCGCCCCGTGGACGAGGCCCTGATGCGGCGCACGGCGGAGTGGATCGCGCGCGTGCGCGCCTCCGCCGAGGGGCGCGAAGGCATCGGCGCCTTCCTCGAGAAGCGCGAGCCCGCCTGGCGCCGGCGGCCGGACGGCTGACATGTTCGAGCGCCTCCTCATCGCCAACCGCGGCGAGATCGCCTGCCGCATCATCCGCACCGCGCGCCGCCTCGGCCTGCGCACCGTCGCCGTCTATTCCGACGCCGACGCCGACGCCCTGCACGTGGCCATGGCCGACGAGGCCCGGCGCATCGGGCCGCCGGCGCCGGCGGAGAGCTACCTGGCCGTGGACGCCGTGATCGCGGCGGCGCGCGCCGCCGGGGCCGACGCCATCCACCCGGGCTACGGCTTCCTCGCCGAGAACCCGGACTTCGCCGAGGCCTGCGCCGCCGCCGGCATCGTCTTCGTCGGCCCGCCGGCGGAGGCGATCCGCGCCATGGGCTCGAAGCGCGCGGCCAAGGCCCTCATGGAGCAGGCCGGCGTGCCGCTGCTGCCCGGCTACCACGGCGAGGCGCAGGACGAGGCGGGCCTGCGCGCGGCCGCCGAGCGGATCGGCCCGCCGCTGCTCATCAAGCCCTCCGCCGGCGGCGGCGGCAAGGGCATGCGCGTGGTGCGCGACCTGGCGACCTTCGCCGAGGCCCTCGCCGCGGCGAGGCGCGAGGCCCGCGGCGCCTTCGGCGACGAGACCGTGCTCCTCGAGCGCTACCTCGAGCGGCCGCGGCACGTGGAGGTGCAGATCCTCGCCGACGCCCACGGGCGGGTGCTGCATCTCTTCGAGCGCGACTGCTCGATTCAGCGCCGCCACCAGAAGATCGTCGAGGAGGCGCCGGCGCCGGGGCTGCCGGAGGCGCTGCGCGTGCGTCTGGGCGAGGCGGCGGTGCAGGCGGCGCGCGCGGTGGGCTACGTCGGTGCCGGCACCGTGGAGTTCCTCTACGACCCCGAGCGCGGCGAGTTCTTCTTCATGGAGATGAACACGCGCCTGCAGGTGGAGCACCCGGTGACGGAGATGATCACCGGCCTCGACCTCGTGGAGTGGCAGCTGCGCATCGCCGCCGGCGAGGCCCTGCCCTTCGGCCAGAACCAGGTGGAGCGCAGCGGCCACGCCATCGAGGTGCGCCTCTACGCCGAGGACCCGGCGCGCGGCTTCCTGCCCTCCACCGGGCGGCTGCGCCTGCTGCGGCTGCCGGAGGAGAACCCGCACGTGCGGGTGGACACTGGCGTGCGCGCAGGCGACGAGGTCACGGTCCACTACGACCCCATGATCGCCAAGCTCATCGTCGCCGACCGCGACCGCCCCGCCGCCGTGCGCCGCCTGCGCCAGGCCCTCGCCCGGTGCCACGTGGTCGGACCCGCCACCAACCTCGAGATGCTGCGCGCCATCGCCGCCCATCCCGCCTTCGCCGAGGGCGCCGTGGACACCGGCTTCGTGGAGCGCCACCGCCACGCCCTGATCGCCGAGCAGGCGCGCGCCCCGGACACCGCGCTCGCCCTCGCCGCGCTCTACCTCCTCGCCCGCCGCGCCGCCGAGGCGGCGGAACGGGCCGCCCGCTCCGGCGACCCCTGGTCGCCCTGGCACCTGACCACGGGCTGGCGGCTCAACGCCGAGAGCCGCCACGCGCTGCGCTTCCTGGACGGGGAGGAGGAGCGCGCGGTGACGGTCCACTTCCGCCCCGAGGGCCACGTCATCGAGCTCGACGGGCGCAGCCTCGCCGCGCGCGGCGAGCTCGGCGCCGACGGCGAGCTCACCGCCGTCCTCGACGGGGTGCGCTTCACCGCCACCGTGCTGGAGGCCGAGGGCGAGATCGTGGTCTGCTGGCACGGCGGGCAGCACCGGCTGCGGCTGCCGAGGCTCGCCGCCGGGGCCGAGGGCGGGGCCGGCGTCACCGGCACCGTCACCGCGCCCATGCCGGGGCGCATCGTCGCCGTCGCCGTGCGCGAGGGGGACACGGTGGCGCAGGGCGCCCGCCTCCTGGTGCTGGAGGCCATGAAGATGGAGCACACCCTCACCGCGCCGGCGGCCGGGCGCGTCAGCGCCGTGCGCTGCGCCGAGGGCGAGCAGGTGAGCGAGGGGACGGTGCTGGTGGTGATCGAGCCGGAGGAGGCCGCAGCGTGAGCCTGCCGGCGCGTGTGCGCATCGTCGAGGTCGGCCCCCGCGACGGCCTCCAAAATGAACCCCGCACCGTCCCGGTGCAGATCCGCGCCGAGCTCGTGCGGCGGCTCGCCGACGCCGGCCTCGCCGCGGTGGAGGCCGGCAGCTTCGTCTCCCCCCGGTGGGTGCCGCAGATGGCCGACACCGAGGCCGTGCTCGCCGCCCTGCCTCCCCGCCCCGGGGTGCGCTACCCGGTGCTGGTGCCCAACGAGAAGGGCCTCGAGCGGGCCCTGGCGGCGGGCGCGCGCGAGATCGCCGTCTTCGCCGCCGCGTCCGAGACCTTCTCTCGCCGCAACATCAACTGCACCGTCGACGAGAGCCTGGCCCGCTTCGCCCCGGTGGTGGCCCGCGCCCGCGCCGCGGGGCTCGCCGTGCGCGGTTACGTCTCCTGCGTCCTCGGCTGCCCCTACGAGGGCGCGGTGGCGCCGGAGGCGGTGGTGCGCGTGGCGGCGGCCCTCCACGCCATGGGCTGCTACGAGATCTCCCTCGGCGACACCATCGGCGTCGGCACCCCCGGCCGCGCCCGCGCCCTGGTGAAGGCGGTGGCCCGGGAAGTCCCGGTCGGGCAGCTCGCGGTCCACTTCCACGACACCTACGGCCAGGCCCTGGCCAACATCTACGCCGTGCTCGAGCTCGGCGTCTCGGTGGTCGACAGCGCCGTGGGCGGCCTCGGCGGCTGTCCCTACGCCCCGGGGGCGGCCGGCAACGTCGCCACCGAGGACGTGCTCTACCTGCTCCACGGCCTCGGCATCGAGACCGGCGTCGATCTCGACGCCGTGGTGGACACCGCCTGGTGGATCGCCGCGGCGCTCGAGCGCGCGCCCGCCTCCCGCGTCGCCCACGCCCTGCGCCGCCGCCGGGGCTGACCCCCCGCGCGCGCCATCAACCCGATCTCGGTCCCCATCAACGCCGCCGATTTCCGCACCCGGCGCGGGCCGTGGCATGATCCGGTCCCTTCGGATCCACGCGTAAGGCAAGCAAGGGAGGGAGAGCTCGTGCGCATCATCCTCTTGGGCCCGCCCGGCGCGGGCAAAGGCACCCAGGCCCAGGCCATCTGCGAGCGCTTCGGCATCCCGCAGATCTCCACCGGCGACATGCTGCGCGCCGCGGTCAAGGCGGGCACCGAGCTCGGCCGCAAGGCCAAGGCCCTCATGGAGGCGGGACAGCTGGTGCCGGACGATCTGATCCTGGCGCTGGTGCGGGAGCGGCTGGCGCAGCCCGACTGCGGCAACGGCTTCCTCCTCGACGGCTTCCCCCGCACCATCCCCCAGGCCGAGGCCCTGCGCGACCAGGGGATCGACATCGACTACGTGGTGGAGATCCAGGTGGACGACGAGGAGATCGTGCGGCGCATGAGCGGGCGGCGCGTGCACCCGGGCTCGGGCCGCACCTACCACGTGGTCTTCAACCCCCCCAAGGTGGAAGGCAGGGACGACGTCACCGGCGAGCCGTTGGTGCAGCGCGACGACGACAAGGAGGAGACGGTGCGGGCCCGCCTCAAGGTCTACCACGAGCAGACCGAGCCGCTGGTCCACTTCTACAGGGCGTGGGCCGAAAGCGGCGACCCGCGGGCGCCGAGGTACGTGGCCGTCTCCGGCGTCGGCGGCCTCGACGAGGTGCGCGAGCGCATCCTCTCGGCCTTGGCCTGAGACCGGCCCGGGACGGCGGGGGGCCGCCCCGGGCATTCGCCTTCGCCCGCCTTCTCTGTTAGCATTTCATCATATACCAATCCTCGGGAGCGCTGCCATGGCCACCGTCACCCTCACCAAGGACAACTTCAAGGACACCATCGACCGCCACCCCATCGTGCTGGTGGACTTCTGGGCCCCGTGGTGCGGGCCCTGCAAGAGCTTCGCGCCCATCTACGAGGAGGTCTCGGAGCGGCATCCGGACGTGGTCTTCGCCAAGGTCAACACCGAGGAGGAGCAGGAGCTCGCCGCCGCCTTCCAGATCCGCTCCATCCCCACGGTGATGGCCTTTCGCGAGCAGATCATCGTCTTCGCCCAGCCGGGGCTGCTCCCGGCGCAGGCGCTCGAGGAGCTTCTGCGCAAGATCCGGGAGCTCGACATGGATCAGGTCCGGCGCGAGATCGAGGCCGGACGGCAGGGACCGGCCTGAGCGGGACGCGCGTCGGCTATCCCTCCTCGGCCCGCCGTCCGCCTCCGCCGCCCCGGCGCCCGATGCGCGCCGCCAGCGCCCGGATGCCGCGCCAGAGCCGCGGCAGCAGCCAGGCGAGGACGACGAGGAAGAGCACCAGCAGCCCGAGGAACAGCCACGGGTGGCGCAGCGCGGTCCAGAGCCCCGCGATCACGGCCACGTCCTCGGCGATCGAGGCGGCCCAGTTGGTGAAGGGCTCGGGGGAGGTGTTGATGAGCACCCGCCCGCCGGCCTTGAGGGTGTAGCTGCCGGCGGCCAGCCCGCCACCCAGCAGATAGCCCGCGAGCTCCGCTGCGGGGCTGAGCTCGCCGAGGGCGCCGGCGGCGAGGATCGCCCCGCCCGGGATGCGCACGAACGCGTGCAGCGCGTCCCATCCCGTGTCCACGCCGGGGGTCTTGTCGGCGAAGAACTCGGCGAGATACAGGAGGCCCGCCGCCCCCATCACCAGCGGGTCGGCGACGAAGGCCAGGTCCGGCGGCAGGACGATGTGCCCCATGCGCTGCAGCAGCCCCAGCATGAAGACCGCGGCGTAGAGATTGATCCCCGAGGCCCAGGCCGCCCCCATCCCCAGGGCGATGGCGTCCACCGCCTCCATCAGCCCTCGCCCGCCTCGCGCAGGGGCTCGTTCACGACGCCGTGGGACACGTGCCCGGCGGGCACGTGGGCGGCCGCGTCCTCGCAGTGGCGCCGCTGATCGTCGAAGAAGATGTCGGCGCCGAAGGCGCGCAGGAACGCCCCCTTGGGCAGCCCGCCGAGGAAGAAGGCCTCGTCGATGCGGATCTCCCACGCGCGCAGGGTGCGGATGACCCGCTCGTGCGCCGGCGCCGCGCGCGCGGTCACGAGCGCGGTGCGGACCGGGCAGCGACCCGCGGGGAACTCGCGCTGAATCGCGTGCAGGGCCGCGAGGAAGGGCTTGAACGGCCCGCCCGCGAGCGGCTCGTGCGCCGATTCCGCCTCGGTGCGCTGGAAGGCCTCCAGGCCCTCCCGCTGATAGACCCGCTCGGCCTCGTCGGAGAAGAGCACGGCGTCGCCGTCGAAGGCGATGCGCAGCTCCCCGTCCCCCGCGGCCCCGCTGCGCGCCGGCAGGATCACCGCCGCGGCGAGGCCGGCCTCGAGGGCGCGACGCACGTCGTCGGCATCGGCGGAGAGGAAGAGCTGGGCCCCGAACGGGGCCACGTAGCGGTACGGGGAGCGTCCGCCGGTGAAGGCCGCGCGGCTGATGTCCAGCCCGTGGTGGCGGATCGAGTTGAACACCCGCAGCCCGGTGTCGGCGCTGTTGCGCGACAGCAGGATGACCTCCACCCGGCGCCGCCCGCCCTCGTTGAGGGCCAGGAGCTTGCGCACCAGCGGGAAGGCCACGCCGGGCGCCAGCGGCTCGTCCTCGCGCGCGATCTGATAGCGGGCATAGGCCTCGACGCCCTGCTCGACGAAGACCTGGTGGCTCTCCTCCAGGTCGAAGAGGGCCCGCGAGGAGATCGCCACCACCAGCACCGGCTGCGACGACGCCATGGGGCCATTATGCCCCGCCCCCGCCCCCCGCCTCCACCGGCCCTCAGCCCGCGCCGGCGAGCCCCAGGCTCAGCGAGGGCACGAAGGTGATCACCAGCACCACCGCCATCAGGAGCAGCATGAACGGCACCGCGGCCCGGTACAGGGCGAGCACCGGCCGGCCCAGTCGGTGGCTGGCGATGAAGAGGTTCATCCCCACCGGGGGCGTGAAGTAGCCGATCTGCATGTTGGCGAGGAAGATGACGCCCAGGTGCAGGGGATCGACCCCGTAGGCCCGCGCCAGGGGCACGAGCAGGGGCACGACGATCACCAGCGCCGAGAACACGTCCAGGACCGCCCCGAGGAGCAGGAGGAAGACGTTGAGGGCGAGCAGGAACTGCCAGCGCGACGCCAGGTGGGCCTGCACCGCCGCCGTCAGCCGCGCCGGCAGGTCCCATTCCACGAGGAGGTTGGTGAAGGCGAGCGCGGTGCCGACGATGACGAACACCGCCCCCACCAGCACCGCGGACTCGCGCACCGCCCAGAGCAGGCGCCGCGGGCCGACCTCGCGCAGGATCACCACCTCCACCAGGATGACGTAGAGGAGCACCGCCACCGCCACCTCCGACACCGCGAGCCAGCCGCCGTAGATGCCCCCGAGGACGAGCGGCGGGATCGGCAGCTCCCAGCGCGCGGCCCACAGCGCCCGCGCGAGCTCCTGCCGCGAGAAGGGGGCGCAGCCGCCGCGCCGCCCGCGCTGGACCCAGATCGCCCATGCGCTCATGGCCGCCACCATCAGCAGCCCCGGGACGAGGCCGGCGAGGAAGAGCCGCTCGATGGTGACCCCGCTCACCCCCTCCATCTGCTGCACCACCACCCCGTAGAGGATGAGCGGCAGCGAGGGGGCGAAGAGCAGCCCGAGGCTGCCGGCGCTGGTGACGAGGCCGAGGCTGAAGCGCTCGCCGTAGCCGGCCTTGCGCAGCGCCGGGTAGAGCAGCGCCCCGAGGGCGATGATGGTCACCCCCGAGGCCCCCGTGAAGGCGGTGAAGAGGGCGCAGGCGACCAGGGAGACCAGCGCCAGACCGCCCGGCATCCAGCCGAGGGTGGCGCAGCTCAGCGCCACCAGCCGGTCGGCGGTGCGGGCCTCGCTGAGGACGTAGCCGGCGAGGGTGAACATCGGCACCGCCGCCAGCACCGGCGTCTGCCCCAGGCGCAGCACCTCCACCACCAGCGCCGCCGGATCCACGCCCTCGGCGGCGAAGCCCGCCATCGAGGCCACCGCGACGAGGGCGAAGAGCGGCGCCCCCACGAGCACCGCCGGCAGCAGCGCCCAGCTCATCGCGACCGCCCCCGCACCAGGCAGCGCAGCCGCCCCAGCGCGTGCAGCAGGTAGTGGAAGGCGATGAGGGCGAAGGCCGCGACCATCACCCCGTCCTGGAGCGCCAGCGGCACCGCCCCCCCGCCCCCGGCGCCCCGTTCCATCCAGCCCAGGCGCGCCGCGTGCCAGGCCACCGCCGCGCTGGCGGCGGCGGCGAACAGGCGCGCAAACCCGGCGCCGGCATCCTCCCAGCGCGCGGGCAAGGCGCGCGCGAGGACCTCGATGGCGATGTGCCGGTCCTCCCGCGCGGCCACCACCGCGCCCAGGAACACCAGCCACAGCACCACCTGGCGGGCGGCGGGTTCGGCCCAGGCGAGGCCATCGAGACCCAGGTTGCGCAGCGCCATCGCCGCCGCCCCCAGACCCACGAGCAGCCCCAGGGTGAGCACCAGCACGGCATCCTCCGCCCACGCCAGCGCCCTGAGCAGGCGCGACTCGCCGGCCTCGCGGGCGCCGGGCCACCACGGCGCGCAGGGCGCGCGGGTGCTCACCGCCCCTCCCCCCGCAGCTCGGCGAGCGCCTGCTCGAGGTGGGCCACCCGTGCCGGGTCGACGCCCCCGGTGCGGATCAGCAGCGCCCGCGCCGTCCGCCCCAGCTCCCGCCAGCGGCGGAGCTCCTCCGGTTCCGGCGTGACGAAGCTCACCCCCTGCGCACGCAGGGCCTCGCGGGCACGCGCCTCTTCCTCGACGTTGCCGCGGTCGATGTCGGCGAAGGCGCGCCGCAGCGCCTCCACCACCCGCCCGCGGTCCGCGGCGGCGATCCGCGCCAGGGCCTTGCGGTCCACCACGAGGACGGCATAGACGTAGAGCAGCGGCACGTCCGTGAGATAGCGCACCGCGGCGTTCCATCGCAGCACGATGGCGCCGATGGCCGAGGTCGCCACCGTGTCCACCAGCCCCGTCTGCAACGCCGCGTAGACGTCGCCGAGGGGCAGCGGGACCACCGTGATGCCGGAGGTGGCCGCAAGCACCGCCTTCATCACCGCCCCGGCGAGAGGATCACCGGCCGGCATCCAGACCTTGCGGCCCTCCAGGTCGGCCACCGCGCGCACCGGCTCGCGCGACATCACGTAGGCGAAGCCCCCGCCGGCGATGCCGATGCCCTCGAGCCCGTGGGCGGCAAGGCCCCCCAGGAGCTCGCCGTCGAAGCGGGCCCGCACCCGCGCCACCTCCGCGTGGGAGCGGAACAGGAACGGCAGGCTGTAGAGCTCCAGCTCCGGCGAGAGGGCGGCGAGCGAGCCCGCGGTGAAGATGCCGCCGTGGAGCTGACCGATGCGCATCTTGCGCAGGACGCTGACGTCGTCCCCCATCACCCCGCCACCGAAGAGGCGCAGCCCCACGCGGCCGCCGGTGGCCTCGCGGATCTCCGCGTCCGCCTGCCGGAGCCGGGCCATCCAGGATGAGCCCTCGGGGGCCAGCGTCGCGAGCTTGAGCTCCAGGGCCGCCGCCGGGGTCGCCGCAAGCCCCAGGAGCATCCCGGCCGCCAGGGCCCGCAGGCGCCGCCATCCTTCCTCCCTCCACCGTCTCGTGCCCATCTCCCGCTCCTCTCGTCCCCTTCCGGGGTCCTCAGCCTCCGTCCCCGAAGACGCGGTCCGCCTCCTCCAGGAGCGCCCGCGCACGGCGCCTCGCCAGCACGTTCTCGAGGGTGTGACGGCCGGCCTCGGGATCCGCCGCGAGCACCTCGCGCAACAGACGGTCGTGGAGGCGCCGATCGCCCACGGCCCGCGCCAGGTGCTCGGCCATCAGGACCTTCACCATGAGCCGCTTCCCGCCGCTCAGACGCAGCGCCCGCTCGAAGTGCCGGCGCGCCGCCTCAGGGTCCCCGCCGAGGGCGGGCGGCACCAGGGCCGAGAGCACGCCGAGCTGGAGCTGGACCCCGCCGTCGTCGTGATCCGGCGCCAGCGCCGCCACCCGCCGAAGCACCAGCTCCGCCTCGGCCAGCTCGGCGCGGGCGCCCCAGTCCTCCCGGCGCGCCTCGATCCAGACCAGCCACGCGGTGGCGAGGGCATAGAGGGGCTCGACATCCTCCGCGGTGGCCCCCGCGAGGACCGCCCGCAAGCCCTCGCCGCGCAGGGTGCAGCCCGTGCCGGAGCGCAGGCACGCCGCCCGCCGGGCATAGCCGAGGGCCCGCTCGCTCAGGCGTCGGCGGCGGGCGGGATCCCGTACCAGCGCCCCGGCGTAGGCCGCATAGAGGCGGGCCGCCCGCACGAGGGCGTCCCCGTCCCTCGGCGCGGCCTGCACCGCGGCATCGGCGAGGATCAGATAGCCGGGGAGCGCGGCCGCCACCAGCTCCGGGTCGTCGTGGCGCATGGCCGCCTCCGCGACCCCTTCCGCCAGGCTGCCGCCCGCCCGCTGCACCAGCCCGCTGCAGCCGGTGGCGGCGAGCATCGCCGCCAGCGCCACCGCGTTCCGCCTCGCGCTCGTCCTCTCCATGCCCATACGGGACCCGCAGACGCCGCCGAACCTTCCCCACCGCGGATGCGGAAAGGTTCGGCGGCGCGGCCCGGTCTTTCCCATTGGACGTGCGGGCCCCGCCCGTCCGCGGATCGGCCATACTTGGGTGGCCCTGACAAGGCCGGAAGGCACCGGCCGGACCCAGCCACGAGGAAGGAGTCGAGATCATGTCGCGAAGCCGTTCGTTTCTCCACGCCGCCGTCGCCGTCGCCGCGCTGCTGCTCCTGGCCGGGCTCGCCCCGCCGCGGGCGGCCGCGGCGACCGCGACCCTGATGGCGGCAAACCCCTGCGCCATGGGCAACCCGTGCGCCATGAAGAAGGGCATGGGCAACCCCTGCGCCATGGGAAACCCCTGCGCCATGAAGAAGGACATGGGCGCCAACCCGTGCGCCATGGGCAACCCCTGCGCCATGAAGAAGCCCATGGGCAACCCCTGTGCCGCGGGCAATCCCTGCGCGGCCAAGGCGAAGGGTGACCCGCGCCTCGCGCGCATGATCACGCGCCCGGCCGGGACGCACCTCTTCGACCGCGCCTCACGTGCCGAACTGGTGCGCCTCGGGGCCCGGCTGTGGAAGGACACCTCCCTGAGCACCAACGGGACGTCCTGCAACAGCTGCCATGCCAACGGCGCGCTCTTCAACAAGGCCACCTTCACCAAGCCGTTCCCGCATCGCGTCGCCATGGCCGCATCCCAGGCCGGTAAGGCCACCATCGACGCCGACGAGATGGTCCAGATCTGCCTGGTGGTGCCCATGCAGGGCAAGCCGCTTCCGTGGCACTCCAAGGAGCTCGCGGCCCTGACCTACTACACCACCGACGTGGTGCAGAAGCAGTTCATCCGGACCGCGATGGCAGGCGGCAACCCCTGCGCCGCAGGCAACCCGTGCGCCATGAAGAAGGGCATGGGCAGCAATCCCTGCGCCATGGGCAACCCCTGCGCCATGAAGAAGGGCATGGGCGGCAATCCCTGTGCCGCCGGCAACCCGTGTGCGACCAAGAACCCCTGCGCCGCCAACAAGGGCTGGGGCAATCCCTGCGGGATGAAGAAGCGCATGGGCAATCCGTGCGCCGCCGGCTACTGAGCCCGAACGGGTGCCGGTGCCGCCGCGCCGCGGCGGCACCGGCCCACCCCCTGCCCACGCGCCCGCCCGGCCCTCATCGGGCCCGGTGCGCCGCCGTGCTGGGACGGCTCTGGACCCTCGCACGGTCGACGGGTCCCGCGGCGGCCTTCGCGACCATGGTCACGATCCCCGCGGGAGCCTTCTGGATGGGCAGCACGCAGGAGGAGCGCGCCCTGGCCTATGCCCTCGACCTCGCCCGCGGCAGCACCGCCGCCCGCGACTACGCCTGGTTCGAAAACGAGACCCGCCGCCGCGTCCACCTCGCCGCCTTCCGGATCGACCGCACCCCGGTCACCCAGGCCGACTACGCCCGCTTCGTCGCCGCGACCGGCCACCCTGTCCCGACGGTGCGGGCCGCCGAGTGGCAAGGCTACGGGCTCGTCCACCCCTATGCGACCGCCCTCCGTTTCGTCTGGCGTGACGGCCGCCCTCCGCCCGGGCGGGCGGATCACCCCGTGGTCCTCGTCACCCACGCCGATGCGGTCGCCTACTGCCGCTGGCGCGGCGCGCGCCTGCCCACCGAGGCCGAGTGGGAGAAGGCCGCACGGGGCACCGACGGCCGCTACTGGCCCTGGGGGAACCGCTTCGACCCCGTCCGTCTCAACAGCCGCGACGCCGGCCCCTTCGAGACCGAGCCGGTGGGCAGCCGCCCCGCCGGGGCGAGCCCCTGGGGCGTGCTGGACATGGCCGGACAGGTCTTCGAATGGACGGCGACGCCCTGCCCGGACCGCGACGGTGCCTGGATCGTCAAGGGGGGCTCCTGGGACGACTTCCCCGGGGTCACGCGGGGGGCGGCCCGCCACTGCCGCCCCGCCGGCCTCAAGCACGTCCTCATCGGCTTCCGCTGCGCCGCCGACGCCACCCCACGGCCGTGACCCACACCCCGACCCCGGCAGCAGCCCAGGCCTCGCCCGACCCCGCCACCCCACTCGCCCGCACGAGGGTCGGGCGCATGCATGCCGACACCCCAGGGAGCCCGCCATGAACCGGATCGTCGCCGTCCTGTTGCTCCTCCTCGCCGGCGCCTCCGCCCAGGCCGCGGGCCTGGACGCCTTCCTCGCCCGGCACTGGGCCGATCCCCTGCCGCCGCAGGGCGAGCCGCCGCCCGGATACAGCCCCCTCGAGGCCCGCCTCGACCCCGAGGCCTGCGCCGCCTGCCACCGCGCCCAGTGGGAGGCGTGGAAGGGAAGCCGGCACGCCCGCGCCATGGGGCCCGGGGTGCTGGGCCAGCTCCTCACCTTCGCGCCAGAGGCGGCCGCGGCGTGCCGTCGCTGCCACGCGCCGCTCGCGGAACAGGACCCCGCCGCCGGCCCCGCCGCCGAGCGCCTGCAGCGCCAGGGTCTCGTCTGCGCCGCCTGCCACGTGCGCGCCCACGTGCGCTACGGCCCGCCCCCGCGGCGCGACCCCGACGCCCGCGGCCCCGTGGGCAGCTCGGGCCCGCACGGCGGCTTCGTCGCCACGCCCGCCTTCGAGCAGTCCGCCTTCTGCAGCGTCTGCCACCAGTTCGGCCCAGACGGCTACGCCCTCGAGGGCAAGCCTCTTGAGAACACGGTGGAGGAATGGCGCACGAGTGACTGGGCCGCCAAGGGCGTTCAGTGCCAGGGATGCCACATGCCGGAGCGCGAGCATCTCTGGCGCGGGATCCACGACCCGGACACCGTCGCCCGCGCGGTGACCGTCGACGTCGATTTCCAAGAGGCCTCCGCCAGGCGCGTACGGGCGACCATCACCGTGCGCAACACCGGCACCGGCCACCATTTCCCCACCTACGTCACGCCGAAGGTCTTCCTCCGCGCCGTCCTCGTGGACGCCGCGGGGCGCGCCCTCGGCGAGACGCTGCAGGAGGCGGTGATCGGCCGCGAGGTCACGCCGGACCTCTCCGCCGAGGTCTACGACACGCGCATCCCCGCGGGCGAGGCCTTCGCCGCGCTCTACGACGCCCCGCGCCCGGCAGGCGTCGCGGCCCTGCAGGTCTGGCTCACGGTGGACCCGGATCACTTCTACCGGCGCTTCTTCGAGTCGCTTCTGCCGCAGATGCCCGACGGCGAGCCGCAGACGCTCATCGCCCTCGCCCTGGACGAGACCCGCCGCGCCCCCTTCGACGTCCTGCGCCGGCAGATCCCGCTGCCGCCGCCGGCCGCGCCCGGCGGGGACTGACGCCGCCCCCGCCGCTACAATGGCGCCCGTGACCCGGAAAGCCTCCGTGACGACAGGGCGGATCCGCTCCGCCCTGCCCTTCGCCGCCGCGGCCGCCCTCACCGCGCTGGGGCTGCACGTGCTCTGGCGTCACGGCCCCCGTCTCGCCGCCCTCTACGCCATCGCCCTCGCCCTTGGCCTCGCCCTGCACCACGCCTCGTTCAGCTTTTCCGGGGCTTACCGGGCATTGTTCACGGAGCGGCGCACGCAGGGCGTGCGCGCCCACATCCTCCTCATCGCCCTCGCCACCGTGCTCTTCGCCCCCTTCCTCGCCATGGGGCAGGCCTTCGGTCACCCGCTCTACGGCGCGCTGGCCCCCCTCAGCCTGTCGGTGCCGGCGGGCGCCTTCCTCTTCGGGATCGGGATGCAGATCGGCGACGGCTGCGCCTCGGGGACCCTCTACACCGCGGGGAGCGGCAATCGCAAGATGGCGCTGACCCTCGCCGGCTTCCTGGCCGGATCGCTCCTCGCCACCTTCCACGCCCCCTTCTGGTGGGGCGTGCCGAGCCTCGGCACCGTGGACCTCGGCCGCACCCTGGGCTGGCCCGCCGCGGTGGCGCTGCAGCTCGGTGTGCTGGGGCTCCTCGATCGGCTGCTGGTCCGCATCGACGCCGGCCGCCGCCCGCAGCCGCTGCAGGCCCACTGGCTGCGCGGCCCCTGGCCGCTCGCCGCCGGGGCGGCGGCCCTTGCCCTGCTCAACCTCGCCACGCTGCTGGTCTCGGGCCACGCCTGGACCATCGCCTGGGGGCTCACCCTGTGGGCGGGCAAGATCGCCACCGCCCTCGGCCTCGACCTCACCGCCCACGCCTTCTGGCGCGGCGGCTACACCGAGGCCGCCCTGGGTCGGAGCATCCTCGCCGACGATACCTCCCTCATGGACCTCGGCATCATCCTCGGGGCGACCCTGGGCGCGATGCTGGCGGGCCGCTTCCCGGAGGGGCGCTGGCCGAAGGCACGGCCGCTGCTGGGGGCGCTGGTGGGCGGTGTCCTCATGGGCTACGGCGCCCGCATCGCCTTCGGCTGCAACATCGGGGCCCTGTTCTCGGGCCTCGCCTCCTTCAGTCTCCACGGGTGGGTCTGGATCGCCGCCGCCCTGCCCGGGGTCTGGGTGGGGATCCACCTGCGCCCGCTCTTCGGGCTCTCCGGCTTCCCGGAGCGGGCCGGCGCCGCCGGGCTCAGCACTCGATGACGTTGACCGCGAGGCCGCCGCGGGCGGTCTCCTTGTACTTGGCGCTCATGTCGGCCCCGGTCTCGCGCATGGTGCGGATCACGCGGTCGAGGGAGACGTGGTGGCGGCCGTCGCCGCGCAGGGCGAGGCGCGCGGCGTTGATGGCCTTGACCGCCCCCATGGCGTTGCGCTCGATGCAGGGGACCTGGACGAGCCCCCCCACGGGGTCGCAGGTCAGTCCCAGATTGTGCTCCATGCCGATCTCCGCCGCGTTCTCCACCTGCTGCGGGGTCCCGCCCAGGTACTCGGCGAGGGCGCCCGCGGCCATGGAGCAGGCCACCCCCACCTCGCCCTGGCAGCCCACGTCGGCCCCCGAGATGGAGGCGTTGAGCTTGTAGAGCAGGCCGATCGCCCCCGCGGTGAGGAGGAAGCGGATCACCCCCTCCTCGCCGCGGTCGGGACCGAAGCGGGTGGCGTAGTGGAGCACCGCCGGCACGATCCCGGCGGCACCGTTGGTGGGCGCGGTCACCACGCGCCCGCCGGCGGCGTTCTCCTCGCTCACGGCGAGGGCGTAGAGGTCCACCCAGTCGAGCACGTTGAGGGGGTCGCGCAGCGCCCCCTCCGCGGCCCCCACGAGCTTGCGGTGGAGCTCGGGCGCGCGCCGGCGCACCTTCATCCCGCCCGGGAGGACCCCGTCACGCTCGCAGCCGCGGCGCACGCAGGCCTGCATCACCTCCCAGATCCTCAGGAGACCGGCACGGATCTCGGCATCCGTCCGCCACACCCGTTCGTTGGCCCACATGACGTCCGACACCGCCAGCCCCTCCCGCGCGCAGTGCCCGAGCAGCGTCTCGGCGCTGGTGAAGGGATAGGGCAGGCGGGTCTCCTGCGCCGGCCCGCCCTGCTCCCCCTCCGCCACCACGAAGCCGCCGCCCACCGAGTAGAGGACCGCCTCGGCGAGGCGCGCCCCGGCGGCGTCCCTGGCCTCGAAGCGCATCCCGTTGGGGTGGAAGGGCAGGCGCCGGCGGCGGTGGAAGACGAGGGACTCGCCTTCCACGAACGGGATCTCGTGCCGGCCGAGCAGGCGCAGCCGCCCGGCGGCAAGGGCCTGCCGCGCCGCCTCCGCCCCCGCCTCCGGATCCACCCTCTCCGGCTCCTCGCCCATGAGCCCCAGCACCACCGCCTTGTCCGTGCCGTGGCCCTTGCCGGTGGCCCCGAGCGAGCCGTAGAGCTCCACCCGCACCTGCGCGGTGCGCGCCATCAGCCCCTCGTCCCGGAGCCGCCGGGCGAAGCGCCGCGCCGCCCGCATCGGCCCCACGGTGTGGGAGCTGGAGGGACCGATGCCGATGGTGAAGAGGTCGAAGACGCTGACCGGCACGGCTACCGCCCGGCGTCGGCGACGATGCCCGCGAGGACGGCATCCAGCTCCGCCGCCATCCGATCCAGCTCCGCCACCTCGTAGGGGGCGAACACCGCGCTCGGGAGGCGGTAGGTGAGGCGCGCGGTCCCGTCCGGGCGCTCGGTGACGTAGAGGCGCAGCGGCGCCTCGATGCCGGCGGCGACGCTGGCGCGCAGCATGCGCACGGCATAGCGCGGCGCGAAGACCATGATCACCCGGTTGCCGGGCAGGGTCTCACCGATGGCGCGGGCCCCGCAGTCGGCGCAGGCGACGGCGACCACGCCGAGGCCGTGGGCCCGGACCGCCCGCTGCAACGCCTCGACGTAGGCGGCGAAGGGACGCCCGGTGTCGATGACCCGCGTGCCGGGATAGGGGGTCGGGTTCTCGCCGCGGGCGACACCCGCCGCGAGGAGCACGAGCGCGAAGACCGTGCGGCGCATCATGGGCTTCCTCCTCCAGGGTCCGTGCCGCTGCCGCAGCGGCACCGCGAGTATAGGCGGGGGCGCGAACGCCCGCCCGCACCCCGATCGGGACCGGATCGGCCGCCCCGACCTTGCCGCTCGCCGCCTCCGGTCCACGGTTTTTGCTCCCTGTCAGCTGCAGCGCCTGGAGAAGCTGCGCGCGGGCAGGGACGTGCGCGAGATCCCGGCCTGCGACCTCGCCCTCGAGCTCGACCACCGGCCCGCGGTGCCGGAGGGCGTCGCCTGCTGCGAATCCGTGCGCGACTACGTCTCGCGCGAGATCCTCGCCGACATCCTCGCCGCGGAGGAGGATGACATCGACCGGCTCGAGACCCAGCTCGAGCTCATCGACAAGGTGGGGCTGGAGAACGACCTGCCGTCGCAGATGCAGGGCGGACCCGCCTCAGTCCGCCTCCTCGCCGCCGCCCTGCGACGCCGCGTACCGCCCGGCGTGCACCGCCGCGACGGTCTCGCGCATCGCCTCCATGCAGCAGCCGCAGTCGCTGCCCATCCCGGTGGTGCGGATCAGCCACCGCAGGGCGGCGGTGCCCTCGCCCGCCGCCTCCCGCAACGCCCGCTCGGTGACGCCCTTGCACATGCAGATGGACATGATGCGAACGATCATGCGTCGCATCCATGTTTGCAACCCCGGGGCGCCACCTCCCGGGTATACTGCGCAGCGTCGCCAGGACCACCGGAGGCACCCATGACCCATCGCAGGCTGGTCCACCGCACCCGGATGCCGATCCGCTGGGGCGACATGGACGCTCTCGGCCACGTCAACAACGCGGCCTATTTCCGCTACTTCGAGCAGGCCCGCGTGGAGTGGCTGGAGCGCACCGGGCTCGGGCTGGTCCAAGACGGCGTCGGCGCCGTCATCGTCAACGCGAGCTGCACCTACCACCGCGCCCTGGTCTACCCCGGCGAGATCGAGGTCGCGGTCTACGCCGGCCCGCCCGGGCGCTCCAGCTTCGAGACCTGGTACGCGCTGCACCGCACCGACGCGCCGGAGGTCCTGTGCGCCGAGGGCCAGGCCCGCGTGGTCTGGGTCGACCACCGGGCGGGCCGGTCCGTGCCCCTGCCGGAGGCGCTGCGCGCCCTGCTCCCGGCGCCCGCGCCGGACGGCGTGCCGGCCTCGTCGTGAGCCTGGGCCCGACCGGCGTCCCGGCGCTGCAGGTCCCGTGCCCGCGCACCCCGCCGCGGCGCCTCAGCCGATGATCCCGGCCTCGCGCAGCCGCGCGATCTCCCCCGCCTCGACCCCGGCCAGCTCCCGCAGGACGTCCTCGGTGTGCTCGCCGAGGGCGGGCGGTGCCGCCTCGGCCATCCGCGCCGCGCCGTCCATACGGATGGGCGAGGCCACCTGGGGCAGCGCCCCCCAGCGCGGGTGGGTCAGCCGGCGCGCCAGTCCGCGGTGGCGGACCTGGGGATCGGCGAAGACGTCGGCGACGTCGTTGATGGGGCCGGCGGGCACCGCCGCCGCCTCCAGCGCCTGCACCCAATGGGCCCGCGGGCGCTCGCGCAGCCGTGCGGCCAGCAGCGGGATCAGCGCCTCGCGGTGGCGCACGCGGGCGGCGTTGGTGGCGAAGCGCGGCTCGTCGGCGAGCCCCGCAAGCCCCAGCACGTCGCAGAAGCGGCGGAACTGCGCGTCGTTGCCCACCGCCACCACGAACCAGCCGTCGGCGGCCTCGAAGGCCTGGTAGGGCACGATGTTGGGATGGGCGTTGCCGAGCCGGCGCGGCGGCTCGCCCGAGACCAGGTAGTTGAGCGCCTGGTTGGCGAGGCAGGCCACCTCCACGTCCATGAGGGCGAGGTCGATGTGGCGGCCGCGGCCGGTGCGGTCGCGCTCGCGCAGGGCGGCGAGCACCGCCACCGCGGCGTAGAGGCCCGTGAGGACGTCGGTGAGCGCCACCCCCACCTTCTGCGGCTCGCCGCCGGGCTCGCCGGTGATGCTCATCAGCCCCCCCATGGCCTGGATGAGGAGGTCGTAGCCGGGGCGCGCGGCATAGGGCCCGTCCTGCCCGAAGCCGGTGATGGAGCAGTAGACGAGGCGCGGGTTGCGGGCGGAGAGGCTGGCGTAGTCGAGGCCGTAGCGCGCGAGCCCTCCGACCTTGAAGTTCTCCACCAGCGCGTCGCAGCGCTCGGCCAGCCGCGCCACCAGCGCCGCCCCCTCCGGACGGGCGAGATCCACCGCCACCGAGCGCTTGCCCCGGTTGGCGCAGAGAAAGTAGGCCGAGGGCGCACCCGCGGCGGGGTCGCCCGCCCAGGGCGGGCCCCAGCCGCGGGTCTCGTCGCCGCCCCCGGGCCGCTCCACCTTGATCACCTCGGCGCCGAGGTCGGCCAGGAGCTGCGTCGCCCAGGGGCCGGCGAGGACGCGGCTGAGGTCGAGGATGCGCACCCCCGCGAGCGGGCCCTCAGCCATCGATCCCCCCCATGCAGAGGTACTTGATCTCGACGAACTCCTCGATGCCGTACTTGGAGCCCTCGCGGCCGATGCCCGACTCCTTGACGCCGCCGAAGGGGGCCACCTCGTTGGAGAGGATGCCGGCGTTGATGCCCACCATGCCGTACTCGAGCCCGCGCGCCACGCGCCAGACCCGCCCCACGTCACGGGCGTAGAAGTAGGCGGCCAGCCCGTAGGGGGTGTCGTTGGCCAGGCGCACCGCCTCCTCCTCGGTGCGGAAGCGGAACAGCGGCGCCACCGGCCCGAAGGTCTCCTCGCGCGCCACCCGCATCTCCGGGGTGACGTCCACCAGCACCGTCGGCTCGTAGAAGTTGCCGCCGAGGGCATGGCGACGCCCGCCGGTGAGCACCCGCGCGCCCTTGGCGAGGGCGTCGGCGACGTGGGCCTCCACCTTGGCGAGGGCGTCGGCGTTGATGAGCGGCCCCTGCTGCACCCCCTCCTCGGTCCCGGGGCCCACGCGCATCGCCCGCACGCGCTCGGCGAGCCGCTCGGCGAAGGCCTCGTAGACCCCGTCCTGGACCAGAATGCGGTTGGCGCAGACGCAGGTCTGGCCGGTGTTGCGGTACTTGGAGGCGAGCGCTCCCTCCACCGCCGCCTCCAGGTCGGCATCGTCGAAGACGATGAAGGGGGCGTTGCCGCCGAGCTCGAGGCTGATCTTCTTCACGGTGGCGGCGCACTGCGCCATGAGCCGCTTGCCCACCTCGGTCGAGCCGGTGAAGGAGAGCTTGCGCACCGTCGGGTTGGCGGTGAGCTCCCCGCCGATCTCCCCCGCCGGCCCCGTCACCACGTTGAGCACCCCCGCCGGGATCCCCGCGCGGTGGGCGAGCTCGGCCAGGGCGAGGGCCGAGAGCGGGGTCGCGCTCGCCGGCTTGACCACCACCGTGCAGCCGGCGGCGAGCGCGGGCGCCACCTTGCGCGTGATCATGGCGTTGGGGAAGTTCCACGGCGTGATCGCCGCCACCACGCCCACGGGCTCCTTGGTGACCACGATGCGGTGGCCCGGCAGGTGCTCGGGGATGACGTCGCCGTAGACGCGCTTGGCCTCCTCGGCGAACCACTCCACGAACGAGGCCCCGTAGGCGACCTCGCCCCGCGCCTCCGCCAGCGGCTTGCCCTGCTCGGCGGTCATGATCCGCGCGAGATCCTCCTGGTGCGCCAGGATCAGGGCGTGCCAGCGCTTGAGCAGCGCCGCCCGTTCCTTGGCCGTCCGCTTCCGCCAGTCCTCGAAGGCCCGCGCCGCGGCCTCCACCGCCTGCCGCGTCTGCGCCGCGCCGAGGCGCGGCACCTGCGCGATCACCCCGCCGGTCGCGGGATCGCTCACGGGCATCGTCGCCTCCGCGCCGACCCACGCCCCGTCGATGTAGCACCGATCCCGAAGCAGCCCGGGGTCGCTGAGCTCGATCATCTCGCACCTCCTCCGCGTGATCGTTCCACCGCCAGCCATTATCCGCCCGGCCCTCGCCCCAGGCCCCCCGGCGCCGCGGTCAGGCCCCGCCCCGCGCCGCGAGCCACGCCCGCGTCATCGCCTCCACCCGGGGCAGGAAGGCGCGAAAGTCGGCCTCGAAGCCGGCGTAGTCGGCGCGCAGGGCGCCGATGCCCGCGGCCAGGCGCTGCGGGCGCCGCACCCGCCGCGCGAGCCGGACGAGCACCGCCTCGATGCCCTCGACGCGGGCGTAGCCGCCGATCCAGTCCTCGCCGCACAGGCGCCGCGCCCAGGCCGCCATGGGCGCGGGCAGCTCCGCCGCCGCCAGCGCCCGGCACACCCGCGCCGTGAAGGAGGCGAGCCCGCAGCCGGTCAGCTCCTCCCAGTCGCGGGCGAGGAAGTGGTCGTAGAAGACGTCCACGAGCACGCCGCGGTAGGGCCCCGCCGGCGCGGGCACGCGCCGGCGGCTGCGCCGCGCGGCCTCGTCGCCGTCGGTGAAGGCGTCGACCCGGCGGTGCAGGGCGATGGCGCGCTCCAGCGCCGGCGGCCGCTCGCCCCGCAGCCGCCCCTTGACGAAGTCGCCCATGAGCGTGCCCACGAGGACCTCGTCGGCGGCGTCGCGGACCAGGTAGAGGTGGCCGAGATAGTTCAAGCCCGCTCGAGGATCATGGCGATGCCCTGCCCCACCCCGATGCACATGGTGCAGAGGGCGTAGCGCCCGCCGCGGCGGCGCAGCTCGTAGGCGGCCGTGGTCACCAGCCGCGCCCCGCTCATGCCCAGGGGGTGGCCGAGGGCGATGGCGCCGCCGTTGGGATTGACGTGCTCGGCGTCGTCGGGCAGGCCCAGCAGCCGCAGCACGGCGAGGGCCTGCGCGGCGAAGGCCTCGTTGAGCTCGATGACGTCCATCTCCGCCAGGGTCAGGCCCGTCTTCTCCAGCACCTTGCGCGTGGCCGGCGCCGGCCCGATGCCCATGATCCGCGGCTCCACCCCCGCCACGGCGGTGGCCACCACGCGGGCGATGGGCTCGAGCCCGTGGGCCCGCGCCGCCGCCGCCGAGGCGACGAGCAGCGCGCAGGCGCCGTCGTTGACGCCGGAGGCGTTGCCGGCGGTGACGGTGCCCCCGTCGCGGAAGGGCGCCGGCAGGCGCGCGAGCTTCTCCATCGTGGTGTCGGGGCGCGGGTGCTCGTCCTCCGCCACCACCCGCGGCTCGCCCCGGCGCTGGGGGATCTCCACCGGCACGATCTCCTCGGCGAAGACGCCGGCCTCGCGGGCGCGGGCGCAGCGCTGCTGGCTGCGCAGGGCGAAGGCGTCCTGGTCGGCCCGGGAGATGCCGTAGAGCTCGGCCACGTTCTCCGCCGTCTCCGGCATCGAGTCGGTGCCGTAGAGGCGCTCCATCTCCGGGTTGACGAAGCGCCAGCCGATAGTGGTGTCGTGGATCTCGGCCCGCCGGGAGAAGGGCGCATCGGCCTTGGGGATCACGAACGGCGCCCGCGACATGCTCTCGACACCGCCCGCGATCATGAGGTCGGCCTCGCCGGCGCGGATGGCCCGCGCCGCCACCGCCACCGCCTCCATGCCGGAGCCGCAGAGGCGGTTGACCGTCAGCCCCGGCACCTCCGGCGGCAGCCCCGCGAGCAGCGCCGCCATGCGGCCGACGTTGCGGTTGTCCTCGCCCGCCTGGTTGGCGCAGCCGAGGATCACGTCCTCGATCGCGGCGAGATCCAGCTCCGGATGGCGGCGGATCAGCTCGCGGATCGGGATCGCCGCGAGGTCGTCGGTGCGCACCGACGCCAGCGCCCCGCCGTAGCGGCCGATGGGGGTCCGCACCGCATCGCACACATACGCCTCGCTCATCACCTCTCCCCTCCCGTCGTCAGGAATCCGGGTGCGCCGTCAGGGCGGCGCGCCGCAGCCAGGGCGAGCAGCGGTAGCGCGGATCGCGATACCACGCCGCGAGCCCGTCGAGGACCGAGACCACGGCGGCGAGGCCGATGCGACGCGCCCAGGCCAGGGGCCCCAGCGGGTAGTTGACGCCGAGCCGCATCGCCTCGTCCACCCCCGCCTCCGAGCACACCCCCAGGCGGACCGCGTCGGCGGCCTCGTTGGCGAGCATCGCCACCGTGCGCAGGAGGACCAGACCCGGGCTGTCCTCCACCGCCGTCGCCTCGCAGCCCAGCGCCGCGGCAAGCCCCGCCGCCGCCGCCAGCGCCCCGGGACCGGCCTGCCCCGCGGCCGCGAACACCAGCCGCTTCGTTTCCGCATAGTCCAGGGCGAGGTCCACGAGCAGCAGCGGCTCGCCCGAGGCCGCCGCCCGCTCGGTGGCGGTCCGCCCGTCGCTCGGCCGGATCACCGCGCCGTCGAGGACGATCCGCCCCTCCGGCCCCTCCGCCTCCTCCAGCGCGAGCCCGGCGGCGCGGATGCGCCCGCGCAGCCCCTCCGCATAGCCCAGGCACCCCTCGATGCGCACCCTGCGCGGCGGCGGCCCGGGCGGCAGCGCGGCCGGCGCCGGCCGCTGCGCCCCCTCGGCGTAGTCGTAGAACCCGCGCCCGCTCTTTCGGCCGAGCCGTCCCGCCGCCACCAGCTCCCGCTGCAGCCACGAGGGGCGGTAGCGGGGGTCGTGGTGGAAGGCCTCGAACACCGACCGCGTCACCGCGGCGTTGACGTCCTGGCCGATGAGGTCGGTCAGCTCCAGCGGCCCCATGCGGAAGCCGCCGCAGTCGCGATAGACCGCATCCAGCGTCGCCGCATCCGCCGCACCCTCCTCCAGCAGCAGCAGGGCCTCGCCGTAGAAGGGCCGCGCCACGCGGTTGACGATGAACCCCGGCGTCGAGCGCGCCCGCACCGGGTGCTTGCCCCAGGCCCGCGCCGTGGCCTCCACCGCCGCCACCACCGCCGGATCCGTCTCCAGCCCCGCCACCACCTCCACCAGGCGCATGAGCGGCGCCGGATTGAAGAAGTGCATCCCCACCACGCGCCCGGGACGGCGCAGCCCCGCGGCGATGGCGGTGACGGAGATGGAGGAGGTGTTGGTGGCGAAGATGGCCTCGTCGTCGAGGAGCAGCTCCAGCTCGGCGAAGAGGCTGCGCTTGGCCTCCAGGTCCTCGACGATGGCCTCCACCACGAGGGCCGCATGCCCGAGGTCCTCCAGCGACTCGGCGGGGGCGAGCCGCGCCAGCACCGCATCGCGCGCCTGCGCCTCCATCCGCCTCGTCCCCACGAGGCGGGCGAGCGCCTGCGCGATCTCGGCGCAGGCCGCCTCCGCCGCCCCCGGCCGGTTGTCGTGCAGCCGCACCGGGTGCCCGGCCATCGCCGCCACCTGGGCGATGCCCCGCCCCATGGTCCCGGCCCCCACCACCGCCACCGTCGCCTCGCGCGCGATCGCCGTCATCGCCTCTCCTCCCGCCGGCGCTCGATGAAGGCCGCCACCGCCTCGCGGTAGAAGGCGCTGCGCCCGGCCTCCGCCTGCAGCGCCGCCTCGAGGCGAAGCTGCGCCCCGAGGCCCTGCGTCTCGGCCGCGCGCAGGGCCCGCTTGACCGCCTGCACCGTCCCCGCCGGCACCGCACGCAGCCGCCCGAGCAGCGCCTCCAGCGCCTCGTCGAGGCCCGCCTGCGGCACCGCCTGCCAGACGAGGCCCCACGCCGCCGCCTCGGCGCCGCCGATCTCGCCCCCGAGCAGGGCGAGCCCCATCGCCCGCGCCCGCCCGGCCCGCCGCGGCAGATACCAGGTCAGGCCCGTGTCCGGGACCAGCCCGAGCCGCGCGAAGGGCAGGCTCAGCCGCGCCTCCTCCGCCATCAGCGCGAGGTCGCAGGCGAGCGCCAGACCGGCCCCCGCCCCCGCGGCGACGCCCTCCACCACCGCCACCGCCACCGCCGGCAGCGCCGCGAGCCCCGCCACCACCCGGTTGAGGCCCCCGCGCAGCGCCGCGCCGAGGTCCGGCGCCGGCTCACCGGGACGCCGGTAGCGCTCGTTGAGGTCCTGTCCGGCGCAGAACCTGCCGCCGTCGCCCCGCAGCACCAGCGCCCGCAGCCCGGGCCGGCGCGCCGCCGCCTCCACCGCCTCGGCCAGCGCCTCGATGGTGGCGCGGTCGAGCGCGTTGCGCCGCGCCGGCCGCGCCAGGCGCAGCTCGAGCCAGTCGCCGTGATCGACCCTGCGCAGCCCCTCGGCCATGCCTCCTCCCGCATCCCGCGCCGGCGGCGATTGTAGCGACGTTGACGTCAACGTGACCAATCCGCCCGAGCGAATCGCGAGGTTTTTTGCCCTGGATCAAAAACTGACGTTTACGTAAACGTTACATTCACGGCACGGCATCGTGACCAACCCCGGCCGCGCGCGGCCGGGCCGCAGGGGAGACCCAGCCATGGCGCAGAGCGAACAGGCCTTCGACACCGGCGCACAGGCGCCCCGGGTCGACTTCCAGACCCACCCCGACCGCTACCGCCACTGGCGGCTCGAGATCGACGGGCGCATCGCCCTGCTCTCCATGGACGTCCAGGAGGACGGCGGCCTGCGCCCCGGCTACGAGCTCAAGCTCAATTCCTACGACCTCGGGGTGGACATCGAGCTCTACGACGCGGTGCAGCGGCTGCGCTTCGAGCACCCGGAGGTGGGCGCCGTGATCATCGCCTCGGGCAAGGGCGAGTGCTTCTGCGCCGGCGCCAACATCCGCATGCTCGGCCAGTCCAGCCACGAGCACAAGGTCAACTTCTGCAAGTTCACCAACGAGACCCGCCTCGGGATCGAGGACGCCACCGCCCACTCGGGCCAGACCTACCTGACCGTGGTCAACGGCGTCGCCGCCGGCGGCGGCTACGAGCTGGCGCTGGCCACCGACTACATCCTCATGGCCGACGACGGCAGCACCGCGGTCTCCCTGCCGGAGGTGCCGCTGCTGGCGGTGCTGCCAGGCACCGGCGGCCTCACCCGGCTGGTGGACAAGCGCAAGGTGCGCCGCGACCTCGCCGACGTCTTCTGCACCATCGCCGAGGGCATCAAGGGCCGGCGCGCGGTGGAGTGGGGCCTGGTGGACGAGCTGGCGCCGAAGTCGCGCCTGATGGAGGTGGCGCGCGAGCGCGCCGCGGCCTTCGCCGCCCGCTCCGACCGCCCCGCCGACGGCCGCGGGGTGGAGCTTGCGCCCCTCGAGCGGCGGTTCGAGACCGACGCCGTGCACTATCCCCACGTCTCGGTGCGCATCGACCGCGCCCACCGCGTCGCCTACTGGACCGTGCGCGGCCCGCAGGGGCCGCAGCCGCAGGACCCCGAGGGCATCCTCGCCGCGGGGGCCGGCTACTGGCCCCTGGCGCTTGCGCGCGAGCTCGACGACGCCATCCTGCACATGCGCCTCAACGAGGACCGGATCGGCACCTGGGTGCTGCGCACCGAGGGGGACGCGGCGCGGGTGCTGGAGACCGACGCCGTCCTCCTCGCCCACCACGGGCACTGGCTGGTGCGCGAGATCGTCCTCTACCTCAAGCGCACGCTGAAGCGGCTCGACGTCACCTCGCGCAGCCTCTTCGCCTTCATCGAGCCCGGCAGCTGCTTCGCCGGGACCCTCCTCGAGCTGGCCCTGGCCGCCGACCGCAGCTACATGCTCGACGGCACCTTCGAGGACGTGGAGGCCCCGGCCCCCACCGTCGTCCTCGGCGAGATGAACTTCGGTCCCCTGCCCATGGGCAACGGCCTGAGCCGCCTCGAGACCCGCTTCCTCGGCGATCCCGCGCGGGTCGAGGCCCTGCGCTCGCGCATCGGCGAGCCGCTGGACGCCGCTGCGGCGCTGGAGGCCGGCCTCGTCACCTTCGCCCCCGACGACATCGACTGGGAGGACGAGGTCCGCCTCGCGGTGGAGGAACGGGCGAGCTTCTCCCCCGACGCCCTCACCGGCATGGAGGCCAACCTGCGCTTCGCCGGCCCGGAGACCCTGGAGACCAAGATCTTCGGCCGTCTCTCCGCCTGGCAGAACTGGATCTTCCAGCGTCCCAACGCCGCCGGTCCCGAGGGCGCCCTGCGCCTCTACGGCACCGGCCGCAAGCCCAACTACGACCGCACGAGGGTCTGAACCATGAGCGCCATCTCCGTCGATCTCAACGCCCGCATCCCCAACAACGTCAACCTCAGCGAGAACAAGCGCCTGCTCAAGGCGCTGGAGTCGTGGCAGCCCAAGTTCCTGGACTGGTGGCGCGAGATGGGCCCGGTGGACAGCGAGCGGCTGCAGGTCTACCTGCGCACCGCGGTCAGCGTCGACCCCGGCGGCTGGGCCCATTTCGACTACGTGCGCATGCCGGAGTACCGCTGGGGCATCTTCCTGGCGCCGCCGGAGCCCGACCGGCGGATCCCCTTCGGCGAGCACAAGGGCGAGCCGGCCTGGCAGGAGGTGCCGGGCGAGTACCGCTCGGTGCTGCGCCGGCTCATCGTGACCCAGGGCGACACCGAGCCGGCCTCGGTGGAGCAGCAGCGCCACCTGGGCAAGACCTGCCCCTCCCTCTACGACCTGCGCAACCTCTTCCAGGTCAACGTCGAGGAGGGGCGCCACCTCTGGGCCATGGTCTACCTGCTGGACGCCTACTTCGGGCGCGACGGGCGCGAGGAGGCCGAGGCCATGCTCGAGCGGCACTCGGGCGACCCCGACAAGCCGCGCATCCTGCAGGCCTTCAACGAGCCCACGCCCGACTGGCTCTCCTTCTTCATGTTCACCTTCTTCACCGACCGCGACGGCAAGTTCCAGCTCGCCTCGCTGGCCGAGTCCGGCTTCGACCCCCTGTCGCGGACCTGCCGCTTCATGCTCACCGAGGAGGCCCACCACATGTTCGTGGGCATCACCGGCGTCGGCCGCATCATCCAGCGCACCTGCGAGGTGATGCGCGAGCATCGCATCGACGATCCGGCCGAGGTGCGCGGCCACGGGGTCATCGACCTGCCCACGATCCAGAAGTACCTCAACTTCCACTTCAGCGTCTCCCTCGACCTCTTCGGCCAGGAGCTCTCCACCAATGCGGCCAATTACTTCACCGCCGGCCTCAAGGGGCGCTTCCAGGAGGCCAAGCTCGAGGACGACCATCAGCTCAAGGACGCCGAGTACGAGATCTGGGAGGTGGCCGGCGACAGCCTGCGCAAGGTCCGCCGCCCGGCGCTGACCGCCCTCAACGAGATGCTGCGCGACCAGTACATCGCCGACTGCGCCAAGGGCGTGGAGCGCTGGAACCGCATCATCCGCGAGCACGGGATCGACTTCGAGCTGCGGCTTCCGCACCGCGCCTTCCACCGGCGCATCGGCACCTTCTCCGAGATCCAGGCCTCCCCGGACGGGCGGCTGCTGACCCAGGCGGAGTGGGACCAGCACCACCACGAGTGGCTGCCCACCGAGGCGGACCGCGCCTACGTCGCCTCCCTCATGCCCGAGGCGGTGCGCGAGCCCGGCAAGATGGCGCACTGGATCGCCCCGCCGGCCCGCGGCATCAACGACAGGCCCGTCGACTTCGAGTACGTGCGCTTCGACTGAGCGGCGAAGCCCCCGGCGGGGCGCGGGGCGGGTGCAGGGGTTGCGCCCGCCCCGCCGGCCCCCTAACATCGGAGGTGCCGCTTACGTAAACGTCAACGAGGGGCGGCAGACGCCGCCAGGACGGCGGCGAGCCCCCGGGGGGAGGAGGAGCCGCCATGCGGGACCACACCGTCGCCGTCGAGCGCGAGCACGGCCGCACCGTGCTGCGCTTCGCGCCCGTCTTTAACGTCGCCGTGCCCTTCATCGACCGCCACCTCGCCGAGGGCCGGGCCGACAAGGTGGCGATCCGGACCAACCACGGCGAGGCCGTCACCTACCGCGAGCTCGCCGAGCAGGCCAACCGCGCCGGCAACGCCCTGCGCGCCCTCGGCATCGGCCGCGGCGAGCGGGTCCTGATGATGGTCAAGGACTGCCCCGAGTTCTTCTACCTCTTCTGGGGCGCCATCAAGGCCGGCATCGTCCCCGTGCCCGTCAACACGCTGCTGCGGGCCAAGGACTACCGCTTCATGATCGAGGACTCGGGCTGCGCCGCCGTGGTCTATTCCCCCGAGTTCGCCGCCGAGGTGGAGCCGGCGCTGGCGGCGGCCGATCCGGCGCCGGCGGTGCGGCTGCCGGTCACCGGCGAGGGCGACAGCCTGCGCGCACGCATGGCCGAGGCCGGCGCCGAGCTCGAGGCGGTGCCCGCGAGCGCCACCGACGACTGCTTCTGGCTCTACTCCTCGGGCTCGACGGGCAACCCCAAGGGGGCGATCCACCGCCACCGCGACATGGTGGTGACGAGCCAGTACTACGGCGTCGAGACCCTGGGGGTGCGTGAGGAGGACGTGTGCTTCTCCGCCGCCAAGCTCTTCTTCGCCTACGGGCTGGGCAACGCCATGACCTTCCCGCTCTGGGTCGGGGCCACCGCGGTCCTCTACGACGGCCGCCCCACGCCGCAGAGCACCTTCGAGATGATCCAGCGCTTCCGCCCCACCATCTACTACGGCGTGCCGACCCTCTACGCGGCGCAGCTCGCCGCCCTCGACGAGCTCGCGCCGGATCTGTCCTCGGTGCGGGTCTGCGTCTCGGCGGGGGAGGCGCTGCCGCCGGAGATCTTCCAGCGCTGGAAGGAGCGCACGGGGCTCACCATCCTGGACGGGATCGGCTCCACCGAGGCGCTGCACATCTTCATCTCCAACCGCATCGACGACGTCCGCCTTGGCACCAGCGGGCGGCTCGTGCCGGGCTACGAGGCGCGCATCGTCGACGAGGCCGGCAACGAGGTCCCGCCCGGCGAGTCCGGGCGGCTCCTGATCCGCGGCGACTCCACCGCCCGCGCCTACTGGAACAACCCCGAGAAGACCGCCCAGACCATGCTCGAGGGCGGCTGGCTCAACACCGGCGACACCTACGTCCGCGACGAGGAGGGCTATTTCCACTACTGCGGCCGCAGCGACGACATGATGAAGGTGGGCGGGATCTGGTGCTCGCCGTTCGAGATCGAGGCCCGCCTCATCGAGCACCCGGCGGTGCTCGAGGCGGCCGTGGTGGGGCGGCCCGACGAGCAGAACCTGGTCAAGCCCGAGGCCTGGATCGTGCTGAAGGATCCGGCGCAGGCGGGCGATGCGCTGCGCGCCGAGCTCCTCGAGCACTGCAAGAAGGGGCTCGCCCCGTACAAGTACCCGCGCTGGATCCACTTCGTCGACGAGCTGCCGAAGACCGCCACCGGCAAGATCCAGCGCTTCAAGCTGCGCGCGCGCCCGCAGCCGCAGTCCTGAGGCGGGAGGCCGCCCCGTGGAGCCCAAGCTCGCGAGCCTGCGCGAGGCCCTCGCCGCCCACGTCCGCGACGGCGACCGCATCGTCCTCGGCGCCTGCCTCGAGCCGCACATCCCCTTCGCCGCCACCTACGAGCTCATCCGCCAGGGACGGCGCGACCTGGAGGTGATCGCCCCCATCTCCGACGCCTCCACCGACATCCTCGTCGGTGCGGGCTGCGTGCGACGCGTCACCGGCGCCTGGGTGGGCAACGTCTCGGGCGGTCTCGGGCACAACTACCGGCGCGCCTTCGAGGAGGGGATCCCGCACCGGATCGAGGTGCGCGACCACTCCAACTTCTCGCTGGGCATGGCGCTCATGGCCGGGGCCTACGGCATGCCCTTCGCCCCGGTGCGCTCGCTCCTCGGCTCGGACATCCTGCGCAGCAACCCCGAGCTGCGGGTGATCGAGAACCCGCTCGCCGACGAGCCCGACCCGGTGGTGCTGGTGCCGCCGCTGTGCCCCGACGTGGCGGTGATCCCGGTCCAGCGCGCCGACCCCTACGGCAACGCCCACCACTGGGGCAACCAGGGGGTGGTGCAGGAGGCGGCGCTGGCGGCGCGCAAGGTGATCCTGCTCGCCGAGGAGATCGTGGAGCCGGAGGTGATCGGCGCCGACCCCAACCGCGTGCTCTTCCCCGGCTTCGTGGTCACCGCGGTGGTGCACGAGCCGGCGGCGGTCCACCCCTCGCCCATGACCGGGGTCTGGCGCCGCGACACCGCCTTCTTCCAGGACTACCACGCCCGCTCGCGCACCCGCGAGGGCTTCGAGGCCTGGCTGGAGGAGTGGGTGCTGTCGGTGCCGGACCACGCCGCCTACCGGGCGAAGCTGGGGCCGCGGCTGGAGGCGCTGCGCATCCGCCGCCGCGTCCTCTCGCCCCCCGTCAACTACGCCGGGGACTGAGCGATGGCCTACTCCACCCAGGAGCTCATGATCATCGCGGCGGCACGCGAGATCGCCGACCGCGAGGTGGTCTTCGTGGGCATGCGCCTGCCCATCATGGCCTTCGGCGTCGCCCGCGCCACCCACGCCCCGGACGCCGTGGGGCTGTTCGAGTGCGGGCTGGTGCGCCACACGCCGGCGTCGGGGATGCTCTACACCATGGGCGATCCGCCCAACCAGGAGGGGGCGGCCTGGGCCACGGGGACGGTGCAGCTCCTGGGGCTGCTGCAGGGCGGGCGCGTGGACGTGGGCTTCATCGGCGGGGCCGAGGTGGACCGCTTCGGCAACGTCAACACCTCCTACATCGGCGATCCCCGCCGGCCGAAGGTGAAGCTGCCGGGATCGGGCGGCGCCGCCGACATCGCCGCCATGGCCCACCGCCTGCTCGTGATCATCAACCACGAGCGGCGCCGCCTCGTCGAGCGGGTCGACTACGTCACCTCCGTCGGCCACCTCGACGGCGGCGCATCGCGCCGCCGCGCCGGCCTGCGCCGGGGCGGCACCGCCGCCGTCATCACCGACAAGGCCATCCTCCGCCCCTGGGGTCCGGAGCGGGAGCTGCACCTGGCCTCCTGGCACCCGGGCACCACCCCCGACGAGGTCCGCGATGCCACCGGCTGGGACCTGCGGCTGCACCCGGAGGCGCGGCCGACCCCGCCCCCCACCGAGGCGGAGCTGGCGGCGCTGCGCCGGCTCGACCCCGAGGGCTTCTGGCGCTAGGCGGAGGAAGAAATGCGCGCACACTGGGCACCACGGCGAGGCAGGGCGCGGGCACCGCGCACGCCCTGTACGCCGCGGCCTGCCGGCACTAGGATGTTGGGGCCGGGCGGCGGAGGCCCGCCGGCCCCGCATCCGCCCGCGGCGCGGGCGGCCCGGACCGCGCCGGCGGGGTCTCCCAAGAACAACCCGGCCACCACCGATCCCAGAGGAGACGGAGGATGAAGAAGCCCGCACACCCCGGTGTCTCGCGACGCAGGTTCCTCAGGAACGCGGCGGTCCTCGGCGGCGCCACCGCCGCCGCGACGTTCGTCCCCACCCGCTACATCATCGCCCGCCCGGCCAAGGTCAAGGTGGGCATCCTGCTCCCCTACACCGGCGTCTACGCCAAGCTGGGCGAGAACATCCGCGACGCCCTCATGCTGCGCATCCGCCAGAACGACGGCCGCCTCGGGGGGCGCGAGGTGGAGTTCGTCGACATCGACAGCCAGGCCAAGCCGCCGCTCGCCCCGGAGCTGACCAACCGCCTCGTGCACAAGGAGAAGGTGGACTTCATCGTGGGCGCGGTGCACTCGCTGGTGGGCATGGCCATGGCCAAGATCGTGGGCGGCGACGGCCCCATCACCGTGATCGCCAACGCCGGCGCCGACCAGCTCACGGGCAGCCTCTGCGCCCCCAACATCTTCCGCACCTCCTTCTCCGCCTACCAGACCAGCTTCCCCTGCGGCAAGGCGGTCTACGAGGACGGCCACCGCGAGGTGGTGCTCATGTACTGGAACTACGGCTTCGGCAAGCAGGCCGCGGCCGCCTTCAAGGAGGCCTTCGTCGCCCGGGGCGGCAAGATCGTCAAGGAGATCCCGACGCCGTTCCCCGAGGTGGAGTTCCAGGCCTACCTGACGGAGCTTGCGGCCATCCGGCCCGATGCCGTCTTCACCTTCTACGCCGGCGGCGGGGCGGTGAAGTACGTCAAGGACTACGCCGCGGCGGGCCTCAAGGACGCCATCGCCCTCTACGGCGCCGGCTTCCTCACCGAGGGGGTGCTGAAGGCGCAGGGGGCGGCGGCCGAGGGGGTGCGCACCACCCTGCACTACGCCGACACCCTCGACAACCCCGCCAACCGGCGCTTCAAGCGCGCCTTCCGCGAGGCCACGGGGCGCGACGCCGACGTCTACGCGGTCCAGGGCTACGACGCGGGCTCGCTGCTGGTGCAGGGGATGGCCGCCGTGGGGGGCGACACCGGGGCGCGCGCCGAGCTCATCCGCGCCATGGAGTCGACCACCATCGACAGCCCGCGCGGGCCCTTCACCTTCTCCAAGGCCCACAACCCGATCCAGGACATCTATCTGCGCGAGGTGCAGAACGGCGAGAACCGCGTCCTGCGCATCGTCGCGCCCCGCCTGGAGGACCCGGCGAAGGGCTGTCGCATGACCTGACCCCGGCCCCGCCCGCCCCGGCCCCGGCCGGGGCGGGCCGTTTCGGGCGCCGTGCCGAGACCGACACCGAGACAGGGGGATGGAGCCGAGCTTCTACCTGATCCAGCTTCTCAACGGGATCCAGTACGGCTTTCTGCTCTTTCTCGTCGCCAGCGGCCTGACCCTGGTGTTCGGGATCATGGGCATCATCAACCTCGCCCACGGCGCCTTCTACATGCTGGGGGCGTACCTGGCCTACTGGCTCGCCCGCGAGACCGGCAGCCTCGCCCTCGCCGTCGCCGCGGGCATCCCGGTGGTGGTCCTCGTGGGCATCGTCGTGGAGCGGCTCGCCATCACCCCCCTCTACCGGCGCGACCATCTCTACCAGGTGCTCCTCACCTTCGGGCTGATCCTCGTCTTCGACGAGCTGCGCAGCATCCTCTGGGGCAACGACGTCCACGCCGTGCCGATCCCGCCCCCGCTCGCGGGCTCGATCCCGCTGACCGAGACCCAGGCCTACCCGGTCTACCGGCTGTTCATCTCGGCCGCCTGCGCCGCCGTCGCCCTCGCGCTCTACCTCATGATCCAGCGCACCCGCCTGGGCATGATCATCCGCGCCGGCGCCAGCAACCGCGAGATGGCGCAGGCCCTCGGCATCGACATCAACCGCCTCTTCACCCTCGTCTTCGGCCTCGGCGTGGCCCTCGCCGCCTTCGCCGGCATGATCGCGGCGCCGGTGAGCTCGGTCTATCCCGGCATCGGGGATCAGGTGCTGATCATCTCCTTCGTGGTGGTGGTCATCGGCGGCATCGGCTCCATCAAGGGCGCCTTCGTGGGCGCGATGCTCATCGGCATCGCCGACACCTTCGGCAAGGTGCTGATCCCCGAGGCGGCGAGCGTGGTCATCTACGCCCTCATGGCGGTGGTGCTGATCTGGCGGCCGCAGGGGCTGTTCGGGGCGCGGCCATGATGTACCGGATGCCCCGCCGCGTCCTCGTCGGGCTGCTCGTGGTCCTGGCCCTGGCCGCGCTGCTCCCCCTCACCGGCGAGCGCTACTACCTGCAGCTCGGCACCAAGATCCTCATCCTCGGGCTCTTCGCCATGAGCCTGGACCTGCTGGTGGGCTTCACCGGCCTGGTGAGCCTCGGCCACGCCGCCTTCTTCGGCCTCGGCGCCTACGGCTTCGCCGTGCTCGCCCGCGACGGCGATCCGGTCACCCTCTGGCAGGCCCTGGCGGCCTCCCTGGGGCTGGCCGCGGCGGCGGCGCTGGTGATCGGCTGGATCAGCATCCGCACCTCCGGCGTGTACTTCATCTTCCTGACCCTCGCCTTCGCGCAGATGGTCTACTACTTCCTCTTCGAATCGCCCCGCTTCGGCGGCGACGACGGGATCTTCATCTTCGCCCGCCCCGAGGTGACCCTGGGCGGGCGCCCCCTCTTCGACCTCGCCGACGAGGCCGTCCTCTACTGGTTCGTGCTGGGCATCGTGGCCGCGGGCTACGCCCTGCTGCACACGGTGCTGCAGGCGCCCTTCGGCCGCGTCCTCGAGGGCATCCGCGAGAACGAGCACCGCATGCGCGCCATGGGCTACGCCACCGCCCGCTACAAGCTGGCGGCCTTCGTCCTCGCCGGCACCCTTGCGGGCCTCGCCGGCCTCCTGGAGGCGATCCACACCGAGTTCGTCAACCCGGCCTATCTCAACTGGCACCAGTCGGGCCTGCTCCTGATGATGGTGCTCCTCGGCGGTATGGGCCGCCTGTACGGCGCCCTGCTCGGGGCCGCGACCCTGGTGCTCCTGGAGAGCTACCTGCCGGATCTCAGCGAGCACTGGCGCCTGCCCCTCGGCGGCATCATCATCGCCGTCGTGCTGTTCCTGCCGCAGGGGCTCGCCGGGCTGCGCCTGCCGCGGCGGAGGGCGGCCGATGGCTGAACCCATCCTGCGCACCGAGTCCCTGGCCCGCAGCTTCGGTGCCCTGGTGGCGGTGCACAACGTGACCCTGGCGTTCGAGGCGGGCCGCGTCCACGCCGTCATCGGACCCAACGGCGCCGGCAAGTCCACCCTCATCAACCTCCTCTCCGGCGATCTGGCGCCGAGCGGCGGCCGCGTCTGGTTCCGCGGCCGCGACATCACCGGACTGCCGGCGTATCGGATCTCGCGCCTGGGGATCGGGCGCAGCTACCAGAAGACCAACATCTTTCCCTCCTTCACCTGCTGGGAGAACTGCTGGCTGGCGGCGCAGTCGCGCCTGCCGAGCGCCATGCGCTTCTTCCGCCCCGCCCACCGCTACCGCGCCGTCGCCGAGCGGGCCCGCCGCGCGCTGGCCCTGTGCGGGCTCGAGCACCGCGCCGACACGGTGGCCGCCCGCATGAGCTACGGCGAGCAGCGCCAGCTCGAGATCGGCATGATGCTGGCCACCGAACCGGAGCTGCTCCTCCTCGACGAGCCCCTCGCCGGCATGGGCCCCGAGGAGTCGCGCCAGGTCGTGGCGCTGCTCGAGCGCCTCGCCGCCGACCACACCCTGATCCTGGTCGAGCACGACATGGACGCGGTCTTCTCCATCGCCGAGCGGATCACCGTGATGGTCAACGGCGAGGTGCTCAAGACCGGCACCCCCGAGGAGATCCGCGCAAGCCGCGAGGTCCAGGAAGCCTATCTCGGGGAGGAGGTGGCGTGAGCACGATGCCGCTGCTCGAGGCCGAGGGGCTGCACACCTACTACGGCCCAAGCCACATCCTGCACGGCGTCTCCCTGCGCGTGCTGCCCGGGCAGGCGGTGGCGCTCATGGGGCGCAACGGCATGGGCAAGACCACCACCCTGCGCTCCATCATGGGCCTGACCCCGCCGCGGCGCGGCCGCGTCCGCGTCCGCGGCACCGACGTCACCGGCTGGCCGGCCCACCGCGTCGCCCGCGCCGGCATCGCCTACGTGCCGGAGGATCGCGGCATCTTCCCCAACCTCTCGGTGCGGGAGAATCTCCTCATGGCAGCCCGCCCCGGCCGCGACGGCCGCACCGACTGGCACTACGAGGGCGTGCTCGAGCTCTTCCCGCGCCTGCGCGAGCGGCTGTCCAACATGGGCCACCAGCTCTCCGGCGGCGAGCAGCAGATGCTCACCATCGCCCGCGCCCTCCTCACCAATCCCGACCTCATCCTCCTGGACGAGGCCACGGAGGGGCTCGCCCCCCTGATGCGGCGCGAGATCTGGGGCATCATCGCCCGCATCAAGGCCGCCGGCGTCGCCGCCGTGATCGTGGACAAGGACCTCAAGGCGCTGGCGGAGCTGGCGGACTGGAACGTGATCCTGGAGAAGGGCCGCGTGGTCTGGGAGGGACGCTCGGAGGCGCTGCTCGCCGACCCCGAGCTGCACCGCCGCCACCTGGGGGTATGAGCGGCGCCGCGGACCGCCTCGTGGCCGCCGCCCGCCGCCTCGCCGGCGAGGTGGACGCCCTGCGCTTCGGCCCGCCCGTGACCCACGTCTACAACCCCCTCGCCTACGCCTGGGCGCCCCACGAGGCCTACCTGCGCCGCTACGGCGGCGGGCCCAAGGAGGTGGTGCTGGTGGGCATGAACCCGGGCCCCTGGGGGATGGTGCAGACCGGCATTCCCTTCGGCGAGGTGGCGGCGGTGCGCGACTGGATGGGCATCGAGGCCCCGGTGGGGGCCCCGCCGCGTCCGCACCCGAGGCGTCCCGTGCTCGGCTTCGCCTGCCGCCGCAGCGAGGTCAGCGGGCGGCGGCTGTGGGGCTGGGCCCGCGCCCGCTTCGGCACCCCCGACCGCTTCTTCGCCCGCTTCTTCGTGCTCAACTACTGCCCGCTGGCCTTCTTCGAGGCCGCAGGGGCCAACCGCACCCCCGACCGGCTGCGCGCCGACGAGCGCCGCGCCCTCTTCGCCGCCTGCGACCGCGCCCTGCGCGAGGCGGTGCACGCCCTCGCGCCGCGCCTCGTCCTCGGCGTCGGGCGCTTCGCCGAGGCCCGCGCCCGGGAGGCGCTGCGGGGGCTCGGGACCGCGATCGCCGCCGCGCCCCACCCGAGCCCCGCAAGCCCTCAGGCCAACCGCGGCTGGGCCCCGCTCATGGATGCGGCGCTCGGCGCCGCCGGGGTCCACCTCCCCTGAGCGGATCCCTCAGCGCGTGAACTCGATCTCGCCCCCCGGCAGGAGGTAGAGGATCAGGGCCGCACCGCCGGTGACCGTGGGCCGGTGGGCGCTGTCGGGCCCGTAGACGAGCCAGCCGGCGCCGCGGCCGTCGAAGCGGGCCTCCGGGTCGATGGGCATGATCATGTCGATCTCGCCCCGCGGGTGGCGGTGGTGGGGGCCCACCACCTCCTCCATGCGCACCACGTCGACGCTGAACCCCGCGGTGTCCTCCCCCGCCGGGATGACGCGGCCGAAGCGGATCCCGCCCGCCTCGCGGCTGCACATCCAGCCCTCCTCGATGGCCTGGTGGCAGGCGGCGCGGATGGCCTCGAAGGTGGCCCCGCCGGCCGGGAAGCGCGCATCGAGAAAGTCCGCCAGCGCCGGCTCCACCGGCCGGCCGGCGATGGCGTCGGTGACCTGCATGATGAGCCCGGCGAACCGCTCCCGGGTGCCCGTGCCGTTGCCGCCCATGGGCGTGCCTCCTCAGCAGGTGAAGGCCTGGATCCCCGTCTGCGCGCGCCCGAGGATGAGGGCGTGGATGTCGTGGGTGCCCTCGTAGGTGTTGACGGTCTCCAGGTTCATGACGTGGCGGATGACGTGGAACTCGTCCACGATGCCGTTGCCCCCGTGCATGTCGCGGGCCGTGCGCGCGATCTCCAGGGCCTTGCCGCAGTTGTTGCGCTTGAGCAGCGAGATCGCCTCCGGCGCGGCCTTGCCCTGGTCGAACAGCCGGCCGAGGCGCAGGCAGGCCGCAAGCCCCAGGGTGATCTCGGTCTGCATGTCGGCAAGCTTCTTCTGCACCAGCTGGTTGGCGGCCAGCGGACGCCCGAACTGGATGCGCTCCAGGGTGTAGTTGCGCGCCGCGTGCCAGCAGAACTCGGCCGCCCCCATGACCCCCCAGGCGATGCCGTAGCGGGCGCGGTTGAGGCAGCCGAAGGGGCCCTTGAGCCCGGTCACTTTGGGCAGCAGGTTCTCCTCCGGGACGAAGACGTCGTCGAGGACGATCTCGCCCGTGATGGAGGTGCGCAGGGAGAACTTGCCCTCGATCTTGGGGGTGGAGAGCCCCTTCATGCCCCGCTCCACCAGGAAGCCGCGGATGACGTCCTCCTCGTCCTTGGCCCAGACCACGCAGACGTCGGCGATGGGCGAGTTGGTGATCCACATCTTGGTGCCCTTGAGCACCCAGCCGCCGTCCACCTTGCGCGCCCGCGTCTTCATCCCGCCCGGGTTGGACCCGGCGTCGGGCTCGGTCAGCCCGAAGCAGCCCACCCACTCCCCGGTGGCAAGCCGGGGCAGGTACTTCTCGCGCTGCGCCTCGGTGCCGTAGGCGTAGATGGGGTACATGACCAGGCTCGACTGCACGCTCATGGCGGAGCGGTAGCCGCTGTCGACGCGCTCGATCTCGCGCGCGATGAGCCCGTAGCAGACGTAGTTGACGCCGGCGCAGCCGTACTGCTCCGGCAGGGTCGCGCCGAGGAAGCCCAGCTCGCCCATCTCGTTCATGATCTCGCGGTCGAAGCGCTCCTGCCGGTTGGCCTCGAGCACGCGCGGCATCAGCCGCTCCTGGGCATAGCTGCGGGCGGTGTCGCGGACCAGCCGCTCCTCCTCCGTCAGCTCCTCCTCCAGCAGCAGCGGATCTTCCCAGTTGAACGCCACCCGATCGCTCATCTCGTCAGCCTCCCCCGGGGCCGCGCCCGCGGCGCCGCCCCCAAGCCGCCGCAGCCGGCGGTCAAATGTACTGGCCCGCGTCGACGCGGACCACCTCCCCCGTGATCATGCGCGCCGCATCCGAGAGCAGGAACAGCACCGCATGGGCGATGTCCTGCGGCGTCGCGAGTTCGCCGAGCACCGACTCCGCCCGCGCCCGCTCGCGGAACTCCTCCGGCAGCGCCAGCGCCATCTCCGTCAGCACCATGCCGGGCGCCACCGCGTTGACCGTGATCCCCCGCGGCCCGAGCTCGCGGGCGGCGGTCTTGGTCAGCCCGATCAGCCCCGCCTTGGCGGCGCTGTAGTTGGCCTGGCCGAACTTGCCGCGCAACCCGTTGATGGAGGTGATGTTGACGATGCGCCCGTGGCCGGCCTCGCGCATCCGCGGGGCGAGGGCCCGGATCATGTGAAAGGCGCCCGTGAGGTTGACCTCGAGCACGGCGCGCCACTCCTCGTCGCTCATCTTGGCGAGGGAGCGGTCGCGGGTGATGCCGGCGTTGTTGACGAGCAGTGTCACCCCCGGCGGCAGCGACGCCACCGCCGCGGCGACGCTGGCCGCGTCGGCCACGTCCACCGCGTGGAAGGTCCATGGGCCGGGCTGGCCCGGCTCGCGGTCGAAGACATGCACCTCCGCCCCCGCCTCGGCGAGGGCCTCGGCGATGGCGCGGCCGATGCCGCGGCTGCCGCCGGTGACCACGGCGCCGCGCCCGGTGAAGTCCCAGCGCACCGACACGGCGGCGCCTCAGGCGAGCCGCTTGGTCAGCGCCAGGCGCTGGCCCGGCGCGAACCCGCAGCGCTCGAGGAACGCCCCCAGCGCGCGCTCGTTCCACGCGATCTCGGTGCGCACGGTCTCCACCCGCAGCGCCGCGAGATTGGCGAGCAGCTGCGACAGCAGGGCGTACCCGACCCCGCGCCGCACGTAGGCGGGGTCCACCCCGAGGGTGTCGATCACGGCGGCGGTGTCGGTGCGCCCGAACTCGCCGTAGTCCACCCGCGCCATGACGAAGCCTGCGATCTCGCCCTCCTGCTCGGCCACCAGCGAGACGCGCACGCCCGACTCGTCCAGCGCCTCGCGCACCTTGCGCCGGTAGTAGGCGCTGCGGTCGCAGCCGGTGATCCGCCGGTCGATGCGCACCAGCGCCGGCAGGTCCTCGGCGCGCAGGGTGCGGACCGGGATGCGGTCGCGCGCCAGCGCCTCGAAGTCGTCGCCGGAGGGATCGCTGTAGTCCGGCTCGCCCTCGAACCGGCCCAGCATCTCCTGCGTCGTCGATCCTCCGTTGGCCATCGCCCCTCCCCCTCAGAAGTCGTGCCCGGCGGTGCCGCGCTCGAGCACCAGCCGCGGCGCCAGCGAGAACCCGTGCCGCGCGAAGAAGTCGAGCAGCCCCGGCCGGTTCCACTCCACCTGGGTGCGCAGCTCCACCGCGCCCCGCGCCCGCAGCGCCTCCTCCAGCGCCGCAAGGAGCGCGGCGCCGACCCCGCGCCCGCGCCGGCCCGGCTCGACGCTCACCGCATCCAGCACCCCGACGCGCTCGGTGCCACCGAACTCGCCCTGGAGCAGCCGCGCGAGCAGAAAGCCCACCAGGCGCCCGTCGGCCTCCGCCCCCAGCGAGACGAAGGCCTCGGGATCGGCGCCCATGGCCGCGAAGCGCTTCTCAAAGAAGCCGCGGCGCGCCGCGCCTCCCTCCGCCCCGCCGATGGCCACCACCGCCTCCAGGTCGCCCTCGGCGAGCGGCCGGATCGTCACCCCGTTGTCCGACATCCCAGGCCTCCCCCGCCCTCAGGCGTGCAGCCGCTCGTACTTCGCCCGCAGCTCGTCCTCGCTCTCCTGGTGCTCGGGATCGGGCTCGATGCAGTCGGCCGGGCAGACCAGCATGCACTGCGGCTCGTCGTGCGCGCCCACGCACTCGGTGCAGCGCTCCGGGTCGATGACGTAGATCATGTCGCCCTCCGAGATGGCCTCGTTGGGGCACTCCGGCACGCAGGCGTCGCAGTTGGTGCACTCTTCGGTGATGTGCAGGGCCATGTCCGTTTCCTCCTCCGTCTCAGGATGCCTGGGGCAGCTGCCCCAGCGCGGCCAGCTTCTCGTAGCGGAAGGCACCCCAGAGCGCGGCGCCGATGGCGCCCGCATAGGGCGAGTCGGGGTGGCTTCGCGCGGTGATCTTGAGCTTCTGCTCGGCGAGCGCCTCGTTGAGGGCGGCCACCAGCCCCGAGTCCAGGGCCAGCCCCCCGGTCAGCAGCGTCACGCCGTCGTTGGCGCCGATGGCCTTGAGCAGCTTGGCCAGCCGCGTCGCCATGGACATGTGGATGCCCTTGAGGATGTTGGGCGCCGAGATGCCCCGCGAGACCATGTTGATGACGTCGGTCTCGGCGAGCACCGCGCAGATGCTCGAGACCGCCTCGGGATTGTCCGCCTGCTGCGACAGCGGGCCGATCTCGTCCTGGGCGATGCCGAGGTAGCGCGCCACGTTCTCGAGGAACTGGCCCGAGCCCGAGGCGCACTGGCTCGTCATGCGGTAGGAGAGCACCTTGCCGCGCTCGTCGATGCGGATGGCGCGCCCGTGCAGGGCCCCCACGTCCAGCACCGCGCGTGCCTCCGGATCGAGGTAGATGGCCCCGCGGGCATGCGTGGTCATGGAATAGAAATGGCCGGTGCGGAAGGGCACGTTCTCGCCCTCGCCGGTGGTGGCCACGTAGTGGACGTCCTCGCGCGACAGGCCGGCCTCGCGCAGAAGATCGTCGTAGGCCGACTCGGCGAGCTGGAACGGATCGCGGCGCCGGATGCGCTCGTTGCGCTTGCCGATCCACTCCGTGCGCTCCCCGTCGACCCGGAAGAGCGCCACCTTGACCGCCCCGGTGCCGATGTCGATGCCCGCAGTGATGATCGCCATGGTCACGCCTCCACGGCGCGGCGGGCGAACTCGGCCGCCCCCAGCGCCCCGGTGTAGATGGAATCGGGGTTGATGTTGATCTTCACGTCGCCGTAGTTCTCCTTCACCAGCTTCCTGAGCTCGCGCACAGCGGCCTCGTTCTTGGCCACGCCCCCGGTGAAGGTGAACTCGTTCTGCACCCCGCCCGCGCGCGAGAGGATCGACATCGCGCGCAGGATGATGGCGCGGTGCAGGCCCGCCAGGATGTCCTCGCGCCGCTCGCCGAGGGCCAGGCGGTCGCGCAGCTCGGCGCCGGCGAACACGGTGCAGGTGGAGTTGATGCGGATGGTCTTCTTCGCCTGCATGGCGAGGGGGCCCAGCTCGTGCAGGCCGAGGTTCATCTCGTCCGCGATGTAGCCGAGATAGCGCCCGCACCCTGCGGCACAGCGGTCGTTCATCTGGAAGTTGACGACGATGCCGTTCTCGTCCACCTGGATGCCCTTGGTGTCCTGGCCGCCGATGTCGAGCACGGTGCGGGTCCCCGGGTACATCAGGTGCGCGCCGAGGCCGTGGCAGAGGATCTCGGAGCGGATGTGCTCCTTGGAGAAGGGCAGGCGCACGCGGCCGTAGCCCGTGCCCACCACGTAGCCCTCCTCGAGCTCCACCGCGAGCGCCCGCTCCACCGCCGCACGCACCGCCTCGTGGTCGGCGTGGACCCCGCCCTCGGCGAGGACCCGCCCCAGCGCGCGCAGGAACTTGCCGCCGATGTCCCCGGCCGGGGGCCGGTTCTCCACCTCGATGATGGATTTGTCGTAGACGTTGAGGAGGGGATCGAAGGGCAGCCCGGCCTCGCGCGCCACCTCCTCGGCCCGCTGCATGTAGCGCGAGCCGGCGATGTCGCGGAAGAAGTCGGACTTGCGCTCGGCGCCGGGGGCGTAGAGGTGCTCGGCGTCGGCGCGCAGCCGGCCGAAGATCTCCTCCAGCGCCTCCGCCATGGCCTTGCGCAGGTCCTCGTGGCGGTCGTGCTCGGCGTTGGCGAGGCAGGTCCGCTCCAGGTCCTCGAGCTGCTCCAGGAACTGCTCGAGGCGGAAGTTGCGCTCGAGCCCCTCGAGCACCCCCTCGGCCGCCCCCGCAAGCGCCGCCTCCTCCGCCAGCGCACGCCGCACCAGGGTCAGCCGGGCGTCGATGAGGGCCTCCTGCTTGGCCACCGCGCTCGCGGTGTCGTAGTTGGAGCGCGAGTTGGTGATGCCGCGCCCCAGGACCTCGCCCTTGCCGTCCATCACCACCGCCTTGGTGGTGGTGGAGCCGAGGTCGATGCCGATGTAGCACTTCATCGCCCCATCCTCCTCACGCGGCGGCGCCGGCGGCACGCCGCTTCTGGTCGATCATCTGGAAGTAGCTCTCGAGCCGGTTCTTGACGTTGGCGTAGGAGAAGTAGCGCGGATCGACGAGATCGGTCTCGATGAAGGCCGCGGGCTTACCGGTGCGCTTCTCCACCTCGCGCATCATCATGAGCTGGCCCGCGGAGAAGCTGTTGCAGCTCTTGATGGAGTTGATGAGGAGGCCGTCGGCCTGGTACTCCTCGATGTACTGCACCAGCATGTCCACCCGCTGCGGGAGGTTGCGGTTGGTGTAGCAGCCGAGGCAGTACTCGGCCAGCGACTCCAGGGGCTTGTCCGGGTCGTGGCGGAAGCCGAGGTCGTAGACGCCGCCCACCTTGGTGTAGGTGCTGGCCACCACCACCGCGCCTTCCTCGTAGAAGATCTTCCAGAACTCGCGGAAGTTGGTCCAGTTGGGCGGCCCCTCCACCACGAGGCGGTAGCGCTCCTCCTCCATCTCGCCCTCCGGCGTGATGGGATGCTGGCCCTTGCGGAGCCGCTCCTCGATCTCGCCCCGCAGCATCTCGTAGTACTCGGTGGCGTCCTTGGTGCCGCGGAAGGCGGTGAAGATCGGGCCGATGTAGTAGACGCCGCCGAAGTAGGCGTCGATGGGCGAGGGCCTGTTCTTGGCGCTCTCCAGCACCCACACGAGGTTGTCCTCGGCCTTGGCCGACTCGCGCAGGTACTCGCGCAGGCGGTCGATGTCGAACTTCACCCCGCTCACCTTCTCCATCGCGGGGATCACCTCCTCCCGGAGCTGCTTGACCACGTACTTGACCATCTCCGGGGTGATCCTGCCGTCGCCCTGGTACGGGATGTGCAGCATCACGGTCGGGCACTTGTACTCGTGGCGCAGCAGCTCGAACCACTTCATGAAGGTGAAGCAGCCGGTGTAGGACAGGAGCAGCAGGTCGGGCGGCGGCAGCGGCTTGCCGTTGGGGGCGATGTTGCCCTTGCCCATCATGCCGATGTCGGCCTTGACGTAGGTGCAGACGTCCTCCGAGTGGCCGCGCTTCTCGGCGTCCATGATCATGGCGCCGCTCTTCTTCCGCAGGCCGTTCTGGATCGCGTTGATCTCCGGCAGGTTGTTGAGCATGTCGAAGCACATCACCAGCTCGTTCAGGTTGCCGGGCACGAAGGTGGAGACCACCTTGCGCCCGGTCTCCGGGGCGCTGGTGAGCGCCTCGTAGTTGCGGGCGATCATCTCCTTCTGCTTGAGCATCGAAGGCTCTTTGACCACCTCCGGCTTGCCGTCGATGCGGGTCGTGTCGCTGCTCATGCCTCTCTCCTCCCGGGGCCTGCGCCCCGCTCCCGTGCCTGTGCCGTCCCGCAGCCCCGGCCGCCCGACGCCTCAGCTCCCCGTGTCACCCCACAGCTTGATGGAGTCGGCGAAGGTGCCGGCCTGCTCGCGGATGGGCTGCATCTGCCCCGAGTTCTCCGCGTACTTGAAGGAGATGTACGGGACCCCGTGCTCCTTGAGCCGATCGGCCAGCATCGGCCGCTCCAGCAGCGCCGGATCGCAGAAGGAGGGGGCAGCGAAGATCACGCCCTCGGCCCCGCGCCGCCGGATCTGCTCCAGCAGGTAGCGGCCCTTGTCCTCCTCGCGCTCGGTGTACTTGGCGGCGGTGTCCACCGAGTGGTGGAGGAAGGCACGCGCCAGGTTCTCGATGGGATCCCCCTCCACCGGCACGTCCTCGCGCAGCCAGCGCGTGACGAGGATGTAGTCGTCGTCCACCACGTAGCAGCCGGCCATCTCGATGGACTTGATGAGCCCCAGCGGCGGCTGCTCGCAGAACGAGCCGTTGAGGACGATGCGCACGTTGTCGCGCATCGGCCGCTCCTCCTCGCGCACCGCCGCCATGTAGGCCCGCAGCATCTCGCTGTGCTCCTCCACCGGCAGCACCATGCCGGCGCGAAGCAGCAGGTAGGCCTCGTAGGTGGGCACGCGCCAGGGCTCGGCCGCGCGCAGGTCGTAGAGCTCGCGCACGAGACGGCGGTTCTCGTTGTAGAGGGCGATGGACCGGCGCAGGGCCTCGTCGGTGATTTCGCGCCCCCCGAGGGCCTCGAGGCCGCGCTTGAGCTCGTGCAGCTCCTCGACGTAGTAGGCCCCGCCGATCTCGTCGCGGTAGTTCTGCGGCACGTCGAAGTAGCGCACGTACATCTCGGGGAACATCATCTTGAAGATCCCCGAAAGGTTGCGGATGACGTCGCAGATGCTCGGGAAGAGCATGCCGTCGACGAAGTCCAGCCGCTTGGTGATGGCGAGCTCGATGGTCGAGCGCGGGATGCGGCAGATGTAGCTCTGGTAGTACGCATCGCCGTGGATGACCTCGAGCTGGTCGCCACCGCCGAAGATCCCCAGCGGCAGCATGCCCGCGGCGTGGATGATCTCGCGCGGGACGTAGATGGGCATGAAGCCGATCACCTTGCGGCCCGGCTCGGCCGCCTTCCACTCCCGTGCGGCGGTGAAGTCGAGGTCCTCGTAGAGGGCCTCACAACGGCGGATGATCTCTGCGCTCGACATGGTCAACGGTTCTCCCACTGTGCGGGACGTTTCTCGAGGAAGGCGCGCAGCCCCTCGACGGCATCGTGGGTGGACATCAAACCATCCAGGTAGAGGCGCTCGACCCGCTCGAGCTTCTCCTTGATGCGCTCGACGGTCTGCATGCGCGCGGCCTGCACCGCGTAGCGCAGGGCCGCGGCACTCTTGGGCGCGAGGTGGCGGTCGAACCAGGCCAGCGCCGCCGCCTCCGGGTCCTCCGCCACCTCCTGCACCAGCCCCGCGGCCGCGGCCTCCTCGCCGCTCAGGCTCCGCCCCGAGACCAGCATGTCGAAGGCGCGCCCGGGGCCCACCTTCTCCGGCAGCAGGCAGGAGCCCGCCGGGGCGAAGACCGCGAGCTGCATCTCCGGCTGGCCGAGACGTGCGTCGGGCGCGGCGAAGAGCAGGTCGCCGGCGGCGGCGACCTCGAGGCCGCCGCCGAGGCACTGGCCGCGGATCGCCACCAGGATCGGCAGCGGGCAGTCGAGCATGCGCCGGATGAGGGCGTGCAGCCCCGCGAGCATCTCCGCGCACTGCCCCGGCAGGTGCTCCTCGACGCTGGCGCCGAAGCTGAAGTGCGGGCCCTCGTGATCGAGCAGCACCGCCTTGCGCGCGGCCTCCCCGCCTGCGCCCGCGAACGCCTCGGCGAGCGCCGCGATCATCGCCGCGTCGACGATGTTGGCCTTGGGACGGGCCAGGCGCAGGCGCAGCAGCTGCCCGTCGCGCTCCTCCCAGACCTTGAGCGGCTCGCTCATCGCTGCTTCCCCGCGTGCGGCATCAGGGCCTCGGTCAGCTCCGGGGTCCAGGCCGCCCCCTGCGCCAGGGCCTTGCGCAGGGCGACGAAGTCGATCTCCCGCCCGATCTCCTTGTCGCCCTCGTTGAAGGCACGGAAGCCCGTCTTGGCCTCCGCCAGCATGTTGAGGGCGAGCCAGGCGCGCGAGTCCTCCTTGTTGCGGTTCCAGGCCTCGAGCTTGGGCTTGCGCAGCTCCTCGATGGTCTTGGTGGTGCACTCGGGGAAGGTGAGCAGGAGCTTGCCGCAGTACTCCTCCACCTTCTGGTCCAGCAGGCTCAGATCCACCTCGCCGCGCCCGAGCAGCGCCTTGGCCTCCTTCGCCGCCTCGCCGGTCTTGTACTCGCCGTAGACGAAGCGGCCGTACTCGTCCACCATCCGGTCGGTCCACACCAGCGGGTTGGGCACGAAGCGCCCGTCCACCTTCAGCGCCGGCACGAGGTCGATGATCATGCCGAGCCGGTAGGCCTTGTGGGCCGAGAAGGGCTCGCACATCACGCCCGCCCACATCGCCTGCTCGTTGGTCATCATCACCGGCAGGAAGTCGGTGGCGCCGCCGATGGGGGCCGAGCCGTGCTTGGGGCCGGCCTGCCCGAAGCGGGCCAGATCCTGCGCGATGGTGAAGTCGCAGGCCATGCCGATCTCCTGCCCGCCGCCGATGCGCATGCCGTTGACGCGGTTGATGACCGGCTTGTCGCAGGTCAGGATCGACGTCACCATGTCGTTGAACAGCCGCATGTACTGGCGGTACTCCTGCGGCCGCCCGGCGTAGTACTCGGCGTACTCCTTGGTGTTGCCGCCGGTGCAGAAGGCCTTGTCCCCCACCGCGGTGAAGACCACGCAGGCCACGTCGCGCTCGTTGGAGGCGCGGCGGAAGGCGTGGATCACGCCCTTGACCATCTCCGTGGTGTAGGAGTTGTACTGGCGCGGGTTGTTGAGCCAGATCCAGGCGTTGTAGAGCCCGTCGACGACCTCGCCCTCGGGCGTGCGCGCCGGGCGCCGCTCGTAGATGACGCCGTCGCAGACGAACTCGCGCACCAGGTTGTGATCGAAGAGCTCCCGCGGCGCAGTCCGCCGCGCCACCTCCATCACCTTGTTCACATCGCTCATCGCTTCTCCCCTCCCCCGGAAGCGGTCACGGAACCAGGATCGCCCGCCGCGCCAGCCGATGCGCGTGCGCGGCGGCGAAGACCTCGTTGATCTCGTCCAGCGGGTGGCGCTCGATGAAGGGCGCAAGCTGCACGCGCCCGTCCAGCACCAGATCCAGCGCCCCCGGATAGAGCGAGACGTCGCAGCCCCAGTTGCCCAGCGCGCGGGCGTGGAAGGCCATCAGGTTCGACAGCCGCACCTCCACCTTGTCCAGGGTGAAGCCCACCACGCCGAGGGTGGCGCCGAAGGTGAGCAGCCCGAACGCCGTCTCCTGCCCAGCCTTCGTCCCCGAGCACTCCAGGATCACCCACTCGCTCTGGCGCAGACCCTGCTCCTTGGCGAAGGCGCCGATGGCCTTGCGCATCGCACGCCCGTCCACCTCGCGGGCGTTGAGGGTCAGCGCCGCACCGTGGGCGCGCACCCGCTCGAGCTTCTCCGGGTCGATGTCCACGGCGACCACCTTCGCGCCCAGGGCGTGGGCGATCTGCACCGCATAGCCGCCCACACCGCCAACCCCGATCACCACCACCAGGTCGCCCTCGCCGACGCCGGCCTGGACGATGGCCTGATAGGGCGTGGTCACCGCATCGGCGACCACCGAGACGTCGGCCAGCTCCAGCCCCGCCTGCGCGAGCCGCGCCTCGTCCACCGCGCACAGGCCGTGGGCCGGCACGCGGACGTGGGAGGCGAAGCCGCCGTGGATGTCGTTTCCGGGCATCTTCTGGGCGCGGCAGATGGTGCCCTTGCCGCGCCGGCAGAGATCGCAGGTGCCGCACGGGATCACCGCCGGCACGATCACCGCGCGCCCGAGCCAGGCGGCCTGGTCCTCGGCCGCGGCCACCACCCGGCCGCTGATCTCGTGGCCGAGGGTCAGGGGCAGCGGGTGCTTGACGGGGACGCCGTCATAGTAGAAGCCCAGATCGGTGTGGCAGACCCCGCATCCGGCCACCTGCACCACCACCTCGCCGGGCTCCGGGGCCCCCGGGTCGAAGCCTTCGCGCCGGAGCGGCTCCCCCGGCGCCGCCATCACCCACCGGTAGGCGTCGCTCATGATCCCTCCTCCTTCCCCAGCGTACGGCGCGATGCTATATTACGTTTACGTAAACGTCAAGTCCATCCGACGGGCCTGGACCGGGGCTTCGGCCCGGTCCGAAATGCGTGGTGGATCCGAGGGTTGCGGTCCCGCCTAAGCTGGATTTATCGGCCGATCACGAAATGTTGACCCCGCCGCGCCGCCGTTCTATGGTGGGCGGCGGGCCCAGGCGAGGGGGAGGGGCCCCCGCGCCCTGACGCGAGGAGGAGACCATCCGTGAGCATCTCGTCCGTGACCGTAACCCTGGCCGGCAGCGGCGGCGCCGGGGTCATCACCGCCGGCAGCCTGCTGCTGGATGCCGCTGCCAAGGCCGGCCTCTACGGCGTCATGACCCGCTCCACCGGACCGCAGATCCGCGGCGGCGAGTCGGCGGCGATGGTGCGGCTCGCCCGCGAGCCGGTCACCTCCCACGGTGACCGCCACGACCTCCTGGTGGCCATCGACTGGCAGAACGTGGAGCGCTTCGCGGACGAGGTGCCGCTGGACGGCGAGAGCCTCGTCATCGGCGACCCCGCCCACGGGGAGCCGCCGGCGGAGATCCGCGCCATGGGCGCGCGCGAGGCGCAGCTGCCCATGCAGGAGCTCGCCAAGGGCGTCGAGGGCGGGCGCCCCAACATGGTCGCCCTGGGGGCGGTGGCGCACCTGGTGGGCATCCCCCTCGAGGCCTTCGAGGCCGCCGTGCGCAAGGCGCTGGGGCGCAAGGGCGAGGCCGCGGTGACCGCGAGCATGGCCGCCCTGCGGGCCGGCGCCGAGGCCGCCGAGGCGCTGCCGCCGACGCCGCGCGTCGCGCCCGCACCCGAGGTCGCGGAGCGCTGGATCATCACCGGCAACGAGGCCGCAGGCCTCGGCGCCGTGCGCGGCGGCGTCCGCTTCGTCGCCGCCTACCCCATCACCCCGGCCACCGAGGTCCTCGAGTGGCTGGCGCCGGCGCTGCAGAAGGTGGGCGGCGTGCTGGTACAGGCCGAGGACGAGCTCGCCTCCATCAACCAGGTGGTGGGCGCCTCCTACGGCGGCGTCCCCGCCCTCACCGCCACCTCCGGCCCCGGCCTCGCCCTCATGACCGAGACCATCGGCTGGGGCGTCGCCGCCGAGGTCCCCTTCGTGGTCATCGACGTCATGCGCGGCGGCCCCTCCACCGGCATCCCCACCAAGTCCGAGCAGAGCGACCTCAACATCGCCCTCTACGGCCTGCACGGCGACGCCCCGCACCTGGTCCTCGCCCCCGTCTCGGTGGGCGACTGCCTGTTCACGACGCAGTGGGCGGTGCACCTGGCCGAGGCCCTGCAGACGCCGGCCATCGTCCTCTCGGATCAGTCCCTGGGCCAGGCCCGCGCCATCATCCAGCGCCCGGCGGACCTCGCCTTCATCGCCCGCCGCGAGACCCCGCGCGCCAACGAGGAGGGCTACCTCCGCTACCGCGTCACCGCCTCCGGCATCTCGCCCATGGCGATCCCGGGCACGCCGGGCGTGCAGTACACCGCCGACGGGCTCGAGCACAACGAGCGCGGCACGCCCTCGAGCCGCGCCGCCGACCACCAGGCGCAGCTCGACAAGCGGCAGCGCAAGCTGCTCCAGCACAACTACGGGGCGCACTGGGCGCTGGTGGAGGGTGAGGGCCCGCTGGCGCTCGTCACCTGGGGATCGTCCACCGGCCCCGTGCGCGAGGCCGCGGCACGCCTGCGCGCCGAGGGCCGGCCGGTGCGCGTGGTGGCCCTGCGGCTGCTCTCGCCGGCCCAGCCCGAGCGGCTCGCCGAGGCCCTCGCCGGGGTCGAGCGGGTGCTCACCGTCGAACAGAGCCACGGTGCGCAGTTCCACCGCTACCTCAGGGCCTTCTACGACCTGCCGGGCGAGGTCCGCAGCTTCCACCGGCCGGGCCCGCTGCCCATCCGTCCGCGCGACATCGTCGAAACCGTCCACGCCTGGAGCTGAGCCATGGAGACCACCACCGCCACCCGCAAGCTCACCCCCAAGGACTACAAGTCCGACATCAAGCCCGTCTGGTGCCCGGGATGCGGGGACTTCTCGGTCCTGTCCTCCATCACCAAGGCGCTGGCCGAGCTGGGCATCCCCCCGGAGCAGGCGGCCGTCGTCTCGGGCATCGGCTGCTCCTCGCGCATCCCCGCCTACACCAGCGTCTACGGGCTGCACGGCCTGCACGGGCGGGCCCTGCCCGCGGCCATCGGCCTCAAGGTGGCGCGGCCGGACCTGACCGTCATCGCCGCCGGCGGCGACGGCGACGGCTTCTCCATCGGCGGCAACCACTTCCTGCACGCCTGCCGGCGCAACGTGGACATGACCTACATCGTCATGGACAACGAGGTCTACGGCATGACCAAGGGCCAGGCCTCGCCCACCACCGAGCCCGACTGGGAGCGCGGCAAGCTCACGCCCGGCGGCCCCGGCATCAACCCCTTCCACCCGCTGGCGGTGGCGCTCGCCTCGGGCGCCAACTTCATCGCCCGCGGCTTCACCGGCGATCCCAACTACGTCGCCCGCCTCATCGCGGAGGGCATCCGCCACCCGGGCTTCTCCTTCATTCAGGTGCTGAGCCCGTGCGTGACCTTCCGCCCCGAGGAGCGCGAGTGGAAGAAGGTGGTGCGCCCGGCCCCGGTGGAGCCGACCTCGGACCCGGCGCGCGCGGCGCGCCGGCTCATGACCGACGACGGCTTCAACCTCGGCGTCCTCTTCAAGGGCGACCGGCGCCCGTTCCGACCCGACACCTCGGCCCGTGCCACCGTGGCCGAGCTGGAGCAGGAGTTCGTCGTATGAGCATGCCGGTGGATTCCACACCGCCCCGCATCGACTCGGTGGAGGAGCTCCTCGCCCACGCCCTCGCCATGGAGCGCGAGGCCGCCGAGCGCTACGGCGAGCTCGCCGACCAGATGGAGACCTTCCACAACCCGGAGGTGGCGGAGTTCTTCCGCACCATGGCCCGCCACGAGGCCCGCCACGTGGACGAGATCACCGATCTCGCCACCGGCATGATCCTGCCGGAGCTGGCGCCCTGGGAGTACAAGTGGCAGACGCCGGAGGCGCCGGAGACGCCCTCCACCGGCGAGACCCACTACCTCATGACGCCCTACCACGCCGTGCGCCTGGCGCTGCGGCACGAGCGGCTCGCGCGCCGCTTCTACAACCGCGTCGCAGAGTACACCCCCAACGCCGAGGTCCGGGCGCTGGCCAGGCAGTTCGCGCAGGAGGAGGACGAGCACGTCCGCCACCTGGAGCGCTGGCTGGAGCGGCTGCCGGTGCCGGAGACGGGGTGGGCCGAGGACCCCGATCCCCCCACCACCCAGGAGTGAAGGTCCCGCGGACGAGGCGCCCGGCGGCCGCCGGGCGCCTCCCGACCGACTCCGCCTCGGCCCGCCCGCGTCAGCCCGCCACGCAGCCGGGCTCCGGGTGGTGCACGCGGACGATCTCGTAGGATGCCGCGCGCAGGGCCCCCAGGACCCGCTCCGGGTCCTCGGCGCGGATGCGCACGATGACCGCCCGCTGCCCCTCCGCCACCGGATTGAGCGGCGCCACCACCGTGGCGACGTAGGCCCCCTCCCGCGCAAGGACGCCGAGGAACTCGGCGAGCTGCCCCGGCCGGTCCGGCAGATGCGCCTCGATGCGCACCGTGCCCTCGGCGCGGCAGCCGGTGATGTCCATGAAGAAGTCGACGAGGTCGATGCCGGTGAGGATGCCCACGAGCCGGCCCTCGTCGTCCACCACCGGCAGGCACCCCACCTTGCGCTCGCGCATGAGGCAGCCGGCCTGCTCCACCAGGGTGTCGGGGCGGCAGGTGACGACGTCCCGATGCATGATCCGCTCGGCGGTGATGCGCGAGAGCAGGTAGTTGACCTCACCCACGTCCAGGGTCGTGATGGCCGACGGGGTGGCGCGCTGGATGTCGCGGTGGGAGAGGATGCCCACGAGGCGGCCCTCCTCGTCCACCACCGGCAGGTGGCGCACCTTGCGCTCGCGCATGAGCTCGCTCATGCGGGTGAGCTTGGTGTCGGGGCGCACCGACACCACGTCGCGGGTCATGATCTCCTCGACCACCATCGCCTCTGCTCCTCCGGCTCCCTTCAGTGCCCGCCCAGATAGGCGCGGCGCACGCCCTCGTCCTCGAGCAGCGCGGACGCCGGCGCGGCCATGGCCACCCGGCCCGTCTCCAGCACGTAGCCGCGGTCGGCGATCCCGAGCGCGGCCCGCGCGTTCTGCTCCACCAGCAGCACCGTCACGCCCTCCTCGTGCAGCCGCTTGACGACGCGGAAGATCTCCTCCACCAGCAGCGGTGCGAGGCCCATGGAGGGCTCGTCCAGAAGGAGCAGGCGCGGCCGCCCGAGCAGCGCGCGGCCGATGGCCAGCATCTGCTGCTGCCCGCCCGAGAGCGTGCCCGCGGGCTCGCGGCGCTTCTCCGCCAGGATGGGGAAGAGCTCGTAGATCCGCGCCAGCTCCTCCTCCACCCAGGCGCGGTCGCGCTGGCGGCGGTAGGCGCCGAGGCGCAGGTTGTCCTCCACCGACAGGGGCGCAAACACCTGCCGCCCCTCGGGGACCTGGCAGATCCCGGCGCCGACGATGCGATGCGCAGGCCAGCGGGTGATGTCCTGTCCATCGAAGCGGATGCCCCCCTCGCTCGCCGGCTGCACGCCGGAGATGGTGCGAAGCAGCGTGGTCTTGCCCGCCCCGTTGGCGCCCACGATGGCCACGAGCTCGCCGAGCCGGACCTCGAGGTCGACGCCGTGCAGGACCTCGATGGGGCCGTAGCGGCTGCGCAGCCCCCGCACCTCCAGCAGCGGCGCCTCAGGAGACGGCATACTCCACCTCCCCGCCGAGGTAGGCGGCGATGACCTCGGGATCGTTCTGCACCTGCTCCGGGGAGCCCTCGGTGAGACGCCGCCCGTAGTCGAGCACCAGCACGGTGTCCGAGACCTCCATCACCAGGCCCATGTTGTGCTCCACCAGCAGCACGGTGACGCCGCGCTCGCAGATGCGGCGGATGAGCCCCCGCATCTCCAGCGTCTCCGTGTCGTTGAGGCCCGCCGCGGGCTCGTCCATCAGCAGCATGCGCGGCTGCGCCGCCAGCGCCCGCGCGATCTCGAGCCGCTTGAGGATGCCGTAGGGCAGCGCCGCGGCCTCGCGCCCGGCGTAGGCCTCGAGGCCGCAGAAGGCCAGCGCCTCCTCGGCCCAGGCGCGCATCTGCCGCTCCTCGCGCAGGATCCGCGGCAGCCGCAGCGCCGCCGCCACGAGCCCGGTCCGCCCCCGCAGGTGGCAGCCCACCATGACGTTCTCGAGCACCGTCATGTTGAAGAAGACCTGCAGGTTCTGGAAGGTGCGCGCGATGCCGAGACGCGCCACGCGGTGCGGCGGCAACCCGTCGATACGCCGCCCTGCGAACTCGATCCGCCCGGCGGTGGGCGTGTAGACGCCGGAGAGCATGTTGAAGAGGGTGGTCTTGCCGGCGCCGTTGGGACCGATGACGGCATAGACCGACCCCTCCGGCACCTCGAAGCTGAGATCGGCCACCGCCATCACGCCGCCGAAGGCCTTCTCCAGCCCTTCCACCCGCAGCAGCGCCACCGCTCAGCCCTCCCCCGCCACGGGCGCCTCGGCCCGCCGGGCCACGATCCCCCGCAGGGCCCGGACCGTGCCCACGAACAACCCCTGCGGCAGGAAGATCATGATCAGCATCAGCACCGCGCCGAAGACGAGGACCTCGTAGTCCTCGAGCACCACCAGCACCTCCGGCAGCAGGCTCAGCACGACGGCGCCGAAGACCGCCCCGAAGGTGGAACCGAGCCCGCCCAGCACCACCATCGTCACCAGCTCGATGGAGAAGAAGAAGCCGAAGGAGCCGGGGCTGATGAAGCTCTGCTGGTGGGCGAAGAGGCTGCCCGCGAAGGAGGCGATGAGCGCCGAGAGGACGAAGACGTTGCTCTTGGCCGCCGCGGTGTCCACGCCCAGGGTGCGGGCCGCGATCTCCGAGCCGTGCACCGCGCGCAGAGCCCTGCCCGCGCGCGAGTCGAAGATGTTGAGCGAGACCCACACCGTGAAGAGGAGCACCACCGCCACCACGGCGTACCACTCCAGGTCGGTGTCGATGCTGCGGCCGAGCAGCGGCAGCGGCGGGATGCCGGTCATGCCGTCGGGCCCGCCGGTGAGCCCCTCCGCCTCCACCATGACGATGTTGACGATGATGCCGAAGCCGAGCGTCGCCATCGCCAGATAGTGGCCGTGCAGGCGCAGGATGGGCCGCGCGATGAGCGCCGCCACCAGCCCCGAGGCGGCAAGCCCCGCCAGCATCGCCAGCCACGGATCGACCCCGTAGCGGGTGGTGAGGATCCCCGAGGCGTAGGCGCCGACGCCGAAGAAGGCCGCGTGCCCCAGCGAGATCTGGCCCGCGTAGCCCATGAACAGGTTCAGGCTCACCGCGAGGATCGCGTTGATGCCGATGGTGACCCCCACCACGGTGACGAAGTAGTTGTGGGGAAACGCCACCGGCAGCAGCGCCACCAGCACGGCGAAGAGGTAGAACCCGGCCAGCCGCTTCATACCCGCTCCACGGCGGCGCGCCCGAAGATGCCGCTCGGACGCACCACGAGCACGATCAGGATGATGAGGAAGGCGAGGGCGTCCTTGTAGCCCGACGACAGCAGCCCCGCCCCCAGCGACTCGATCAGCCCCAGCAGCAGCCCGCCGGCCACCGCGCCCATGGGGTTGCCCATGCCGCCGAGGATGGCGGCGGAGAAGCCCTTCAGGCCCAGCATCACGCCCGCATCCCACGAGGTGAACGCGATGGGCGCCACCAGCACCCCGGCCACCGCCCCGAGCATGGCCGAGAGCGCATAGGACAGCGTGAGCATGAGCTGGACGTTGATGCCCACGAGCTGCGCCGCGGTGCGGTTGCAGGCGCAGGCGAGCACCGCCTTGCCCAGCATCGTGCGGTCGAAGAACAGCCGCACCGCCAGCACCAGCACCGCCGCCACCCCCATCACCCACAGGCTCTGCGGCAGGACGGTGGCCGAGCCGATGGCGATGGGCTCCTCGCCGCTGAAGTGCGGCAGGGCGTAGATGTCCTTGCCCCAGATGAGCAGCGCGACCCCGCGCAGCAGGATGGAAGCGCCGATGGTGATGATGATGGTGGTGATGACGCTGGCGCCGCGCGCGGGCTCGATGGCGAGCTTCTCCAGCGCGATGCCCACGAGGGTCGTGGCCGCCACCCCCCCCAGCACCGCCACCGGGAGGGGCGCCCCCGCACCCACGATGGAGACCGCCACCATCGCCCCCAGCATCACGAACTCGCCCTGGGCGAAGTTCACCACCTGCGAGGCGTTGTAGATGAGGGCGAAGCCGAGACCGACGAGGGCATAGGTCGAGCCCACCGTGATCCCGGTGACGACGAACTGCAGCAGCTGCTCCAGCATCACGCCTCCGAGACGAAGGCCCCCGCCGCGGGGGCGGGGGCCTTCGGTGCGGGCCTCACTCCACCAGGACCCAGTCGCCGTTGCGGATCTCGAGCATCCGGAACGCGCTCAGATCGAGGCCCAGATGATCCTCGGGGCTCATGTTGAAGACGCCGCCCGTGCCGACGAAGCCGCGCGTGCGCTCGATCTCGTCGCGGATCTTGGCCCGGTCCAGGGAGTTGGCGCGGTCGATGGCCTCGAGGGCGATGAAGAGCCCGTCGTAGGCGTGCCCGCCGAAGGTGGAGACCGGGCCGTACTTGGCCTCGTACTTGCGCTTGTAGGCCAGCAGCACCGGCTTCTGCGGGTCGTTGTCGGGCAGCTTCTCCGCCACCAGCAGCGCCGCCGCCGGCAGGCGCACCCCCTCGGCCGCCTCGCCCGCGAGCTCGATGAACTTCTTGGAGGCGACGCCGTGGGACTGGTAGAGCGGCAGGTCGATGCCGAGCTGGCGCGCGTTCTTGGTCACGATCGCCGGGCCGGTGCCGAAGCCGAAGTTGAGGATCGCCTCGGCGTCGGTGGCGCGGATGCGCGTCAGCTGCGCCGTCATGTCGGTGTCCTTGTTGTTGTAGGTCTCGTCGGCGACGATCTCGATCCCGTACTCGGGCGCGAGGGCCAGCGACTCGGCGCGGCCCGACTTGTCGAAGCCGCCCGAGCCCGAGATCAGCGCCACCTTCTTGATCCCGCGCCGGCGCATGTCCTCGAAGATCTTCGCCGCCGCCATCTTGTCCGTGTGCGGCGTCTTGAAGACCCACTTCTTGACCGGCTCGACGATCTTGACCGAGCCCGCGAGCGAGATGAAGGGCACCCCCGCCCCCTCCGCCTCCGGGATCATGGCGAGCGACGCCCCCGAGGTGGTGCCGCCCACGATGACATGCACCTTGTCCCGCTGGATCAGGCGCTTGACGAAGTTCACCGCCTTCTTGGCGTCGCTCCCGTCGTCGTAGTGGATGAGCTCGATCTTGTGGCCGTCGATGCCTCCCTTGGCGTTGATCTCGTCCACGTACATCTGCAGCGTCTTCAGCTCCGGATCGCCGAGGAACGAGGCCGGCCCGGTGACCGACAGCACGCTGCCGATGCGGATCGGCTCGGCCGCCTGGACGCCGCCGAGGCCCAGCAGGCCCGCCGCCGCCACGCAGATGGACGCCTTCTTCAGGAACGTTCTTCTTCCGGACATGGGAGACCCCTCCTCCAGGTGGTCAGGTTGTGGATCGCGGCGCCGGCACGCGCCGGCACCCGCACCACGTTATCAATTGCTGCACCGTCGAACAATTCCCCCCGCGCAGGCGGGAATCCTTGACGTTTACGTCAACGTCACCCCATGAGCGGTGATACAACAGTCCGCGCCCGCTTGCAACCCGGCGGCGCGCTCAACTATTGCCCGTCCCGCAATCGGCGCGGTACCGCTCCATGCGCGCCCGCAGCGCATCGGGGATGCGCCGGGCGCGGAAGCGCGCACGGTCGATGCTCACCGCCACCAGGACGCACTCGAAGGCGGTCTCCCCCGCGACCTCGCCCCGGACCCGGTAGCGGGCGCTGGCGCCGCCGATCGCCTCCAGCCACAGGGTCATCGTCAGCTCGTCCTCGGGGCGCAGCGGCCGCCGGTAGTCCAGCTCCAGGTGCACGATGGGCGAGCCGCCCTGCAGCGCGTCCAGCAGCACCGGCCAGGGCACCTCGAGGACCTCGCGCCACCAGGCCTCCAGCACCTCGACGGCGAACTCCACCCCCCGCGGTGTGTAGATGATCCCGGCCGGGTCGCACGCCCCCCAGCCCACCCGACGGCGCACACGAAACGGCGCCCTGGACACGATTTCCATCGTCGAAACAACCTCTTGGATGCAACGCCCCGACCCCGGGCGGGGTCTTGCCCAGCCCCGGACCCGGACGTATCATAGCCTTTGCCGCTTACGTAAACGTCAATTGCGCGGCGAAGGGGAGGAAAAGGGCACGGCGCCGACGGGGACATGCCCGGTGCGACAGTGGATCCACTCTGCTCGCCATGCGAACAATTGACCCTTCACGAACGAGGCCGCGGACATCCAGCCGCGCAACGCAGGGGAGAGGACAGCCATGAAGGATTCCCTCAGGGCCGGGGTCGCCACCACCCGCCGCGTCGAGATCGACGCCGGACGCACCATCGACTTCATGGGCGAGGACTGCCGCGTCTACGCCACCCCGGAGCTGGTGCGCGACATCGAGGTGACCTGCCGCGAGCTGCTGCTCGAGCACCTGGATGCGGGCGAGGACTCGGTGGGCGCGCACGTCTCCGTGGACCACACGGCGCCGACGCTCCTCGGCATGTGGGTGGACATCGAGGCCCGCATCAGCGAGGTCAAGGGCCGGCTCGTGACCTTCGAGATCACCGCCCGCGACCCGGTGGAGGAGGTGGCCAAGGGACGCCACGTCCGCTTCGTGGTGGACGTCGCCAAGACCGCCGAGCGGCTGCGGGCGAAGGCGGCAAGGGCCTGACCATGGGCACGGCGCGGGAGGTGCGCAAGGTCCCCACGTACTGCTACCAGTGCGTGGCGGGGCCGGACCTGCTCACGGTCACCGTCGAGGACGGGGTGGCCACCAAGGTGGAGCCCAACTTCGGCGCCGCGGGGGTGCACCCCGCGGGGGGCAAGGTCTGCGTCAAGGCCTACGGGCTGGTGCAGAAGACCTACAACCCCCACCGCGTGCTCACGCCCATGAAGCGCACCAACCCTCGCAAGGGCCGTGACGAGGACCCGGGCTTCGTGCCCATCTCCTGGGACGAGGCCCTCGACATCATCGCCGCCAAGCTCAAGGAGGTGCGGGCCAAGGGGCTGCGCGACGAGTCCGGCTACCCGCGCCTCGCGGCAAGCTTCGGCGGCGGCGGCACGCCGACCCAGTACATGGGCACCCTGCCCGCCTTCCTCGCCGCCTGGGGCCCGGTGGACATGGGCTTCGGCAGCGGCCAGGGCGTCAAGTGCTACCATTCCGAGCACCTCTACGGCGAGCTCTGGCATCGCGCCTTCACGGTCACGCCCGACACCCCGCTGACCGAGTACATCCTCTCCTTCGGCAGCAACATCGAGGCCTCCGGCGGCGTCTGCGGCGTCTGGCGCCACGCCGACGCGCGCGTGCGCGGCGCCAGGCGCGTGCAGATCGAGCCGCATCTGTCGGTCACCGGCGCCTGCTCGGCGGAGTGGATCCCCATCCGCCCCAAGACCGACGCCGCCTTCCTCCACGCCATGGTCCACGTCCTCCTGCACGAGATCCCGCGCGAGCGGCTGGACCTGCCCTTCCTGCGGGAGCGGACCGCCTCGCCCTATCTCGTGGCGCCCAACGGCTTCTACCTGCGCGACCCGGAGAGCGGCAAGCCGCTGGTGTGGGACGAGGCCTCCGGCCGCGCGGTGCCCTTCGACACGCCCGGCGTCCGGCCGGCCCTCGAGGGGCGCTACCGCGCCTCCGGCATCGAGCTCGGCGCCGACGACGACCGCTGGGTGCACGAGGACGTGGAGGTGGAGACCGCCTTCACGCGGCTCGTCGAGTTCTGCCGGGGGCACACCCCGGAGTGGGCGGCGGCGATCTGCGACGTCCCCGCCGAGACCATCCGCCGCGTCAGCCGCGAGTACGTGGAGCACGCTCGCGTCGGCGCCACCATCGAGATCGAGGGCCGCACCCTGCCCCTGCGGCCGGTGGCCATCACCCTCGGCAAGACCGTCAACAACGGCTGGGGCGGCTACAACTGCTGCTGGGCCCGCACGCTCCTCGCCTGCCTCGTGGGCGCGCTGGAGGTCCCGGGCGGCACCCTCGGCACCACGGTGCGCCTCAACCGCCCGGCGAGCGACCGCCACGCCAGCGTCCGCCCCGGCCCCGACGGCTTCATGGACTACCCCTGGAACCCCACCGACCGGGAGGGCTGGCTCGCCGAGCCCGACGTGCGCAACGCCAACCGCACGCTCATCCCGCTCGTGGCCAACTCGCCCTGGAGCCAGGCCCTGGGCCCGACGCATCTCGCGTGGATGATGCAGCACAAGGCCCCGGAGCAGTTCCCGCGCATGACGCCGCCGGAGGTCTGGATCGTCTACCGCACCAACCCGGCCATCTCCTTCTGGCACACCGACAAGGTGAGCGAGGCGATGGCGCGCTTCCCCTTCGTGGTCTGCTTCGCCTACACGCGCGACGAGACCAACCACATGGCCGACATCCTGCTCCCGGACGCCACCGACCTCGAGGGGCTGCAGCTGATGCGCATCGGCGGCACCAAGTACCAGGAGCAGTACTGGGACCACCAGGGCTTCGCCCTGCGCCAGCCGGTGGTGCCGCCCCGCGGCGAGGCCCGCGACTTCACCTGGATCGCCACCGAGCTGGCGCGCCGCGTCGGCATCCTCAAGGAGTACAACGAGGCCATCAACCGCGGTGCCGCGGGTGTGCGCCTCAAGGGCGAGGGCTGGGACTTCTCCCTCGACCCGGAGCGCCCCCACTCGGTGGAGGAGATCTGGGACGCCAACTGCAAGGCGGCGAGCGCCGAGCTCACCGGGGGCAAGGAGGTGCACGGCCTGGACTGGTTCCGCAGCCACGGCATCCTGGTCAGGCCGTTCCCGCGCCTGCACTGGTACCTCTACCCGGCCCTCGTGGACCAGGGGCTGCGCTTCGAGATGCCCTATCAGGAGCGGCTGCTGCGCGTGGGCACGCAGCTCGAGCGGCGCCTGCACGAGCGCGGCATCCGCTGGTGGGACAAGCAGCTCGAGGAGTACGAGCCCTTCCCCGAGTGGCGCGACTTCCCCGGCATCTACCGCCGCGCCATGGCGGAGAACTTCGGCGTGCGCGAGGAGGACTTCCCCTTCTGGCTCGTCACCGCGCGCAGCATGCAGTACGCCTGGGGCAACAACGTCGCCATCCAGCAGATCCGCGAGGTAGCGAAGAACGTCGCCGGCCACGACGGCGTCATCATCAACGCCGGCAAGGCCGCCGAGCTCGGCATCCGCGACGGCGATCTCATCGAGATCCGCTCCGCCATCAAGGCCACCCGCGGGCGCGCCATCCTGCGCCAGGGGATCCGCCCCGACACCATCCTGATGCTGGGCCAGTTCGACCACTGGGTCACGCCCTACGCCAAGGACTTCAGGACCCCGAGCATGAACCCGCTCAACCCGATGCTGCTGGATCTGACCGACTCCACGGGTTCGGGCGCGGACATCGTGCCGGTGGCCATCCGTCGCGTGGGAGGTGCCGCATGAGCCGCTGGGTGATGGTGGCGGACCTGCGCCGCTGCGTCGGCTGCCAGACCTGCACCGCGGCCTGCCGCCACACCAACGCCACCCCGCCGGGGGTGCAGTGGCGGTGGGTGCTGGACATGGAGTACGGCGAGTACCCGGACGTCACCCGGGCCTTCGTGCCGGTGGGCTGCCAGCACTGCGACGACCCGCCGTGCATGCACGTCTGCCCCTCCACCGCCACGCGCAAGCGCGCCGACGGCATCGTCACCATCGACTACGACCTCTGCATCGGCTGCGCCTACTGCGCCGTGGCCTGCCCCTACCAGGCCCGCTACAAGGTCGAGGAGCAGCGCTACGCCTACGGGGCGCAGCCGATGGAGTACGAGGCCGCGCGCGAGGACCCGCGCCGCCTCGGCGTGGCCCAGAAGTGCACCTTCTGCTCGGACCGGGTCGACGCCGGGCTGGCGCGGGGGCTGACCCCCGGGGTGGATCCCGACGCCACGCCCGCCTGCGTCAACTCCTGCATCGCCCAGGCGCTGCACTTCGGCGACATCGAGGACCCGGACAGCAACGTCTCGCGGCTCCTCGCCGAGAACCGGTACTTCCGCATGCACGAGGAGCTCGGCACCAACCCGGGGTTCTACTACCTGTGGGACCGCAAGTGACCGCCGCCCGCGGCGGGCGGGCGCGCACGGGCGGACCCGACTGACACCGAAAGAGGCGCAACCGTGAGACCGGCAACACCCTGGCTGCAGAACCACTGGGACTGGCGCGCCGCGGGCAACTTCTGCGGCGGCGGCGCCGGCACCGGCGCCCTCATCCTCGCGGCCCTGGCCGCCGACTCCCCGGCCGAGGCGCGCATTCTCGCCCTCCTGGGCATCGCCCTCGTGGGCGCGGGCCTGAGCCTCGTGTGGGCGGAGCTCGGCCGGCCGCTGCGCGCCCTCAACGTCTTCTTCCATCCGCAGACCTCGTGGATGACCCGCGAGGCCATGGCCGCGGTGCCGCTGGCCCTCGCCGCCCTCGCCACGGCGCTGACCGGCTCGCGCACGCTGCTCGCCCTCGCCGCCCTCTTCGCCGCCGTCTTCCTCTACTGCCAGGCGCGCATCCTGCACGCGGCCAAGGGCATCCCGGCCTGGCGGGTGCCCCAGATCGTGCCGCTCATCCTCGCCACCGGGCTCGCCGAGGGCGCGGGGCTGCTGGCGGCGGCGGCGCTTGCACTGCCCCTGCCGGACTGGATCGGGCCGCTGCTCGCGCTGCTGGTGCTCGCCCGCTTCGTCGCCTGGCGGCGCTACTTCGGCCATCTCACCGCCCCCGGCAACGCCCCGGTGGCGGCGGCCGACGTGCTGCGGCGGCTGCACCCGCCGCTGGTCATGGGCGGCCATGCGGCGCCGGTGGCGCTGCTGCTCCTCGGCGCCGTCGTGGCACCGCTGCAGGGGCCTGCGGTGGCCGCCGCGGGCGTGGTGACGTGGCTCGCCGGCTGGTGGATGAAGTACGCTATCGTGACCCGGGCCGCCTACAACCAGGGCTTCGCCATCGCGCGCGGTCCGGCGCGCACGCCGGGCGCGTCCCGCCCCGGCTGCAAGCCCGGCTGGAGCTGAGCATGGCCGTCGCCGAGCATCTCCTGCGCCGCACCGCCGCCGAGCCCCGCAAGGGCATGGAGCGCTCCTTCGCCGCCGAGGTGGACAAGCTCCGCCTCGGTGCGGGCGAGGTCTTCCACGGCGAGGCCATCCTCGCCGTCACCAAGGCCCTGCTGCAGGCGGGCGTGGCCTACGTCGGCGGCTATCCCGGCGCCCCCGTCTCGCACCTCATGGACGTGCTCGCCGACGCCCGCGAGGCGGTGCTCGAGCCCATGGGCGTGCACTTCGAGGCCTCGGCGAGCGAGGCCGCGGCCGCGGCCCTCCTCGGCGCCTCCATCCACTATCCCCTGCGCGGCGCCGTCACCTGGAAGTCCATCGTCGGCACCAACGTCGCCTCCGACGCCCTCTCCAACCTCGCCTCCGCGGGGGTGACCGGCGGCGCGCTCATCATCGTCGGCGAGGACTACGGCGAGGGGGCCAGCGTCATCCAGGAGCGCACCCACGCCTTCGCCCTCAAGTCCTCGATGCCGCTGCTCGACCCCCGCTACCACATGCCGCGGCTGGTGGAGCTGACCGAGCAGGCCTTCGAGCTGTCCGAGGCGTGCCACCTGCCGGTGATCCTGTCGCTGCGCATCCGCGCCGCGCACATGACTGGCAGCTTCGTCTGCAAGGACAACCGCCCGCCGCCCTACAACCGCCTCCACCCGTTCCCGGAGGCGCGCTTCGACTACGGCCGGATCGTCCTTCCGCCCTCCACCTACGCCCAGGAGAAGGCGAAGTTCGAGGCGCGGCTGCCGGCGGCGCGGCGCTTCATCCTCGAGCACGGCATCAACGAGCACCACCCCGGCGACGGCGGGCGCATCGGCGTCATCCTCCAGGGCGGCCTCTGGGGCGTGACCCTGCGCGGGCTTCGCCGCCTCGGCGCCGCCGACGCCTACGGCCGCACGCCGCTGCCGCTGCTGGTGCTCAACGCCGTCCATCCGCTGGTGCCGGAGCAGATCGCGGAGTTCCTCCGCGGCAAGGACCACGTCCTCGTGGTGGAGGAGGGCAATCCCCCCTTCATCGAGGAGCAGGTTCGCGCCCTCGCCCAGCGCGAGGGCATCGCCGTGCGGGTGTGGGGCAAGGACGTGCTGCCCATGGCCGGCGAGTACACCGCCGACGTGGTGCGTCGGGGGCTCGCGCGCTGGCTCGCGGAGGCGGCGCCGGCGGGGGCGGGCCGCGAGGCCGGGACGCGCGAGGCCGCCATCGAGGCCGCCGTGGCCCAGGCCCGCAAGGCGCTGGACGGGCCCATGCCCCCGCGCCCGCCCGGCTTCTGCACCGGCTGCCCGGAGCGGCCGCTGTTCACCGCCCTGAAGCTGCTCATGCGCGAGCGCGGCCCGATCCACGTCTCCTCCGACATCGGCTGCAACACCTTCGCCACCCTGCCGCCCTTCAACCTCGGCAGCACGGTGCTCGGCTACGGGCTGAGCCTCGCCAGCGGCGGCGCCGTCGGCCCCGCCCTCGGCCAGCCCACGGTGGCGGTGATGGGCGACGGCGGCTTCTGGCACAACGGGCTCGTCTCCGGCGCCGCCAACGCCCACTGGAACCGCCTCGACGCGGTGCTGGTGATCCTCGAGAACGGCTACGCCTCGGCCACCGGCCAGCAGCACGTGCCCTCCACCGGGGCCACGCCGTGGGGCGAGCCGGTGCGGCTGTCCATCGAACAGACCCTGCGCGGCATGGGGGTGCGCTGGATCCGCCGCGTCGACGCCTACGACGTCCCCGCCACCCTCGAGGTCCTGCGCGAGGCGCTGGATGCCCGCGGCCAGGGCCTGCGCGTGGTCATCTCGGACCAGGAGTGCCGCCTCGCCCGCGAGCGGCGCGAGCGCAGGACGCGCGCCCAGGCCATCGCCGAGGGGCGCACGGTGACCCTCGCCCGCTTCGGCGTCGACACCGAGGTCTGCACCGGCGACCACTCCTGCATGCGCCTGTCCGGCTGCCCCGCGCTGACCCTGCGCCCGGCGGCCGATCCCCTCAAGGACGGCCCCACGGCCATGGTGGGCGCCGACTGCGTCGGCTGCGGGCTGTGCGGCTCGGCGGCCCACGCCGCCGCCCTCTGCCCCTCCTTCTATCAGGCGCGGCGCATCGTCCACCCCCGCCCGTGGCGGCGCTGGCGCGCCCGCGCGGCCGAGCGGATCCTGGCCTGGATGGGCGCGTCATGAACGGCTCGCCCGAGCTTCGCCCCCTGTGCGTGGTGATCGGCGCCCTCGGCGGCCAGGGCGGCGGGGTGCTGGCCGACTGGCTGGTGGAGGCGGCGCGCCTCGCCGGCTACCCGGCGCAGGCCACCTCCATCCCCGGCGTGGCCCAGCGCACGGGCGCCACCACCTACTACTTCGAACTGCTCCCGGCGTCCGAGCCCGAGGGCGAGCCGGTCTTCAGCCTCTACCCCTCGGAGGGGGAGGTGGACGTGGTCCTGGCCCTCGAGCCCACCGAGGCCGGGCGCGCCCTCGAGCGCGGCTGGATCGGCCCCGACACCGTCGTCATCACCACCTCGGAGCGGGTCTACAGCACCGCCGAAAAGGTGATCGCCGGCGACGGCACGGTGCGCCCGCGGCCCATCCTCGAGGCGCTGCAGGCCGCCGCCGGCCGCCTCATCCACGTGGACACGCGCGGCGCCGGGCGCCAGCTCAACGCCATGATGCTCGGGGCCCTGGTGGGCGCCGAGGTCCTGCCCCTCGACCCCGAGCAGGCCCGCGCGGCGATCCGCGCGCGCGGCATCGCCGTGGAGTCCAATCTCGCCGGGCTCGAGCGGGGCCTCGAGGCGGCCCGCGCCCCGGCGCCGCCGCCGGCCGATCCCGAGCCCGTGCTGGATCCGCCGCCGCCGGGCCTCGACGGCGCCCTGGCCGCGTTCCCGGAGCCGCTGCGCCCGCTCCTCGGCCACGCCCTGGCCCGCCTCGTCGACTACCAGGACCGTGCCTGGGCGGCGCGCTATCTCGAGCGCCTGCGCCCGGTGGTGGAGGCGGAGCGCGCCGCCGGCGGCGAGGCGCAGGGCTGGCCCGTGAGCCGCGAGACCGCGCGCCGGCTCGCGGCGTGGATGAGCCACGAGGACGTGATCCGCGTCGCCCAGCTCAAGACCCGCCCCGGGCGGCTCGCCCGCATCCGCGCCGAGACCGGGGCCGGCGACGGCGACGTGGTGATCGTGCGCGACTACCTCAAGCCCGGGCGGCGCGAGCTCTCGGCGCTGCTGCCGCCGGGGCTGGCCGGGCTCGTCTGGCGCCCGGGGCGGCCCAGCGGGGGCTTGGCGCTGCGCCTGCCCACCACCTCGCCCGCGGGCTGGGCGCTGCTGCGGCTGCTCGCGGCGCTTCGTCCGCTGCGGAGCTGGAGCGCCGGATTCCGCGCCGAGCAGGCGCAGACGGCGCGCTGGCTCGCGGCGGTGCAGGCGGCGCTGGCGGTGGATCCCGCCCTCGCCCGCGACGTCGCCGAGGCCGCGGTGTGGGCGCGCGGCTACGGCGACGTGCGCGAGCGGGGCCTGGCCGAGCTCGGCCGGCTGCTGGAGGATTTCGAGCGGCGCCTCGCCGAGGATCCGGCGGGGCTGCGCGAGGCGGTGGCGGCCTCGCTCCATCGCGCGCGGCACGATCCCGACGCGGCCTGCGCCGCCGGCGCGGCCGCCTGAGCCCGGGGGCCCGGGCGAACCTGGCAAGCGACGTCGAAACCACGAGGGGGAGGAAGATGAGCGCGCAAGTCCACGACATCGGCGGGTACAAGTACCAGCCCGAGCTGGAGACCATGCCGCGGGAGAAGCTGGCCGCCCTGCAGCTCGAGCGGCTGCGCTGGACCCTGCGCCACGCCTACGACAACGTCCAGCACTTCCGGCGCCGCTTCGACGAGGCCGGGGTCAAGCCGGACGACCTCCGCACCCTGGAGGACATCCGCCACTTCCCGTTCACGGTGAAGGACGACCTCCGCGCGGCCTACCCGTTCGGCATGTTCGCGGTGCCGCGCGAGCAGGTGGTGCGGGTCCACGCCTCCTCCGGCACCACCGGCAAGCCCACCGTGGTGGGCTACACCCGCGACGACATCGACACCTGGGCCGACCTCATGGCGCGGACGCTCGCCGCCTGCGGCGCCCGCCCCGGCGACATCGTCCACAACGCCTACGGCTACGGCCTCTTCACCGGCGGCCTCGGCGCCCACTACGGCGCCGAGCGCCTCGGCTGCACGGTGGTGCCCATGTCCGGCGGCAACACCGAGAAGCAGATCGTGCTGCTGCGCGACTTCGGCGCCCACGTCCTCTGCGCCACCCCGTCCTACGCCCTCAACATCGCCGAGGTGGCCGAGAAGGAGGGCATGGACCTGCGCGAGCTGCCGCTGCGCATCGGCGTCTTCGGCGCCGAGCCCTGGAGCGACAAGATGCGCGCCGAGCTCGACGAGCGCCTCGGCATCCGCGCCGTGGACATCTACGGCCTGTCCGAGATCCTCGGCCCCGGCGTGGCCTCCGAGTGCGTGGAGGCGCGCGCCGGCCTGCACGGCTGGGAGGACCACTTCCTGTTCGAGATCATCGATCCCGAGACCGGCGAGCCCAGGCCCATGGGCGAGACCGGCGAGCTCGTGATCACGACGCTCACCAAGCAGGCCCTGCCCATGGTGCGCTACCGCACCCGCGACATCACGCGCCTGTCCGACGAGCCCTGCGCCTGCGGCCGCACCCACGTGCGCATCATGCGCGTGACCGGCCGCAGCGACGACATGCTCATCATCCGCGGCGTCAACGTCTATCCCTCGCAGGTGGAGTCGGTGCTGGTGGGGCTGCCCGGCATCGCCCCCCACTACCAGCTCGTGCTGCGCCGCGAGGGGGCCATGGACAGCCTCACGGTGGAGGTGGAGGCGACCCCCGACACCCCGGAGTCGGGCTACGCCGAGATCGCCGGGCGCGTGCGCCACCAGATCAAGACCATGATCGGCGTCACCTGCGCCGTCGAGGTCAAGCGCCCGGGCGAGGTCCCGCGCTCCCAGGGCAAGGCGGTGCGCGTGCGCGACCTGCGCAGAGAGGGCTGACGCGGGCCGGGGGCCGCGCCCGTGCCGGCGCCGGCCCCCCACGCCCGGGCCCGCCCGCGGGCGTCCTCCGTGGCGACGAGGCCCTCACCGGGGCCCCGCGCGGCGGGCACCGGGCCCGGTGGGCGCCACCATGCTCCGGCTACGCCCGGGGCTGGTGGCGGCGGCGTACGCGGTTGACCCTGCGATCCGCCTCGCTGCGCTCCACGCCGGCCCGCACCAGGGCCTCCGCCGCAAGCTCCAGCCCCACCTCCAGCACCTCGGAGACCACCGCGTCGGCGCCGCGCGCCGCCAGCACCCGGCCCCACCGTGCGTCGTAGGCGCGCACCACCACCGGCACCCCGGGACAGCGCTGGCGGATCACGGCGAGGGCCGCCTCGACGTCGTCGGGCCGGTCCATGGTGAGCACGATGGCGGGGGCCGAGGCCGCCCCCACGGCGCGAAGGACCTCAGGCCGCGCGGCGTCGCCGAAGTAGACCGGCAGCCCGCCCCGGCGCGCCTCGCGCACGCGGCCGCTGCGCCGGTCGAGACCGACCCACGGCACGCCGCCCTCCTGGAGCGCCTCGGCCGTGAGCGCCCCCACGCGCCCGAAGCCCGCCACCACTACGCGCCCGCCCGCGGCCATCTCCGCCGGCGGCACCTCGGCGACGCCCTCCAGCGCCCGCCGCAGGCGGCGCGCCGCCGCGGCCAGGAACGGCGTCACCACCATGCTCGAGGCCACCACCATGGCCAGCCCCTGCGCCAGCGCCGGCTCCATCACCCCCGCCTCCATGGCCACCGTCGCCAGCACGAGACCGAACTCGCCCCCCTGTCCCAGGAGCAGCGCGCCGCCCGCCGCCTCGCGCCACGACAGCCCGGCGGCGCGCATCAGGGGTGTCAGCAGCACTGCCTTCACCGCCACCAGCGCCCCAGTGGCTGCCAGCACCACCCCTCCGTGCCGCAGCAGCACCTCGCGTTCGAAGGACAGCCCCACGCCCATGAAGAACAGCCCCAGCAGCAGGCTGCGGTAGGGCTGGATCTCCGCCACCAGCTGATGGCGGAACTCCGACTCGGCCAGCAGCACGCCCGCGAGGAAGGCGCCGAGAGCCGCCGACAGCCCCGCCGCCTCCGTGAGATGGGCGCTGCCCGCCGTGATGAGCACGCCGAGCAGCGGCAGCAGTTCCGTCCCCCCGTGACTGGTCGCGAGCCGCAGCAGCGGATTGGCCACGTAGCGCCCCGCCAGCACCACCGCCCCCAGGGCGGCCGATGCCTCCAGGGCGGCGGCCCACCACGTCCCGCCCTCGTCCGGGGCGGCGCCGGCGCCGAGCATGGGGGCCAGGGCCACCAGCGGCACCACGGCGAGATCCTGGGCCAGCAGCACACCCAGCACCGCCTGCCCGAAGGGCAGCCCCAGCACCCCGTCCTCCCGCAGGATCTGCGCCACGAACGCGGTGGACGACAGCGCCAGCGCCGCTCCCACCACCGCCGCCGCCGGCCACGCCACGCCCGCCGCCACCGAGGCGCCCGCGATGACACCCCCCGTCAGGAGCACCTGCGCGCTGCCGAGGCCGAAGACGTGGCCGCGCATCGCCCAGAGCCGTTCCGGTCGCAGGTCCAGACCGATGAGAAACAGCAGCGCCACCACCCCGAGCTCGGCGAACGCCGCGATCTCCTCCGAGCGCGTCACCCACCCGAACCCCAGCGGCCCGGCGAGCGCACCGGCAGCGATGAAGCCGACGATAGCCCCCAGCCGGAGGCGCACCGCCACCGGCACCACCAGAGCTGCCAGCACGAACAGCGGCAGCAGATGGACGAAGCTCTCCGGCATCGAGGACCTCGGGCATCCGGCCCCGCCGGGATCGGTGTCCGGATCGGGGGTCGCGGCACACCGCCCGGGCGGGACCGCGACTTGCGGGTGCCGTCCAGTCTACCCCACCCCGGCCCGCGGCCGGCGGTGCGTGCCGCCGGCCCGGTTCGCCGCTCCCGGCCTTCGACGTACAATGCGCGCGGTTTCCATGCCGACGGGGTGCCCATGACCCGCCGCCTGCTCGATGGCTTCGCCCGCTTCCGGCGCGGGCTGTTCGACGCCGCGCCCGGGCGCGCCCGCGCTCTCGCGCAGGGACAGCAGCCCGCCTTCGCCGTGATCGCCTGCAGCGACGCCCGCGTCGATCCCGCCCTGCTTTTCGATGCCGGCCCGGGCGAGCTGTTCGTGATCCGTCACGTCGCCGCCCTGGTGCCGCCCCACGACGATCCGGCCGCCGACGCCCTCGGCGCCGCCCTCGAGGTGGCCGTGGAGACCCTCGGCGTCGGCGACCTCGTCGTGCTCGGCCACGCCCGCTGCGCCGGCGTGGCGGCATGGGCCGGCGGCCGCGCATCGGGCCGCCTGGGGCAGTGGATGGCCCACGCCGACGCCGCACGCCGGACGGCAGGCTGCGGCGACGAGGCCGACCCCGCGTGCTGGGAGCGCGCCGTGGTGATGCTGTCGGTGGCGCGTCTCGCCGCCTACCCGGTCGTCGCCCACGCCCTGGCCGCAGGCAGGCTGCGCGTGCACGGCTGGCGCTACGATCTGGTCGACGGCCGGATCGAGACGCTGTCGCACCGCGCGGGAACCGGCACGACGGCGGCGGGATCGCAAACGTGCGGGCCGGGGCCCGCCCCGCCATGAACGCCAACGGGGGAAGCAAGATGCGAGGCCGATTGCACGCGATGCTGTGGGCGGCGATGCTGTGGGCCTCGTCGCCCCTCGCCGCCGCCGAGCCGGTGCACGCACTGGCCATGTGGGGCCAGCCCAAGTACGGGGCCGGCTTCACCCACTTCGACTACGTCGACCCGAACGCCCCCAAGGGCGGCGACGTGCGGCTGGCCGAGATCGGAACCTTCGACAGCCTCAACCCCTTCATCCTCAAGGGCATCGCCCCGGCGGGCATCGGCATGACCTTCGACACCCTCACGGTGGCCTCCGCCGACGAGCCCTTCACCCGCTACGGCCTGGTGGCCGAGAGCATGGAGCTCGCCCCCGACCGCTCCTGGATCGTCTTCAACCTCCGGCCCGAGGCGCGCTTCCACGACGGCAGCCCCATCACCGCCGAGGATGTCGTCTTCACCTTCGAGACCCTGCGCACCAGGGGCCACCCTTTCTACCGCGCCTATTACGCCAGCGTCGACCGCGCCGAGGTCCTCGGCCCGCGCCGCGTGCGCTTCGCCTTCAAGCCCGGCGCCAACCGCGAGCTGCCGCTCATCGTCGCGGAGCTCCCGGTGCTCTCGAAGCGCGACTGGCAGGGTCGCGACTTCACGAAGACGACCCTCCAGCCGATCCTCGGCAGCGGTCCCTACCGCGTGAAAACGGTCGATCCCGGCCGCTCCGTCACCTATGAGCGCGTGCGCGACTACTGGGCGAAGGACCTCCCCGTCAACCGCGGACGCTTCAACTTCGACCGCATCCGCATCGACTACTATCGCGACACCACCGTGGCGCTTGAGGCCTTCAAGGCCGGCGAGTACGACTTCCGCGAGGAGAACGTGGCCAAGAACTGGGCCACCGCCTACGACTTCCCCGCGCTGCGCCAGGGGCTGGTGAAGAAGGTGGAGATCCCGCACCGGCGTCCGGCCGGCATGCAGGGCTTCGTCTTCAACACGCGGCGCTGGATGTTCCGCGACCGCCGCGTGCGCGAGGCCCTGGGCTACGCCTTCGACTTCGCGTGGACCAACCGCAACCTCTTCCACGGCGCCTACACCCGCACCACGAGCTACTTCGCCAACTCCGAGCTCGCCGCCACGGGCACGCCGGGGCCGGAGGAGCTCGCCATCCTCGCGCGCTACCGCGGCCGCGTGCCCGAGGAGGTCTTCACCCGGCCCTACGCGCCCCCGCCCGGCGACCCGCAGGGCGACATCCGGGGGCAGCTCCGCACCGCCATGGGGCTTCTGCGCGCGGCCGGCTTCGATGTGCGCGACGGCCGCATGGTGGAGAGGGCCAGCGGCCGACCGTTCCGCTTCGAGATCCTTCTGGTCAACCCCAGCTTCGAGCGCATCGCCCTGCCCTTCGCGCGCAATCTGCGGCGGCTCGGCATCGAGGCGGGGGTGCGCACCGTCGATCCCACCCAGTACCAGAACCGGCTCCAGCAGTTCGACTTCGACATGACGGTGGCGGTCTTCCCGCAGTCGCTCTCGCCCGGCAACGAGCAGCGCGACTTCTGGACCTCGGCCGCCGCCGACACCCCCGGCAGCCGCAACCTCGCCGGCATCCGCGACCCGGTGGTGGACGAGCTGGTGGAGCTGCTCATCGCCGCTCCGGACCGCGCCAGCCTCGTCGCCCGCGCCCGCGCCCTCGACCGCGTGCTGCTGTGGGGCCACTACGTCATCCCCCACTGGCACCTGAACTACTTCCGCGTCGCCTACTGGGACCTCTTCGGCCGCCCCCCGGTGAACCCGCCCTACGCGCTCGCCTTCGACACCTGGTGGGTGGACCGGGCCAAGGCGGAGCGCATCGCCGCGGCGCGCACACGCTGACCCCACGGAGGCCATGCGCGCCTACATCCTGCGCCGCCTGCTCCTCATGATCCCGACCCTGTTCGGGATCATGGTGCTGAACTTCCTCATCGTGCAGGCCGCCCCCGGCGGCCCCGTGGAACGCGTGCTCGCGCAGCTTCGCGGCCACGGGATCGAGGCCACGGCCCGCTTCGCGGGCAGCGCCGCCGGCGAGGCCGCATCCGCTCCCGCGGCGACGGAGGCGAGCCGCGGCGCCCGCGGGATCGATCCGGCGCTCGTACGCGAGCTCGAGCGCATGTACGGCTTCGACAAGCCCCCGCTCGAGCGCTTCCTCGACATGATGGGGAACTACCTCACCTTCGACTTCGGCACGAGCTTCTACCAGGACCGCACGGTGGTGGAGCTGGTCCTGGACAAGATGCCGGTCTCCATCTCCCTGGGGCTGTGGACGACGCTGCTGGTCTACCTCGTCTCGATCCCCCTCGGCATCGCCAAGGCGGTGCGCGACGGCTCGCGCTTCGACCTCTGGACCTCCAGCGTGATCATCGTCGGCTACGCCGTGCCGAGCTTCCTCTTCGCCGTGCTGCTGGTGGTGCTCTTCGCCGGCGGCAGCTTCCTCGACTGGTTCCCGCTGCGCGGGCTGGTGAGCGAGAACTGGCACGAGCTCTCCTGGCCGGCGCGCATCGCCGACTACTTCTGGCACATCACCCTGCCGGTGCTGTCGATGGTCATCGGCGGCTTCGCGGGGCTGACCATGCTCACCAAGAACGCCTTCCTCGAGGAGATCCACAAGCACTACGTCCTCACCGCCCGCGCCAAGGGGCTCACCGAGCGGCGGGTGCTCTACGGGCACGTCTTCCGCAACGCCATGCTGCTGGTGGTGGCGGGCTTTCCCTCGGCTTTCGTGGGCATCCTCTTCACCGGCTCGCTGCTCATCGAGGTGATCTTCTCCCTCGACGGGCTCGGGCTGCTCGGCTTCGAGGCCGCCATCAACCGCGACTACCCGGTGATGTTCGGCACCCTCTACTTCTTCACCCTGCTGGGGCTGGTGATGAACCTCGTGGGCGATCTCATGTACGTGCTGATCGACCCGCGCATCGACTTCGAGCGCCGGGAGGGCTGATGGCGCTGAGCCCGCTCAACCGCCGCCGCCTGCTCGCCTTCCGCCGCAACCGCCGCGGCTGGTGGTCGCTGTGGATCTTCCTCGGCCTGTTCGGCCTGAGCCTCGGCGCCGAGCTGATCGCCAACGACCGGCCGCTGCTGGTGCGCTACGAGGGCCGCTGGTACTTCCCGGTGTTCGTCCGCTACCCCGAGACCGTCTTCGGCGGCGACTTCCCCACCGAGACCGACTACCGCGACCCCTGGATCCGCGAGCGCATCGAGGCCCGCGGCTGGATGCTGTGGCCCCCCGTGCGCTACCGCTACGACACCATCAACTACGCGCTGCCGGTGCCCGCCCCGGCGCCGCCCTCGCGCGAGAACTGGCTCGGCACCGACGACCAGGGCCGCGACGTGCTCGCCCGCCTCATCTACGGCTTCCGCATCTCGGTGCTGTTCGGCCTCGCCCTGACCCTCGCCAGCACCGTGATCGGGATCGCCGCGGGCGCCGTCCAGGGCTATCTCGGCGGCTGGGTGGACCTCCTCTTCCAGCGCTTCATCGAGATCTGGTCCGGGCTGCCGGTGCTGTACCTGCTGATCATCCTCGCCAGCATCGTCGAGCCCAACTTCTGGTGGCTGCTGGGCCTCATGCTCGCCTTCTCGTGGATGACCCTGGTGGGGGTGGTGCGGGCCGAGTTCCTGCGCGCGCGCAACTTCGACTACGTGCGCGCCGCCCGCGCCCTCGGCGTCGGGCGCATCACCATCATGTTCCGCCATGTGCTGCCCAACGCCATGGTGGCGACCCTGACCTTCCTCCCTTTCGTCCTCAACAACGCCATCGTCACGCTGACCTCGCTGGACTTCCTCGGCTTCGGCCTGCCCCCGGGATCGCCCTCCCTGGGCGAGCTGCTCGCCCAGGGCAAGGCCAACCTCCAGGCCCCGTGGCTCGGCATCACCGCCTTCACGGTGCTGGCCGCGATGCTGAGCCTGCTCATCTTCATCGGCGAGGCCCTGCGCGACGCCTTCGATCCCAGGAAGACGCGATGAGGCAGGCGCCGCTGCTGGACGTGCGGAACCTCTCGGTGCGCTTCGAGCCGCCGGGGGCCGAGCCGGTGGACGCGGTGCGCGGTGTCTCCTTCCGGCTCGAGCGGGGCGAGACCCTGGCGCTGGTGGGCGAGAGCGGCTCGGGCAAGTCCGTCACCGCCCTCTCCATCCTCCAGCTCCTGCCCTACCCCACCGCCCGCCACCCGAGCGGCTCCATCCGCTTCCGCGGCGAGGAGCTCGTGGGCGCGCCGGAGCCCGTCCTGCGGGCCATCCGCGGCGACCGCATCGGCATCGTCTTCCAGGAGCCCATGACCTCGCTGAACCCGCTCCACACGGTGGAGAAGCAGATCGGCGAGACCCTGCGCATCCACCGCGGCATGGGCCCGCGCGCGGTGCGCGCCCGGGTCCTGGAGCTGCTGGCGCTGGTGGGCATCGACGACCCCGAGGCGCGCCTCTCCGCCTATCCGCACCAGCTCTCGGGCGGCCAGCGCCAGCGCGTGATGATCGCCATGGCGCTGGCCAACGAGCCGGATCTGCTCATCGCCGACGAGCCCACCACCGCCCTGGACGTCACCATCCAGGCCCAGATCCTGGACCTGCTCAAGGCGCTGCAGCGGCGGCTCGGGATGGCGCTGCTCCTCATCACCCACGACCTCGGCGTCGTGCGCCGCATGGCCGAGCGCGTCTGCGTCATGAAGGACGGCGAGATCGTCGAGCGGGGCGCCACCGCCGAGGTCCTGTCGCGGCCACGCCATCCCTACACCCAGCGCCTGCTCGCCTCCGAACCCGGCGGCACCCCGCCCCCTGCGCCGCCTCAGGCGCCGGTGCTCCTCGAGGCCCGCGACCTGCGGGTGCGCTTTCCCCTCGGCCGCAGCCTCCTCGGCCGCGCCAGGCGGCACCTCGAGGCCGTCGCCGGCGTCTCCATCCGCCTGCGCGCCGGCCACACCCTGGGCGTCGTGGGCGAGAGCGGCTCGGGCAAGACCACCCTGGCGCTGGCGCTGCTGCGCCTCGAGCGCTCGCGGGGCGAGATCCGCTTCCGCGACCGCCCCCTGCAGGGCCTGGGAAGCCGCGCCCTGCGCCCCCTGCGCCGGGAGATGCAGATCGTCTTCCAGGACCCCTTCGGCAGCCTCAACCCGCGCATGTCCGTGGGGCAGATCGTCGAGGAGGGGCTGCGCGCACACCGCATCGGGGCCGACGCCGCCGAGCGCGAACGGCGGGTGATCGAGGCGCTCGAGGAGGTCGGCCTCGACCCCGAGGCCCGCCACCGCTACCCCCACGAGTTCTCCGGCGGCCAGCGCCAGCGCATCGCCATCGCCCGGGCCATGGTCCTGCGGCCCCGCCTCGTGGTCCTCGACGAGCCCACCTCGGCCCTGGACCGCTCCGTGCAGGCGCAGATCATCGAGCTGCTGCTGCGGCTGCAGCAGCGCCACGGGCTCGCCTACCTCTTCATCAGCCACGACCTCAAGGTGGTGCGCGCGCTCGCCCACGAGATCGTGGTCATGCGGGCCGGACGCATCGTCGAGCACGGCCCCGCCGCCGAGGTCTTCGAGCGCCCCGCGGCCGACTACACGCGGCGCCTCCTCGCGGCAGCCCTCGCTTAGGTCGAGGACGCGCGGGAACCGGGCTCGCCGGCTCCGGCCACCCCACCACCGCTCGGAGGCTTGCGCCGCTCCCCGCACCCGGCGCTTCGCGCCCCCGCGTCCGCGGCGCCTCCTCGCGGCAGCCCTCGCTTAGGTCGAGGACGCGCGGGAACCGGGCTCGCCGGCTCCGGCCACCCCACCACCGCTCGGAGGCTTGCGCCGCT
>NZ_RJVI01000002.1:590533-607980 GCF_003751635.1 Inmirania thermothiophila
GGCGCCTCCTCGCGGCAGCCCTCGCTTAGGTCGAGGACGCGCGGGAACCGGGCTCGCCGGCTCCGGCCACCCCACCACCGCTCGGAGGCTTGCGCCTCACCCCCTCCCCGCCCGCGGGGAGGGTTGGGGAGGGGAAACACCCCCTCCCCGCCCGCGGGGAAGGACGGGGAGGGGCACCTCAGGCCGCCGCCAGCGCCTGCAGGCGCGCCAGCACCGCCTCCAGCGTCCGCTCGTCGTCGGCGCGCACCGTCGCGTGCCCCACCTTGCGGCCCGGCCGCGGCGCCTTGCCGTAGTCGTGCAGATGCACGCCGGGGAGGGCGAGCACCGCCGCGGGATCCGGCATGCGCCCGATGAAGTTGACCATCGCCGCATGCCCCACCGGCGCCGTCGACCCCAGCGGCAGGCCCAGCACGGCGCGCAGATGGTTCTCGAACTGGCTCGTCTCGGCGCCCTCGATGGTCCAGTGGCCGGAGTTGTGCACCCGCGGCGCGAACTCGTTGGCGAGGAGGCGCCCGTCCACCTCGAAGAGCTCCAGCGCCAGCACCCCGACGTAGTCCAGCGCGCGCAGGATGCGCTCGGCGTAGTCGCGGGCCTCGTCGGCGCGGGGATCCCCGGGGCGGCTGCGCGCGGTGCGCAGGATGCCGCCGCCGTGGACGTTCTCGCTCAGGGGGTAGTGGAGGATGCGGCCGTCGAGGCCGCGCACCGCCACCGCGGAGACCTCCCGCGAGAACGCCACCCGGGCCTCCAGGATCGCCGGCGCGCGCCCGAGCGCCTCCCACGCCGGCTCCGCCTCCTCCGGGCGGGTGACGAGCCGCTGACCCTTGCCGTCGTAGCCGAGCTCGCGCCGCTTGAGGAACGCCGGCAGCCCCACCTGCGCCACCGCCGCGGCGAGGTCGCCGGCCTCGTCCACCCGCGCGTAGGGCGCCACCGGGATGCCCAGCGCCTCGAACAGCCGCCGCTCCTCCAGGCGGTCGCGCCCGACCGCGAGGGCCGCAGGCCCCGGCCGCACCGGCACCCGCGCCGCCAGCCCGCGCGCGCTCGCGGCGGGCACGTTCTCGAACTCGCAGGTGACCGCGACCGCCCCCTCGGCAAGGCGCGCCAGCCCCGCCTCGTCGTCCCAGGCCGCCCGGATGTGCTCGGCGGCCACCGCGGCGCAGGCGTCGGTCGCGGGATCCAGGACCCGCAGCCGCACCCCCAGGGGGTGCCCCGCGAGCGCCATCATGCGGGCGAGCTGCCCGCCGCCCAGGACACCGACGATCACGCCTTCGGCCCCTCCCGCGGGTCCGGGCGCGCCAGCACCGCCTCGGTCTGGCGCCGGCGGTAGGCCTCGAGGGCCTCGCGGATGGCGGCGTGGCGGATGCCCAGGATCGCCGCCGCGAGCAGGGCGGCGTTGACCGCCCCGGCGCGCCCGATGGCGAGGGTCCCGACCGGGATCCCGGCGGGCATCTGCACGATGGAGAGCAGCGAGTCGAGGCCGTTGAGGGTGCGCGACTGCACCGGGACCCCGAGCACCGGCAGCACCGTCTTCGCCGCCGTCATCCCCGGCAGGTGCGCGGCCCCGCCGGCGCCGGCGATAATCACCTCGAGGCCCCGCGCCGCCGCGGTCTCGGCGTAGCGGAAGAGCTTGTCCGGGGTGCGGTGGGCCGAGACCACCTCCACCTCGTGGGGCACGCCGAGCGCCTCCAGCGTCTCGGCCGCATGCCGCATGGTCTCCCAGTCGGAGACCGAGCCCATGATCACGCCCACCAGCGGCTTCACGTCCTCTCCTCCTCTTCCGCGCCGGAACCCGCCGCCGCCCGCCGCAGCCGGTCGGCAACCGCCTCCCAGAGCCCGCCGCGCGGCGGCTCCGCCACCAGGATGCGGTCGAACCCCCCCGCATCCAGCCCCCGCAGCCGGGCATAGAGGGCCCGCGCGTAGCCCTCCGCCTGCGCCGGCATGCGCTCCACCACCGCCGCCGCGGCGGGGCGCTCCGCGCCGTGGGTGAGCACCGCCACCCGTGCGCCGCGGGCGGCAAGGGCGGCGGCGCGCGCGGCCAGCTCCGCCCCCGGCACCAGCTCCAGCGGCGTGCGCGGGGCGTAGTGGGCGGCGAGCCGCCCCGGCGATCTCGGCGCGGCGGCCCCGGCCGGCGCGGGCATCTCGCCCAGGACCTCGGCGAGGGCCTCGGCCGGGATCCCGCCCGGCCTCAGCAGCCGCGGCCGCGCCCCGCTGACGTCGAGGATGGTGGATTCCACCCCCACGGCGCAGGGCCCGCCGTCCACGATGGCGTCCACCGCCTCGCCCAGCTCCGCCGCCACATCCTCCGCCCGCGTCGGGCTGATGCGGCCGAAGCGGTTGGCCGAGGGTGCCGCCACGCCGTCGCCCACGGCGGCGACGAGCCGCCGCGCGATGCGGTGCGCCGGCACGCGCAGGCCCACCGTGTCCTGCCCCCCGGTGACGGCGTCGGGCACCCCCTCGGCCCGCGGCAGGACCAGGGTCAGGGGCCCCGGCCAGAAGCGCTCGGCGAGCCGCCACGCAGGCTCCGGCACCGTGCGCGCCCAGCGCCCCATCCAGCCGGCCTCGGCGAGGTGGACGATGAGGGGGTGATCCGCCGGCCGGCCCTTGGCGGCGAAGACGCGCGCCACCGCGGCGGGGTCCCGCGCGAGGGCCCCGAGCCCGTAGACGGTCTCGGTGGGGAAGGCCACGAGGCCGCCGCGGCGAAGCAGCCCCGCCGCCTCGCGCAGCGCCCGCTCGTCCCCCCCCGGCAGGATCCGCACCATGCCCGCCCCCTTCGCGAAGCGGCGGATTATGCCATGATCAAGGGGCAGGTTGGCCTGCACGGTGGGGAGGCAAGCCCATGCACCCGGAATCGCCGCCGGGTCCGCCGGCGCCGCGCCGCTGCTTCTGCGAGATCCCGCTGGCGCGGCTGCTGCGCTGGGTGCGCCTGCGCGAGGCCGGCTACGGCACGGTGGAGCTCCTGCGGCGGGCCCGCGACGCCGCCGAGCGAGAGGAGATCGCCGTGGTCGCCCTCCTGGATGTCGCCGACGAGGTGCTGGTGCGGGAGATGGCCGCCACCGGCCGCGATGCGGCGCACCTGCTCGCCTGCCGCGAGGCCCTGCGCCGCCGGCTCGCCGGCGCAGACTGAGGCGGGACGAAGAAAGGCCCCGGCGCCGCAGCCCCGGGGCCTCGTGCGGCGCGCCGGCGGCGCGGACTCAGACGATCTCGACCAGCTCGATCTCGAAGGTCAGGTCCTTGCCCGCCAGCGGGTGGTTGGCGTCGACGGTCACCGTGTCCTCGGTGAGCTCCACCACGGTGAGGAGCAGCGGCTGCTCGCCGGGGCCGGTGGCGGTCAGGCGCGTGCCCACCTCGAGGTCGATGTCCTCCGGGATCACCGCCCGGTCGATGGTCTGCACCATCTCCTCGTGGCGCGGCCCGTAGGCGTCGTCCGAGCCGATGGAGACGCTCTTGCGCTCCCCCACGCTCATGCCGATCACCGCTTCCTCGAACCCGGGAATGAGCATCCCCTCGCCGATGGTGAACTCCAGCGGCTCGCGCCCCCTGGAGGAGTCGAACACGGTCCCGTCATCGAGGGTGCCCGTGTAGTGCACCTTGACCGTGTCGCCGGTCTTGGCCTGTGCTGTCGTCATGTCGATATACCTCGCGGATGGACGCCGGACGCTCAGAAGCGGCGCGCCGGACGGCGCTCGCGCGGACGCGCCTCGTTGACGCGCAGGGAACGCCCGCCCATGTCGGTGCCGTTGAGGGCGTCGATGGCCGCCCGCGCCTCGCTCGAGACCGGCATCTCCACGAAGGCGAAGCCGCGCGAGCGGTTGGTCTCGCGGTCGATGATGATGTTGACCGAATCCACCTGGCCGTACTGCTCGAAAGCCGCCCTCAGCTCGTCCTCCGTGGCGCTGTAAGGAAGGTTTCCGACGTAGATGTTCATGCTCATTCCTCTACCCAAACACTCGATGTCTGTACGGAAAAGTGCCGCGAAGGAACGGTCGGAGGGGGATCAGTCGAAAAGACGAGGTCGGATTCGGTCGCGGAAAATGCGGGGAAACCGGCGGGACGCCTTGCGGCTGATGCTCTCTTCGATCGAACGCTTCACGTACACTCCGACCCGGAACGCCCGGGTCAGGGGGGATTCAAGCACAGGCTCCGCCCCCCTGCAAGAAGAAAATGCGCCACCCCGCGTGCCGCCCGCGCGGTCCCCGTGGCGCCGCCGGAGGGCGGCGCGGCCCCGGCGGCGGTGCAGGCGACCGCCCCGGCCGCGCCCCGGCGCGAGCGGGCGTCGGCACCGGGCCCCGGGGCGGCGCCTCCGCGCGGCTCAGACCTCCCCCGCCGCCGCGCGCGCGGCGAGGCGGAAGCGCGCCAGCGAGGCCTCGAGCCGCGCCACCGCCTCGGCCAGACGCTGCCCCAGCTCCGCCGTCCCCGCCGAGGCCTCGGTGACCTCCGCCACGAGCTGGCCGATGCCGTCGATGCTGCGGTGGATGTCCTCGGCGACGCTGCTCTGCTCCTCGGCCGCGGCGGCGATCTGCGAGGTGAGGTCGTTGATGGCCGAGGCCGAGGAGGTGATCTGCTCCAGCGAGCGCCCGGCCAGCTCGGCGTGCTGCACCGCGGCCTCGATCTGCTCCTTGCCCCGCTCCATCACCCGCACCGCATCCTCGGCGCCCGAGCGGATCTGGCCGATCATGTCCTGGATCTCGGCCGTGGCCTCCCGCGTGCGCCGCGCCAGCGCCCGCACCTCGTCGGCGACGACCGCGAAGCCGCGCCCGTGCTCGCCTGCGCGCGCGGCCTCGATGGCGGCGTTGAGGGCGAGCAGGTTGGTCTGCTCGGCGATGCCGCTGATGACCTCCAGGATCCGCCCGATGTTCTGCGAGTCGGCTCCGAGCTTGTGGATCACGGCGCTGGTCTCGTCCATCTCCTCGGCCAGCCGCCCGATGCGCGCCACCACCTCCATGATCACCTCGGCGCCGCGCTTGGCGTTGGCATCCGACTGCTGCGCCTCGTCCGAGGCGTGAGCGACGTTGCGCGCCACCTCCTTGACCGAGGCCACCATCTCGTTCATGGCCGCCGCCACCTGCGTCATCTCCTCGCGCAGCCGCTCCATGCGCCGGTGCACGTCCCCGTTGCGCTGAGCGAGCTCGGAGCCCGCGGCCTTGAGGTCGCGGCCGACCGCGCCGCTTTCCTCCACGAGGGCGCGGATCTTGGCGACGAAGCGGTTGAAGCCGTCGGCGATGCTCCCGATCTCGTCCCGACCCTCCACCGGGAGGACGACGTCGAGGCTCGCCTCCCCCGCGGCAAGCCCCTGCATCGCCCGCTCGAGCCGCTCGAGGGGCGGCATGACCTTCTGGTAGAGGAGCACCGCCAGCGCCACGATCAGCGCCAGCGCCACGGCGTAGGAGACCAGCACGGCGGCGACGCTGCGCCGCGTCGCGGCCTCGGTCTCGCGCGCCGCCTCGTGGGCATGCTCCCCAAGCTCCTTGACGAGGGCGTCGATCTGTGCGGCGAGCGCCGCCGCCGAGGCGTCGAAGCCGTCCTCCGGGCGCTTCATGACGGCGTTGCCCGCCTCCCGGTTCACCGTGAGGTAGGCCTTCGTCATCTCCGTGCCCACCTCGAAGAGCCTGCGCACGCCCTCGCCGATCGCCTCGATCTCGCCCGCGCGCTCCGGCTCCAGGCGGGCCAGCGCGGTGAGCAGCTTGAGGGCGTCGTCCCGGTGCGCACGCGCCTCCTCCAACGCCCCGCGGTCGCCCGTGAGCGAGGCGTCGGTGAGGAACTGCTGGACCTGAGCGACGTCGTAGCGGGCGCGCTCGCCGACGAGTGCCGCCCGCGACGCCTGCATGTGGTGCTCGCCGAACACCAGCACCTGCTCCCGCACCTGGAGCAGGAGTCCGACCTGCACCGCGCACACCGCCGCCACCACCGGCAGCACCCACAGCACCAGCCTGCGCACGCGCATGTTTCTCGCAAGGCGCATCGTCCCCCCCTTCTCGTCGTTCCGGGGCGCGGGGTCAGACCCCGATCACCAGTACCATCCGCCCCGCCCCGTAGACCGGGAGCTCGAAGGCGTAGCCGCCCGCACGCCCGGCGGCGGCGAAGGCCGCCGCCTCCGCCGGCAGTCCGTCGCCGCGCACCATCTCCCGCAGCCGCATGCTGATCCCGGTGGCGCGGCTGAGCGGCACCACGCACACGTTGAGCACCTCGTGCAGGTTCTCCCGCAGCGTGCCCTCGATGCCGGCCGCCCGCGCCTCGGCCACCGCCCCCGGCGGCAGCATGGACAGCGCCGCGGCCACCGCCACCGCGCCCTCGGGGTCGAAGGCGCAGAGACCGCGCACCTCGCCCCCGTTGTCGCGGTAGACCCCGACCCAGTCGCCCGCTTCCACCGCCGCCTGCGCCAGCGGCTCCACCTCGGGATCCCGCCCCAGGAGGGTCCCCAGAGTGCTCCGGATCTCGCGGGCCTCCGGCAGCCGCCCCGCCACGGCCGCCTCAGCCCAGGTACGGCCCGAGCACCTCGGCGAAGGTCTCGGGCGTGAACGGCTTGGCGATGAGGAACTCGGCCCCTTCCTCCTTGGCCAGGGCGCGCATCTCGTCGGTGGCCTCCGTGGTGACGAAGCCGAAGTGGCAACCGATGCCCTCGGCGCGCACGGCGCGCAGCACGTCGAGGCCGGACATCTCCGGCATGTTCCAGTCCGACAGGACCACGTCCGGGCGCTCGCTCCGGATCTTCTCCAGGGCCTCCCGTCCGTCGCTGGCGAAGACCACGTCGAGATCCTCGAACCCGGCCAGGCGCAGGGTGCGCTTGATGATCATGTGCATGGCGTGGCTGTCGTCGGCGATCAGCACCTTCATCCCCTTCTCCTTTCCCTTGCGGCCGTGGGCGACCCGGCCTCCGCTTATACCTGCCCGACCCCCGAGGATTCAAGGGCGGGACGGTAGAAGGCGGTGGCGCCGACCACGACGCGCTCGAAGCGGGCGCCGAGCCGGATCGTGGTCTCGGTGGCGCCGAGGAGCAGCCAGCCGTCGTCGGCCATCACCCGCCGCGTCCGCTCCAGGACCCGCTCGCGCAGGTCCAGCGGGAAGTAGATGAGCACGTTGCGCAGCAGCACCAGGTCCATGCGCGGCAGCCGCGGCCAGGCGCCGGCGAGGTTCACGACCTCGAAGCGGACCAGCCGCCGCAGCCGCGCGCTCGCACGCCACCCGCCCTCCACCGCCTCGAAATGGCGCCGCCGCAGCGCCTCCGGAACGCCGCGGCGCAGCTCGTGCTCGCCGAACACCCCGGTCCGTGCCCGCTCCACTTGGTCGCGGGCGATGTCGGTGCCGAGGATCTCCACGTCCCACTGCGCGACCTGGGGGAAGTGGTCCACCAGCAGCATGGCGACGCTGTAGGCCTCCTGCCCCGCCGCCGCCGCGGCCGACCAGATCCGCAGCCTGCGCTCGGCCCTCCGCGCCCGCACCAGCGCCGGCAGCACCACGTCGCGCAGTGCCTCGAAGGGGTGCCCGTCGCGGAAGAAGGAGCTCTCGTGGATGGTCATGGCCTCGACCACGCGCCGGCGCAGGCCGGGGTCCCGCCCGGTGCGCAGGCGCGCGAGCACCGCCTCCGGGCCGTCCAGTCCCCGCTCGCGGGCCACATCCCACAGGCCCGCCTCCACGAGATGGCTGCGGCCTTCGTCGAGCTCGATGCCCGCGTCCTCGGCCACGAGCGCCCGCACGAGACGGAGGTCGGCCTCAGAGATCGGCGCCACCGTGCGCCTCCCGGGCCCCGCCCGGCGCCACCGCCGCCGCCACCGCCGCCTTCACCGCCGGGCCGATCCGCGCCAGCGGCAGGACCGCATCGGCGAGGCCCGCCTGGGCCACCGCGCCCGGCATGCCCCAGACCACGCTCGTGGCCTCGTCCTGGGCGATGACCCGCCCGCCGGCCTCGCGCACGGCGCGGCAGCCGGCGAGCCCGTCCTGGCCCATCCCGGTGAGGATCACCGCCAGCACCCCCCCGCCCCACACCGCCGCGGCGCTGCGCAGGAGCGGATCCGCCGCAGGCCGCACGCCGTTCTCCGGCGGCCCCTGGTGCAGGTGCAGCACCACGCGCCCCCCTTCCTGCCGCACCTCCATGTGGCGGTCCCCGGGCGCCACCCAGGCCTCGCCGGGCCGCACGCGCGCGCCGTCCTCGCCCGCGCGCACCGCGAACGCGCAGGCCGCGTCCAGGGAGCGGACGAACTGCTCGACGAACAGCGCCGGCATGTGCTGGACGACGAGCACCGGCACCGGGAGCCCCGCCGGCAGCGCGCCCACCACCTCCCGCACCGCCTGCGGCCCTCCGGTGGAGGCGGCGATCACCACCGCGCGCACCGCACCGGCGCCCGGCGACGGCGCCGCCCTTGCCTGCGGCGTCGTCACCCGCGCCCGCCCCCGCCCCCCGAGGAGCTTGATGCGCGGGATCAGCTCGTCGCGCACCACCGCCTGCACGGCCTCGTGCCCGCCGCTCGGCTTGCGCACGAAGTCGGCGGCGCCGAGCTGCAGCGCCTCCACCGCCGCGCGCGCCCCCTCGCGGGCGTAGGTGCTGAAGACCAGCACCTGCGGGCGGGGGCGACGCCCCTTCAGCCGCTGCAGGACCCCGCGGCCGTCCAGGACCGGCATCTCCAGGTCGAGGATCACCACGTCGGGGCGCAGGGTCTCGATCTGCTCGAGCGCCTCGGCGCCGTTGCGCGCCGTGCCCACGACCTCGATCTCGCGGTCCATGGCCAGACGTACCCGCAGCAGGTGGCGGACGGCGGCGGCGTCGTCGACCACGAGCACGCGGATCATGGCCCGGCCCGGCCGGCGGCCGCGAGATCCGCCTGGCGCAGCGCGCCGATGCGGCCCGCGTCCAGCATCAGGAGCAGGCTCCCCTCGAGCTTGTAGGTGCCGAGGACGAAGTCGCGGAGCCGCCCGCCCACGGTGGGCGGCGCCTCCTCGAAGGCCCCTTCGGGCGCGGCCACCACCTCCTCGACCCGGTCCACCAGCAGGCTCACGTGCTCGCCCCCGGCGCGCAGCACGAGGTGGACCTCGCCCGGGCCGCCCTCCACCTCCAGCAGCCGGTGCGCGTCCAGCACCGGCACGATCTCGCCGCGGAGGTTGATCAGCCCCACCAGCTCGGGCGGCATCAGCGGCAGGGGCGTGATGGCCTCGCTGGAGAGGACCTCCTGCACCGCCACGGCGTCCACGCCGCAGCAGTGGTCGCCGACGTGGAACACGCAGACCGCCCGCTCGCCGCTCATACCCCGGCCTCCGCCATCCGCGCCGCCAGCCAGGCCGTGTCCACCACCTCGGTGACGCGGTCATGGACCACCGCCGTGCCGCGCACCCCGCCGCGGGTCGGCGGCCCCTTGAGCGGGACCGCCGGGACGATGTCCACGACCCCCTCCACCAGCACCGCGAACTCGCCCCCGGCGCCGGCGCAGACGATGGCCGGCACCGCGGCATCGCCCTCCTCGAGGCGGCGCGGCGCCCGCGCCCGGCGGCGGCGCTCCTCCACCAGGTCGGCGATGTGCGCGAGCGGCAGGATCTGCCCGCGGCAGCGCGCCATCAGGCGCTCGCCGGCGCGGTCGATCTGCTCCCGCGGCAGCTCCTCGAGCCGCACCACCTCCTCCAGGGGCAGGGCCATGCGCCCGCCGTCGGTGCTGTCCACCACCAGCCAGCGCGCCGCCCCCGCCTCCACCGCCGGCCCCTCCTCGGGCCCGGCCCGCATGGCCACCACGTGCTGCGCCCCCTCGCCCACGAGCCCACCCCTCTGGGCCACGCCGAGGACGTCGAGGATCACCACCACCCGGCCGTCGCCCATGATGGTGCAGCCGGCGAACTCGTGCACCCCCTTGAGCAGCCGCGGCAAGGGTTTGACCACGATCTCCTGGCTCGCCACCACGTCGTCCACCACCAGCCCGAAGGCCCGCCGCTCGGTGCGGATGACCACGATATGGCCGCCCTCGCCCCGCTCGCGCAGCCCCAGCACCCGGTCGAGGAAGGCCAGCGGCAGGAGCTGCCCGCGCAGCCGGTAGACCGGCGCCCCGTGGAGCCACTCGATCCCCTGCCCCGCCCCTGCGAGGCCGATGAGCTCGGCGATGCTCGCCTGCGGGACGGCGAAGCGCTGCCCGGCGCAGGCCACTACCAGCGCGGGCATGATGGCCAGCGTCAGCGGCAGGTGGATGCGCACCGTGGTGCCGCGACCGGCGCGGCTGTCCACCTCGATGGTGCCGCCGTAGGTCTCGATGTTGGTCTTGACCACGTCCATGCCGACGCCGCGGCCCGAGATCTTGGTCACCTTCTCCGCGGTGGAGAACCCCGGCTGGAAGATGAGCTGCGCGAGCTCCTGCTCCCCCATCGCCGCCGCCTGCTCCCCCGAGAGCAGCCCGCGCTCCACCGCCTTTCGGCGGATGCGCTCGGTGGGCAGGCCGCCGCCGTCGTCCTCGATCTCGATCACCACGTGCCCACCCTCGTGGCGCGCCGACAGGCGCAGCAGTCCCTCCTCGGGCTTGCCGCGGGCGCGGCGCTCCTCGGGCGCCTCGATGCCGTGATCGACGGCGTTGCGCACGAGGTGGGTGAGCGGGTCGCGGATCGCCTCGATGAGGCTGCGGTCGAGCTCGGTCTCCTTGCCCTCCATCTCCACCCGCACCCGCTTGCCCGCCTCGCGGGCGAGGTCCCGCACCACGCGCGGGAACTTGCTCCAGACGTTGCTCACGGGCTGCATGCGGGTCTTCATGAACTCCTGCTGCAGCTCGCGGGTGATGAGATCGAGCCGGTGCACCGCACGCGAGAAGGTGCCGTCCTCCTCCTCGTCCGCGAACTGCTGGATCTGGTTGCGGGTGAGGACCAGCTCGCCCACCAGGTTCATCAGCCGGTCGAGCAGCGCCACGTCGACGCGGATGTGCCCTTCCGCCGAGCCCCGGGCGGCGGGCGGCGTCCCCGCCGCCGGTGCCGCCTCGGCGCTCTCCGGCGGTGCGGGCGCCTCCGCCGCCGCGGCCTCCGCGCTCGCGCCGGCCTGCGCCGGGGAGCCCTCCTCGGCCGCGGCGCCGGTCCGCGCCTCCCGCGGCGCGGCACCGCCCCCGGCCTCGGCCGGCGCCTCCCGCGGCGCGGCACCGCCCTCCTTCAACCGCCCGAGCAGCGCCACCAGCTCGTCGTGGCCGTCGCTGCCGTCGGTGCCCGTGCGCTCCACCTCGGCGAGCATCCCGCGCACCGCGTCCACCAGCGCCAGCAGCGCGCTGGCGATCTCCTCCGTCATCGCCAGCTCGCCGTCGCGAAGGCGCGCCAGCAGCCCCTCCCCCGCGTGCGCCACCCGCTCCAGCCGCGCGAGGCCGAGGAAGCCGCAGGTACCCTTGATGGTGTGCATCGCGCGGAAGATCCGCCGCAACGCCTCCAGGTCATGCGGGTCCCGCTCCAGCGCCACCAGGTCGTTCTCCACCTGGTCCAGCGCCTCCCCGCTCTCCGCGAGGAACTCCTGCAGAATCGCCTGCAGCTCTTCGTCCATCGTCTCCTCCGGACGCCCCCGGCCGTGCATGGTAGGCGATGCCAGCGCCTCCGGGCCAGCGGGCAGGCGCCGCCCGCGGTCAGGGCGGCGGCGCAGCGGCCGGCAGGCGCAGCGTGAAGACGGCCCCGCCCTGCGGACGGTTCGCCGCCTCGAGGCTGCCGCCGTGGCGCTCGACGATGCCGTAGCTGATGGAGAGCCCCAGACCCATGCCCTCCCCCACGGGCTTGGTGGTGAAGAAGGGGTCGAAGACGCGGCCGAGGTCCGTCTCCGGGATCCCGGGACCGTTGTCGGCCACCTCCAGCCACACCTGCGCCGCCGTGCGCCCGCCGCGCACCTCCACGGCGCCATCCTCCCGGCCCGCCACGGCGTCCACCGCGTTCTGCAGCAGGTTCATGAGCACCTGCTGGATCTGGCCCCGGTGGGCGCGCACGGTGAGCGGCCCCTCCACCGCCATCACCAGCCGCGGCAGCGGCCCCCGCACCCCCTTGGCCGTCCACGCCCACGCCGTGCGCGCGAGCTCGGCGAGATCGCACGGCTCCACCGGGCCGCGCGCCTCGGCGGAGAAGCGCTTGAGGTCCTGCACGATCTCGCTCACCCGCCGCGCCCCCTCGAGGGTGCCCTCCAGCAGCGGCGCGAGATCCTCCAGCAGACGGTCGATGCGCAGCGCCTCGCGCGCCTGCTCGAGCTCGGAATCGCCCCCGAAGCGCTCGTGCACCAGCGTCAGGTAGCGGACGATGCGCTCGCGGTAGCGACCGAGGGCGTGGACGTTGCCGTAGACGAAGCTGATGGGGTTGTTGAGCTCGTGGGCGACCCCGGCGACGAGGCGGCCCAGGGAGGCCATCTTCTCCGAGTGGACGAGCTGGGCCTGGGCCTGCTTGAGCTCCCGGTGCGCGCGGTCGAGCTCGGCGTAGGCCCGCCGCAGCTCCCCCACGGGGCGGCCGAGCAGGACCATGCCGAGGAAGCGGCCGTCGCCGTCGCGTCGCGCCGTGCAGTTGACCGAGAGCGGCACCGGGCGGCCGTCGGCACCGCGCAGCGTCAGCTCACAGTCCTCCACCGGCGCCTCGCGGATGCGCGCGGCGAAGGCCCGCAGCCGCTCCCGGCTCGGCCGGTCGAAGAGGAGATGTACCGGCCTGCCCAGGAGCGCAGCCTCGCTGCGGCCGGTGAAGCGCTCCACGGCCCCGTTGGCGCGCTGGATGCGGCAGCGCACGTCCACCACCAGCAGCACGTCGGACATGGAGGCCAGCACGCTGGCGATGAAGCGCTGCGCCTCCTCGAGGGCGGCGTTCTTCTCCTCCAGCTCCACCTGGTAGCGGACGAGATCGGCATAGACCTCGTCCATCTTGCGGATGACGTCGATCCACGCCGCCTCGCCGAGGGCCTCGCCGGCGAGGCCCGGCGGCAGCTCCACCGCCTCCAGCAGCCTCCGCCCGCGCCTGCCCCGCCCCGCCATCCGGCCGCCCCTCGCCTACGCCCGCTCCCGGCGGTCGCCGTCGAGACCGTAGCGCTGCAGCTTGCTGCGCAGCCCCACCCGCGACAGCCCCAGCTCCTCGGCGGCCCGGCTCTTGTTCCAGCGGTGGCGCACCAGGGTCTCGTAGAGGATGCGCCGCTCCAGGGCCTCGACCCGCTCGCGCAGCCCCCCTCCCGTCCCCGCCGCCTCCTCCGCGACGGGATCCGGCCGCGGCGCGGCGCGGGCGTGCAGCACCGAGGGGCTGAGCAGGTCCGGCCCCAGCACCGGCCCGTCCGCCAGCGCCACCATGCGGTTGACCTCGTGCACCAGCTGGCGGGCATTGCCGGGCCAGGGGTAGGCCTCGAGACAGGCCAGGGTCTCGGGCGCGAAGCCCTGCACCTCCTTGCCGAAGCGGCGCGTCGCTGCCTCCAGGGCGTGCTGCGCCAGGGGCGCGATGTCCATGGGCCGCGCCCGCAGCGGCGGGACCTCGAGGACGAAGCCCGCGATGCGGTAGAAGAGGTCCTCGCGGAAGCGTCCGGCCCGCACCTCGGCCTCGAGGTCGCGGTTGGTGGCGGCGATGATGCGCACGTCGGCGCGCCGCGGCCGGCTCGCGCCGAGGGGGCGGAACTCCCCCTCCTGCAGCACCCGCAGCAGCTTGACCTGGAAGGTGGGGGAGACCTCGCCGATCTCGTCCAGGAACAGGGTGCCGCCGTCGGCCTGGGCGAACAGGCCCTCGTGGTCGGCGAAGGCCCCGGTGAAGGCCCCGCGCTTGTGGCCGAAGAGCTCCGACTCCAGGAGCTGGTCGGGCAGCGCACCGCAGTTCTCCACCACGAAGGGCCGGCCGCTGCGGGGGCTGGCGTAGTGGATGGCGCGGGCGAGCAGCTCCTTGCCCGTGCCCGACTCGCCGGTGAGCAGGACGGGGATGTCGTAGGCGGCGATGCGCGCGGCCAGGCGGCAGAGCGCCTCGAGGGGGCTGCCCTCGCCGCGCACGATGGCGTCGAAGCCGAAGCGGCGCCGAAGCCGCGCGCCCTTCTCCGCCACCGCGCGGGCCAGGGTCGGCTCGGCCATGCGCAGCTCCAGGGCGAGCGCCCGGTTCTCCCGCTGCAGCCGGTGCAGCTCCGCCCCGCGCCGCACGCTGCGCACCAGCTCGTCCGGATCCCAGGGCTTGGTGATGTACTCGTAGATGCCGCCCTCGTTGACCGCGGCGATGATGTCCTCGGAGTCCGTGTAGCCGGACAGGATCATGCGCACCACGTCCGGCCACTGCTCGCGCACCCGGCGCAGGAACTCCACCCCGGTCTGCCCGGGCATGCGCTGGTCGCACAGGATCACGTGCACCCACTCGCGCCCGAGGACCGCTTCCGCCTCCTCGGCGCTGCGCGCGGTGAGCACCACGAACTCCTCCTCCAGCACCCGCCGCAGCGCCTCCAGCGAGCGCACCTCGTCGTCCACCACCAGCACCACCGGCGGCCCGCTCACGACCCGACCGTCCTCGTCACGCCGCCGCGGCGGTGCATCGCCAGGTGCAGCGGCGTCCACGAGTGCGGCCGGCGGTGCACGAAGTCGTAGCGGGCGACGTGGTAGCTGGGATCGAAGCCGTAGAAGTTGAGCCGAATCCGCGCCAGCTCCGCCTCCCGGTAGGCGGCGAGGGGCCGCTCCGCCTCGTCGGCGGCCCGCCGGCGCGCCTTCTCCGCGATGCGGCGGGCAAGCCCCGGATCCGCGGCCAGCGCCTGCGCGCGCTCGCGCACCCAGCGGTCGAAGGCCTCCGGCGCCGCCGGCCCCACCGCATCGGCTAGGCCCAGCGCGTGCGCCTCCGCCGCCCCCATGGGCAGGCGCCGGTCCAGCACCCGGGCGACACCGTCCGGGCCCACACGTCGCGGCAGCAGATAGGTCCAGTACTCGGAGCCGTAGAGATTGCCCATGTTGCGGTAGTGGGGGTTGAGGACCACGCCCCGGCGCAGCCAGACCTCGTCGGCGGCGAGCGCGAGGAAGCAGCCGCCGGCACCGGCGTTGCCGCGCAGCGCGGAGACAACGATGCGGTCGGTGCACCGGATCAGCGCCAGCACCAGATCGTCCATGGCCTCGATGTTGCGCATGGACTCGTCGGCCGGGCTCTCGGCGGCCTCGATGCTGTTGAGGTCCATGCCGTTGGACCAGAAGTCGCGCCCCCCGGTCAGCACCAGCACCCGCACCGGCCGCTGCGCCGCGCCGCGCACCGCGGCCTCCAGCCGCCGGCACTGCGCGGTGCGCATGGCGCCGTTGTAGAAGTCGAAGCGGAGGTAGCCGACGCCGCCCGCCTCCTCGTAGCGGATCTCCCCCGCGCCGTCTCCCTGCGCGGTGAAGGGATCGCCCTCGCGCTCCGGCAGCGCCGCCGCGGCATCCCCGAGGACCGCCGTCGCCGGCAGCTTCACCGCCTCGGGCTCGCCCTCGGCGCGCAGCCGCCCGATCCACACCGCACCCTCCCCCGTGCCCACGCACACCGCGCCCTCCCGGCGCGCGAGGAGCGCGCCGGGCGGCCCCGCCGTCCCCGGCGCCGGGTGCGCGTCGAAGAGCCGCACCGTGCGGCCGGCAAGCTCCGCCACCGCCCCGGGGAAGCCGTCGCCGCTTCGCACCTTGGCGAGCACCGTGGCGGCGTCGTCCTCGCCCCAGCGCACCGCCCGCACCGCGCGCGGCACCACCCCGCGCCAGCCGCGGGCGGCCGGATGCGACGCCGGCGGCGGGGGCGGTCCCTGCCCGGCCTCCAGGCGCGCCACCGCCTCCAGCACCGCCGCCACCGCCCCCTCGGTGACCTCGAAGCGGTAGAGGCTCGACTTGCGCGCCGCGCGCATGGGGAAGGTGCGCCAGGCCCACACCGGCCCGGCGTCCATCTCCGCCTCCGCCTGCAGCACCGTCACCCCCCACTCGGGCACACCGTCGAGGATCGCCCAGTCGAGGGCCGCGGGCCCGCGGTCCCCGGGCGGCCCCGGGTGCACCACCAGGCACGGCACGCGCCGCCACACCGACGCCGGGATCGCCCGCTTGAGGAAGGGCGCGAGCACCAGCTCCGGGCGGAACAGCGCCACCGCCTCCTCCGTGACGCTGTCGTGGATGTCGAGCTCGACGCTGAGGTCGTGGCCGCGCGCGGCGAGCTCCACGTAGAGGCGCTGGCTGAGGCTGTTGAAGCCGTGGCAGAGGAGCAGGATGCGCATCAGCAGATCCTCGGCAGCTGATCGGCGTGGAGCCAGTCCACGATGCGGCTGCCGCCGAAGCGGGTCTCCATCTGGACGAAGTGGTGCGCGTCCTCCACCACCACCCCCACCATCGCCGCCTCGCGCCCGCGCGGGTGGGCGCGCATGGCCGCGAGCAGGGCGTCCGCCCGATCCCCAGGGCAGACCGCCACGAGCCGGCCCTCGCAGGCCACGTGCAGGGGGTCGAGGCCGAGGAACTCGCAGGCCGCCGCCACCTCCGGCCGCACCGGCACCGCCTCCTCCCGCAGGCGGATCCCGACCCCGGACTGGCGCGCGATCTCGTTGAGCACCGCCGCCACGCCGCCCCGCGTGGCGTCGCGCAGGCAGCGCAGCTGCGGCACCGCCGCCACCATGGCGGCCACCAGGTCCGCCAGCGGCTGGGTGTCGGAGCGCACCGGCACCTCGAAGCCCAGCTCGCCGCGGGCGGCGAGGATGGCGATGCCGTGGTCCCCGACGGGTCCGCTCACCAGCACCGCATCGCCCGGACGGGCGCGCGCCCCGCCGATCTCCACCCCCTCGGGCACCACGCCGACCCCGGTGGTGGTGATGTAGAGCCCGTCGGCCTTGCCCCGCTCCACCACCTTGGTATCCCCGGTCACGATGCGGACCCCGGCCTCGCGGGCGGCCGCGGCCATGGAGGCGACGATGCGCTCCAGCTCGGCCAGCGGCAGGCCCTCCTCGAGGACGAAGCTCGCCGCCAGGTGCAGCGGCCTCGCCCCGGCCATGGCGACGTCGTTGACCGTGCCGTGCACCGCCAGCGCGCCGATGTCCCCCCCCGGAAAGAAGCGCGGCGTCACCACGTGGGCGTCGGTGGCCATCACCACCCGCCCCGGCGGCAGCGCAAGGACCGCGAAATCGTCGCCCGCGCCGCCGGCGTCGGGGTCCAGGTGGTGCAGGAAGAGCTCCTCGATGAGCTGCGCCATCGCCCGCCCGCCGCCGCCGTGGGCCATCTCCACCACACCGCGCCGCAGGTCCAGGGGTCGCCCGTAGTCGCTGCGCCTCATGCCTCGTCACCCCACGGCGGCCCGCGCCGCTCCCCGCACCACGCGCTCCGCGCGCCCGCGTCCGCGCCGCCGCCGTGGGCCATCTCCACCACACCGCGCCGCAGGTCCAGGGGTCGCCCGTAGTCGCTGCGCCTCATGCCTCGTCACCCCACGGCGGCCCGCGCCGCTCCCCGCACCACGCGCTCCGCGCGCCCGCGTCCGCGCCGCCGCCGTGGGCCATCTCCACCACACCGCGCCGCAGGTCCAGGGGTCGCCCGTAGTCGCTGCGCCTCATGCCTCGTCACCCCACGGCGCCC